>NZ_BAAAVT010000017.1:0-92766 GCF_039534665.1 Nesterenkonia aethiopica | reverse complement strand
GATTCGAGGGAGGAGTCACCCCACATGCTTTCAAAGCATGTGCAGGCCCCTACATCCCCGCTATATCAACGATCCCCGGCCGTGCTGTACACACATTTTGGCCTATAACTCACGATTGACCCCGGGCCGTAGGCCGCGGAGTGCTCGCCCTCGCAACGAGCATCGTCGACAGGGTCCCGTCAGGCTCGCGGGCGAGCCTCTGGGAACCGGCTCACGGCCGCACCGCCGCGTAGAGCAGCATGTCCCGGCGCCTGCCGCCGATCTCCTGATGACTGCACAGCAGGCCCTCCCGCACATAGCCTGCCCGTTCCGCAGTGCGTACGGAGGCGGTGTTCCACGGTTCGATGAACAGCTCGATCCGGTGCAGGCCCTCCAGGCTCCACCCGAATCGGGTGAGGGCGTTGAGGGCGTCCGCCGCCAGGCCTCGGCCTCGGGCAGAGGGGGTGATCGCATATCCGGCGGAGGCCCGGCCCTGGTGCAGGTTCCGCAGCCACAGGCCGCAATGGCCCACCGGGGTGTCGTCGGCATCGGTGATGGTGAAGGCGAACCCTGTGCCCTCCGCGTGCCGGCCCTGCTGGCGCCGGACCCAGGCCATAAGATCCTCCCGCGTGCCGTGGGCGGGCAGGGTACCGATCAGGGGCACGTACGGGTCCTCGGACAGCTCACGGGCCATCTCGACGTCGGAGTCCCGGGCCGCGCGCAGCGTCACCGCGCCGTGGTGTGGTGGGTCCTCCGGCCAGGGTGGCAGCGGGGGTCGATGCTCAGACATGATCACCGCCGAAGCCGGGGCCTCAGTAGACGCTGTTCCTGGTGGAGGAGAGGTTGATGCCCTCACCGGTCAGCTGATTCCAGCAGGACATCTGCGCGGGGAACGACGCGCAGGCGAAGAATCCGTTCTGCGCGGTCTGGCCGTACTGCAGCACCTGGGGCTCGTCCTCGGGGGAGAGCTGGTCCTCGCAGTCAGGCTCGGGGCCCACGTCCACCTGGATCCGGTAGGTGGTGCCGTCCTCGCAGCCTTCCGGGGCCTCGAAGCTGTGCTCCAGCACCCGGCAGCGCAGCGAGTCGCCGATCTCGCACACGACGTTGCCGGTGGGAGAGGAGAACGAGGTCATCTCCGTGGCGTCGCCAGCGGGGAAGGCATAGTTGAACCAGTCGATCCCCATGTCCGCGACGGCGGCGCTGAGCTCGTCGGAGGAGGCCTCCTCGCCTCCCAGCAGCAGATACACATGAGCCGCATAGGGGTCGTCACAGGCGGTGCGGAGATCCTCCAGCGTCTCCTGGACCAGCCCCTCGTCCTCCTGACTCCACTCGTCCTGCTCCTCGCCGGCCTCGGCCAGCAGCTCGAAGGGCTCCGCATCGGCCCGCGGGTCTTCGCACTCGCTCTCCTCGGGAACCTCCTGGAGCGCGGCGCGCAGCTCGTCGAGGTCAGGGCCCTCCGGTTCAGGCTCCGGCTCGGGCGACGGCTCGGCCTCCTCCGGCTCGGACGCGGTGGGCCCCTGCGCCGGGGTCTGCTCGGCCACAGGTGCGCCTCGATCGCCCAGGATCATCAGCCCCAGCACGACCACCGCACCGATCGCGATCAGCGGCAGCAGCACGGCCAGGAGCACGACGGCGACCCGACGGCGGCGGTGGGGCTGGTCGTCGTCGGCCTCCGCATCTGCGGGCTCCCCCGCGGCGGCACCGGCCCCAGGCCCGACCGCACCGACCGCACCGAGTGCGCCAGCATCCTGCTGGTCCGGCTGCTGTTCCTCCGGGAGGTCGTCTCCGGGAAGCAGGAGGCCCGCGGCCGCCCCGTGCTCCTCGTCCTGCGTCTCGAGCTCCGGCTCGGGCTCCGGCTCCGGCTCGGGCTCGGGCTCGGGCTCCGGCTCGGGCTCGGGCTCGGGCTCCGGTTCGGGCTCGGGCCACTGGTCCGGGGGCAGGAACCGCCGCATCAGGACGTCGTTGATCGCCGGATCATCCAGATCGGCCAGGGCCTCCAGCAGCTCCGGATAGGTGTTCGGATTGCCCGCGACGACAGGGCGGAGCTCCGGATGGTTCTCTGCGATCCAGTGCAGCGTGTCCCAGTCCGTGGCCGGGTCGGCGGCCATCCGTGCGACGTCGTCGTGTGCAGTCATGCGTTCCTCGGGGCGCGGCGGGCGGTGATGAAGCAGGTCCAGCGATCGGACACGAGCTTACAAGCCCGAATGGACGAGACGCACCTCACACGGCGCCGACCATGTCCACGAACAGCTGGTGGAGGCGATGATCCGGGGTGAGCTCGGGGTGGAAGCTGGTCGCCAGGACCCGACCCTCGCGGACCGCCACCGACAGTCCGCGGGACTCCGCCAGGACCTCCACACCGTCCCCGACCTCCTCGATCACCGGAGCGCGGATGAAGACCGCCTCCAGCGGCTCGTCCAGCCCGGTGACGTCCAGCTGCTCGGTGAAGGAGTCCAGCTGGCTGCCGTAGCCGTTGCGACGGGCGACGACGTCGAGTCCACCGATCCGGGGGAAGCCGGCCAGGGCGGCAGGGTCGGAGACCTCGCGGGCCATCAGGATCAGCCCCGCGCAGGTCCCGAACAGCGCCAGCCCGTCCTGATGCGCCCGGTGGATGTGCTCCATCATCTGCACGGGGGCGGCCAGCCGCGCGATGGCCGTCGACTCCCCGCCGGGGACGACGAGGCCGTCAAGGCCGTCGAGCTCAGCCGGCCGCCGGACCGTGCGGACCTCTGCGCCGGAGGCGGTCAGAGCACGAACATGCTCGGCCACCGCCCCCTGCAGCGCGAGGACACCGATCTGCGGGCTCACCAGCCGCGCTCGGCCAGACGGTGGGGTGCGGGGACGTCGGCCACGTTCAGGCCCACCATGGCCTCGCCGAGGCCCTTGGACACCTCAGCGATCACCGCGGGGTCGTCGTAGTAGGTGGTGGCCTTGACGATGGCAGCGGCGCGGGCGGCCGGATTCCCGGACTTGAAGATCCCGGAGCCCACGAAGACGCCGTCGGCGCCCATCTGCATCATCATGGCCGCGTCGGCGGGGGTGGCCACGCCGCCGGCGACGAACATGACCACCGGCAGACGACCGTCTCGGGCCACCTGCTTGACCAGGTCGTACGGGGCCTGCAGCTCCTTGGCCGCCACGTAGAGCTCGTCCTCGGCCTTCGAGCTGAGCTCGGCGATCTCCGCCGTGATGGTGCGGATGTGCTTCATCGCCTCGGAGACGTCGCCGGTGCCGGCCTCACCCTTGGAGCGGATCATCGAGGCGCCCTCGGTGATGCGGCGCAGGGCCTCACCCAGATTGGTGGCGCCGCAGACGAACGGCACCGAGAACTTGGACTTGTCGATGTGGTGGACATAGTCGGCGGGGGAGAGCACCTCGGACTCGTCGATGTAGTCCACCTTCAGGTGCTCCAGCACCTGGGCCTCCACGAAGTGGCCGATCCGGGCCTTGGCCATCACAGGGATGGAGACGGTCTCGATGATGCCGCTGATCAGGTCCGGATCCGACATGCGAGCCACGCCTCCGGTGGCGCGGATGTCCGCGGGGACCCGCTCCAGAGCCATGACAGCCACAGCGCCGGCCTCCTCGGCGATCTTCGCCTGTTCGGGGGTCACCACATCCATGATGACGCCGCCCTTGAGCATGTGGGCCAGGCCGGTGTTGACCGTGGTCGCGCCCTGCTCGGCGGACACGGGGGACTCAGTGTTCTCAGTGGACACGGATGGACTCCTCATCGATGGATCCAGGTGACGGTTGCCAGACATCCATTGAAGCAGAGATTCCCCTGCCACAGAGACCGGGAGGGCCCCAGACGTCATCTGGGACCCTCCCGGTGTGGAGCTGGCGCGCATCAGCGCCCTGTGGCGGCTCCGAGCCCCGGAGCGGCCCGGCTCACTTCTGCTGCTCGTTGCCCTCCAGGGCGGAGTCGAGCTCGGCGAGGTCGGCCTCGGTGACACCGGTGCCGGACCCTGCTCCCAGGGCGCCCTGCTCGGCTCCGGTGCCCAGGGCGGGCGAGGTGGAGCCCGTCTTCAGCGCGGCCAGCCGCGCATCGATCTCCGCCTGCTCGCCGAGGTCCTCGAGGGACTCGAACTGAGCGTCCAGGCTGGAGGCGGCCAGCTCGTTCTGGCCGCGGACCCGCGCCTCCTCGCGGCGGATCTTCTCCTCGAAGCGCCCCACCTCGGAGGTCGGGTCCATGACGTCGATGGACTTGACCGCATCGTGTACCTGCGACTGGGCATGGGCCGCCCGGGACCGGGCCACCAGCTCGTCGCGCTTGCTGATGAGCTGCTGACGCTTGGTCTTCATCTGCTCGAGGCCCTGCTTGAGCTTGTCCACGATCTCCCGCTGGGACTGGATCGTCGGCTCTGCCGTGCGGGCCGAGGACTCGGCGTCCATCTGTCGCTGGATGGCGACCTTGGCGAGGTTGTCGAACTTCTGCGCGTTGGCGTCGTCGTCGGAGGTGCGGAACTCGTCCGCCTTCCGGGAGGCGGCCAGCGCCTTCTGGCCCCAGGAGCGCGCGGTGTCGAGGTCCTCCCGGTAGTCGTCCTCCATCATCCGGAGGTTGCCGATGGTCTGGGCCACCGCCTCCTCGGCCTCAGCGATGTTGTTGGTGAAGTCCCGGACCATCTGGTCGAGCATCTTCTCGGGGTCCTCGGCACGGTCCAGCATCGCGTTGACGTTCGCGCGGATCAGCTGGGACATCCTGCCGAAGATGGACTGCTTGGACACGGTGATCACCTTTCCTGGAGATTTTCAGATCAGTCTAGTCATCGAGGATCACCCGTCACAGGGGGTGCGGGTGAACAGGTCGTCAGCACTCAGAACCACCGACGGCGCCCGTGGCGCATGCCGTAGCGCAGCATGCGGCGTTCCGCTCGGCCGGATCCGCGACGACGGCCGTAGCCGCCGCCATAGCCATACCCGGTGCCATACCCGCCGCCATAGCCGGTGCCGTAGCCGCCGCCCCAGTGGCGTCCGTAGCCGCCGAAGCCCCCTCCGGTGTTCATGAGGTTCTCCTCGGCCCGGTCCTGTTCGGCGATCTGGGCGGCCTGCACCGCCAGCGTCTTGGCCTGGGTGGCGAAGTCCAGCGCGCGTGCGGGCTGCGTGTCGGCGAAGGCCTGAGCTTCGGACAGGCACCGCTCAGCCTCGGCCAGGCGGGTCCGTGCCGTGGTGCCCACCCGGTGGGCGCGGGAACGGAGGTAGTCCTGGGAGGACTGCACCTGGTTGCGGGCGGTCAGCAGCTCGGTCTGCAGCATCTCTCGGGCGCGTCGGTCTTGGGCCTGACGGTCCCGCACCGCGTTGAGCGGCTCATCGAGCTCCCGGTGGGCCAGCTCCAATCCCAGCAGCAGCTCCAGAGGGTCGTAGCGTTCGCCGGAGTCGATGGTCTGCCGCACGCGGGCGACGGCGGCCTCTGCGGCGGCGATCGGCCCGGCCAGCTCGGGCGCCTGCCCGGCATCACGCGTGGCGCGCGCCTGGGCGACGTCCTGTTCGGTCTGCGCCACTCCGACGTCGAGGTTCCGGCGGGCGTCCTGGAGCCGGGAGGAGGTCTGGTCGGCGGAGTCCAGCAGCGCGGCGGCCTCAGCGGCGGACCGCTCTCCGGCGTGGATGGCCACCACGGCGTCGGAGGCGCGGTGCGCCTCGGCGGCCTGCGCGGCCCTCTCGCCGTGGGACTGCGCGTCCTCCAGCAGGCCCTCGGCGCGGTCCAGGCTCTGCTGCAGGCTCTCCAACGGCTCCCCGGTGTAGCGCTGCTGGAGCTGCGGCAGCTCGGCTGCGGCGGCGTGCAGCCGGGTCCGCAGGTCGGCGAGGCGTTCATTGAGCTGCGCGGCGGCCGGGCCGGGGCTGCGTTCCAGGTCGCGGAGCCCCTCGAACTCTTGGCGGTGGGCGTCGAGGGATGCGTCCAGCTGCTCGCAGTGCTCCATGATCTGCCGGACGATCCGGCGCGCCTCGGTCTCGTCCTGCGGCGGCTGCTGGTCCAGCTGCTGCTGGAGCCGGAAGGCATCACGCAGGTGGTCCTTGGACTTCTGGATGTCCTGGCGGAAGACCTCCACGGCCTCGTCCCCGTAGGTGGCCTGGGCGAACAGGATCTCCTGGTCGGAGGAGCGCACGGCCTCGTCCGCAGCGACCAGCATGGAGCCGGCCTGCTGGCGCAGCTGCCCGTAGGGCATGGTGTCCCGAGGGTCCGGCGCGGCGGGCTGCTCGGAGCCCTGGCCCTCGGCCGCCCCCATGGCGCGGGACCCGGGAGCGGAGGAGAGCTGACGGGTCTGCTTCCTGCCGCCGGAGAGGTACATGGCGCCGAGCCCGATGAGCACGAGCACTCCCGCCCCGATGAGCAGGGGGCCGACGATGACGGCTCCCACAGTGACGGGCAGAGACGTCGCGAAGGCTTCGAGCATGGGGTCAGTCTATGAGCACCCCCGAGGTGCGTCCACGGTGGCGAGTACGTTGGCAGAGAACACGGGTCCTCCTGCATGCTTCGCACAGGGTGTGCCCGCTGAGGAGGAGCGATGAGGGTGGAGAGGCGTCACACGGAGCGCAGGAATCGCCCAGGAGGCGTCCAGGAAGTTATCGTCGAAGGTACAGGATGGGCGAGCACAATGCTTCGAGTGCGCCCCCGCGGCACCGCGCGGAGGCCGGAGATCCAGCGCTCGCTCCGGCGGGCGCCTCGTCAGGTGTGAAGGCAGGTTTCTCATGACTACAGATCCTCAGGACCGCGCGGAGTCCGCGGAGCTCGACCAGGAGTCGACGACGCCTGGCACGACGACGCCCGGCACGGGGCCCGAGCGCGGCTCCGACAGCGGGGAGCAGACTCAGCGGATCCCCGCCGCGCCGCCTGAGCCGACCCGGCCCCTCGTCCAGCATGACCGAGCCGAGCACGACCCAGCCGACATTGACCGCGTCGGAAATGACCGAGGCCAGCACGGCCCGCGTGGTGGATTCGTTCCCGAGGCTGGGTCGCCGGGCTCAGCGGCCACCGCCGAGGCGTCGTCGGCTCCCTCCGCCGCGGCGGCGCCGGCCCCCGGGGCCGCGGCCGCCGCGGGATCCGTGCCCGCGCCCGGAACGGCCGCGCCCCGCTCTCCCCAGCAGGGGTCTCCGGCATCTTCGGCGCATGGTTACGCGTCCGGCCCGGCGATGCAGCCCTATCGGCCGGCTGGCCCTGCCCAGCCCGGATTCCCGCCTCCGGCAGCGCCGTCCGCTTCGTCCTCTGCGGGGGCGGCCGCCCACCCGCACCAGGCACAGGTGGCCCCCTACGGCCAGTCCCCGCACGCTGGCCAGCCCCCGCACGCTGGCCAGTCCCCGCACGCTGGCCAGCCCCCGCACTCCGGCCAGCCATGGTACGGCGGCCCCAGCGGCCCCGGTGGCAGTGGCAGCAGCGGTGGTCCAGGAGGCCCTGGCCACCACGGGGCTCCCGCTGAGCCGGAGAAGAGCCGTCGCGGAGTCGGCATGCCGCTGTTCCTGGTGGGCGTGCTGGCGGCCGGCCTGATCGGCGGGGGAGTAGGTGCGGGCGCCGTCGGACTCCTCGGCGGGGACCAGCAGGTCGACGTCGGCGGCTCCGGCATCCAGATCAACAACCCGGAGAGTGCCACGGCGGTGACCGCGGCCGCAGCCAAGGCCTCGCCGTCGGTGGTGACGCTGTCGGTGGCCGGCTCCACTGCGGCCGGCTCCGGCTCGGGCATCATCTTGGACGACGAGGGCCACATCCTCACCAACACTCACGTGGTCACCCTCGGTGGGGCCACTGCCGAGGCGGAGATCCACGTCAAGCTCTATGACGGCTCGGTGCGCACCGCTCAGGTGGTCGGCACGGACCCGCTCTCCGACCTCGCTGTGGTCCAGCTGGAGGACACCGAAGGCATCGAGCCCGCAGAGTTGGGCACCTCCTCCGACCTGAACGTGGGCGACCAGGCGATCGCCATCGGCGCACCACTGGGGCTCGACGGCACCGTGACCGACGGCATCATCTCCACCCTGGACCGGACCATCTCGGTGGCCTCCGCCGCCGTGGAGGAGGAGACCCCGGACGCCCCCGAGCCCGAGGAGGAAGAGGACGGTGAGGGCTTCGAGTTCTACTTCCCCGACCTGGAGACCTCGCCGTCCCAGGGGTCCATCCACCTCAACGTGATCCAGACGGATGCCGCCATCAACCAGGGGAACTCCGGCGGCGCCCTCGTCGACTCCGAAGGACGGGTCATCGGCGTCAACGTGGCCATCGCCTCCACCGGCGGCGGGATCTCCGAGGCGGAGGCCGGCAGCATCGGCGTCGGCTTCTCCATCCCCATCGACTACGCCCAGCGTGTGGCCGAGGACATCATCGCCGACGGCGAGGCCTCCCACGGGCTGCTGGGCGTCACCGTGAACGCCGCGGGCGCCGGCGAGCAGCCGCTGGAGTCCGGCGGCAGCTTCACCACCGGTGCCTACGTGGAGGAGGTGGCTGACGGGTCCCCGGCGGCTGAGGGCGGGCTTCAGGAGGGCGACATCGTCACCCACGTGGACGACCGTCGGATCGACGACAGCCTGACCCTGACCGCCACGGTCCGCGAGTACCGGGCAGGGGAGACCGTCTCCGTGACCTATCTGCGCGACGGCGACGAGCACGAGGCCGAGGTCACCCTCGGCGGGATGTGAGGCTCCGATGACCCGTGACCGGCGCTCCACCCTGCACAGCCCGGACGCCCTGATCGACGTGCTGGGAGCCCGCCGCGTGCTGGCCTTCGGCGCCCACCCCGACGACGTCGACTTCGGCGCGGCCGCCACCGTCGCGGCGCTGGCCGAGCGTGGAGTGGACGTCACCCTCTGTCTGCTCACCGCGGGCGATGCCGGCGGCTTCGAGACCGGGCATGACCGAGTCGAGATGGCGCGTCGTCGCCAGGCCGAGCAGGAGGAGGCGGCCGCCGTCCTCGGGGTCCGCGAGGTGATCCTCCTGGACGAGAAGGACGGCTGGGTGGAGCCGACGGCTGACCTGATCCGCCAGATCGTACGGGTGATGCGGCAGGTGCGGCCCGACGTCGTGATGTCCCCGCACCCGGAGCGGGCCTGGGACAGGATGCAGAAGTCCCACCCGGACCATCTGGCCTGCGGCGAGGCGGTGGTTCGTGCCTGCTATCCGGCGGTGGAGAACCCCTTCGCGTTCCCGGAGCTGGCGGAGCAGGAGGGGTTGGAGGCCTTCAAGATCCGACACCTGATGCTCATGGCCGCCCCGGAGGAGCGGGTCAATCTGCGCGTGGAAGTCAGCGGCTACGAGGACAGGAAGCTGGAGGCGCTGCGCCAGCACTTCAGCCAGCACCCTGATCCCGCACGGATGGAGGAGTTCGTGCTCACCCGTCTGCGGCGGATCCATGCCGCCGCCGGCATCGTCGACACGTCCTCCGAGGGACCGGCAGAGGGACTGGCTGGGGGGCTGGCTGAGGACTTCCACTGGGTCGTGGTCAACGGGCCGGACACCTTCGCCGGCTTCTGAACACTGCCCGGCCCCTCCGGGAGGAGCAGTGCTCGATCGAGGAACACTGCTCGACCGAGGTTCAGGGCTCGACCAGGACGCCGTCCTCGTCGGCGTGCAGCATCGCGCCGGGACGGAACACCACACCCCCGAACTCGACCGGCACATCCTGCTCGCCGGTGCCCTCCTTCGAGGACTTGCGCGGATTCGATCCCAGCGCCTTGACACCAAGGTCCAGCTGAGCGACGGCGGTCCGGTCGCGGATGGCGCCGTTGATCACGACCCCCGCCCACCCGTGGGCGACTGCCGCCTCGGCGATCATGTCGCCCATGAGGGCGGACTCCAGGGAGCCGCCGCCGTCGACCACCAGCACCGCTCCGTCGCCCGGACTGTTCAGCGTGGTCTTGACCAGGGCGTTGTCGCGGAAGCAGCGGATGGTGCGGACCGGCCCGGCGAAGCGGGTCCGCCCGCCCAGGTCCTGCATCTGCAGGGAGACCGACTGCAGGCTCTCATCGGCGTCATAGAGATCGCAGGTGGTGAACTCAGCGGTCATCGTCGACTCCTCCTGGAGGTCATTCCTCGTCGTCTTCGTCCTCGCCGGCGGACGTGCCGCCCCCGTACTGGGGGCCTTCGGTGATGCGGTCGCGCAGCGGGATCTCCACGATCACTTCGCCGGAGGGCCTCTCTTCCCCGCGGATCTGCTCCGCGGTGACCAACAGCTGCTCATAGCCGCCGATGGCGCGCAGCGTGATGATCTCCTCCTCCAGCTCTTCGGCGCTGTAGCTTCCCAGGGAGCTGGGAGGACGTTCGTCGGAGGGCAGCAGCCAGACCTGGTAGGAGAGCCCGTCCAGGTCCGCCACATCCTGGAAGTCCACATAGCCGACGTCCTCGGAGGCTGAGAGCACCGCCTCGGCGGTCCCGCCCTCCGCGAGCTCGAGCCCGTCGAGCACCCGGGCGTCCTCGGCACCGTCGGCGGTGGCGACCACGTCCTGGCCGCCGGTGAACCGCCAGACCAGCACGACGGCCAGCAGCACCACCACCGCGAGTCCGGTGAGCACCATCCAGCGCTTCATGATCGGTTCGCGCTTGGCGGTCTCCTCCGTGTGGGTGGAGAACTCCTCCACCATGCCCATGCCGACCTCCTGATCCCCGAGGTCGAGGAGCACCTCCTCCAGCAGGTGGGCCGGAGGCACCGTCGGGTGGGCGGTGAAGATCTCCGCCAGGGTGCGGCGCGCGGCCAGCACCCTAGTGTCCCACTGCTGGGCGGTGCGTTCGTCGGCATCCAGGACGATCTCGTCCAGCAGGGAGCGTTCCCGGTCGTCGACGGCGTCGAGGGCGTAGACCTCGGCGAGCTCGACCAGCAGGTCCTTGTCCAGGTCTGCGGCGATCTCCCGGGTGAAGTTGCGGTTGACCCCGGTGCCGCGCTCCAGGTCCCGCCGGGTGACGGCGGCCCGGAGGATCGGATCGAACTCCTCGTCGCGGGCGCTGCGCTGGGTGTGCAGCCGGGTCATGCCGTCGCGCAGCCGGGACTTCACCGCGGGGATGGCGGCGCCGACGGTCTCGGCGATCTGTCGGTGGGTCAGCCCGGTGAGGTAGCTCAGCGCCAGCGCTTGGGACTGAGAGTCCGAGAGCACCTCGAAGTCGCCGAGGATCTCCTCGGGGAGCCCGGCCACGCCGCCGCCGTCGGAGATCGCCGCGAGGCTGATCGGGGCCACGGAGCCGTCCCGGAACCTGTCCACCATGATCCGGTGGGCCAGCGGCACCAGCCATTCCAACACCAGCTCGTACTCGCTGGGGCGGTAGTCGGCCTCCGCCTCGGCGTGCTCATCGGTGAGGGTCTCGGAGGCGGCGGTCTGCAGCCGCAGGTCGCGAGCCCGCACGTCAGCCTGGTCCCACAGGTGGTGATACACGGCCACCAAGGATGCGTCGGCGCCGGCGGCATCCTCATGCATCAGCAGCGCCAGACCGTAGACGACGTCGGCGGTGGCCTCGTAGAAGGCTGCGAAGGAGGCCTGATCCCCATGGGCGGTGGCGGTCAGCAGTTCGCCCAGCGTCGGGTCCTCGGAGAGCTGCGGCGCCGTCGTCGGCTCGGCGCTCCGGGAAGGCTCCCCGGTGTGTGCGCCGGGATCCTGCCGCGGATCGTGTCCCGGGGCGTCGTCAGGCGCGACGGACACCCCCGACGTCTCCTGGTCCTCGGGGTGAGGCTGGTCGCCGTCACGGCGCGGGGAAGCAGTCTCCATGTTCCGTGAGTCTAGCGACCGGGACCGCCCCCGCCCGGGACCGACGCTCGGAGTCGGCGGGATGTCGGCCGGCGGACCGCTGGACGGAGGTCCGGAGGAGGTCCGGAGGAGGTTCAGCGGGCGCCGTCGAAGCCGTGCTGACGCCAGGCCTCGTAGACGGCGATGGAGACCGAGTTGGCCAGGTTCAGGGAACGCCGCGAGGGCAGCATGGGGATGCGCACCTTCGCGGTGATGCGGGGGTCGTCCTTGACGTGGTCGTCCAGCCCGGTGGACTCCCGGCCGAAGAGCAGCACGTCGCCGGGTCGGTAGTCGACGGCGGTGTGCGCGGTGTCGCCGTCGCCGGTGAACGCGAAGACCCGCTCGGGAGACAGAGCCTCCCAGGCCTCCTCCAGGCTCGGATGGACGGTCATCACCGCGAGGTCGTGATAGTCGAGTCCGGCACGGCGCAGCTTGGCATCGGCGAAGTCGAAGCCGAGCGGCTCGGCGAGATGCAGCTGCACGCCGGTCACCGCCGCCAGGCGGATGAGGTTCCCGGTGTTCCCGGGAATCTCCGGCTGGTCCACGAGCACTCGGATCGGATTCTCCACGGCGACCATCCTACGACGCGTGCGGCGGCCCGGCGCGCCGCCCGCTACGTCTCGTCGGGGGAGGCGAGCTGGTCTCGCAGGACCCCCAGCAGATGGCGGTCCACCACATTGGCCCGCGGTGAGGTGCCGAGCTGGCCCACGATCGCTCGCGCGGCGCGTCCGGCCGCCGAGGGGGCCGAAGCGCCGCCGCGGGAGGCCTCCACCACCGGGGACAGCAGGCTGCCGTCGGGGGAGTGGAGCATCACCTGGTGATCCACGGTCAGCACCACCTCGTGACCCCGTTCGTCGAGCAGCCGCTGGGTCAGCGTCTCCCGGAGCCGGCGAGCCTGAGCACCGACATCCGGAAGGGCCAGACTGCGTCCGGCGGCGCGCAGCACCTGCCCGTCCCATGACGCGGCCGGGGTGGGCACCTCGAGCGCGAAGACCACGGTGAGCCGGTCGCCGCAGACGACCACATGCTCGGCGCGTTCGCCTCCTGAGGAGCGACGGCGCCCCCGACGATCCACCGTCGGAGCGTCGAGGTGGACGTCGTTGAACAGCCGGGCCGCCGGCAGCTCGTCGAGCACGTGGCGCTGCAGGACCTCGATCGTCCGTTCGTGGCGGCGCTGGACCCGGCTGCGCCCGAACAGCCCGTGGGACCGGAACTCGCCGTGGACGCGCTGGCTGGTCAGAGAGAGGGAGAGCGGCCGGGGATCGGAGAGCGCCGGCCGGTACTCCGGAGGCAGATGCGCAGCGCCCGAGGCGGTGCGCTGGGCCCCCCGCTCCGAACTGCCGCGGCTCCGGCCGCTGGGAGCCGCCCAGGTGCCGGAGGGACCGTAGCGGACGGCGTCGACGTCGTCGGTCGACTCCCCGGTGCCGGTGCCGCCGTCGCGGCGGGTCCGGTCATAGGCGGCCCGGGACTCCGCGGAGCGCAGCACCTCCCAGGCCGCCTGGATCCGGTGGAAGTCCTCGGCGGAGCCGCCCCTGTCCGGATGGTTGTCCCGGGCCAGGCGCCGGTAGGCGATCCGGATGGTCTTCAGATCGGACTCCGGAGGCACGCCGAGCACGCCGTAGAGGTCTGCGCCGGGGACTCCGGGGGAGGACTGGTTGCTCATCGCTCCCTCACGATAGCGCCTGATCCTGCCGCCTCGCCCGTCGGCGGCCACGGATCAGCCCACCGCGGACATCGGCGGTGAGAGCCCTGCCAGCCCGGTCGCCGGGGAGCTCGTAGAATCAGGGGACGATGACGAGTCCTTCCCGGTACTTCGACCATGCCGCCACCACACCGGTCCGTGACACCGCAGTGCGCGTGCTCACCGAGATGATGCCCCGGCTGGCCAACCCGGCCTCGCTGCACGGGGCCGGACGCCGTGCCCGCCTGGAGGTCGACGAGGCCCGGGCCCGTCTCGCGGCGACGCTCGGCGCCCACCCCAGCGAGGTGATCGTCACCTCCGGCGGCACCGAGGCGGACAACCTCGCGCTGAAGGGCCTCTGGTGGAGCCGCCGAGCGGAGGATCCCCGCCGTCGTCGGGTGCTGCTGCCCGGCATCGAGCACCATGCCGTGCTCGACACCGCCGAGTGGCTCGAGTCCCAGGAGGACGCCGAACTGGTCCTCCTGCCGGTGGGCGCTGACGGTGTGCTGGACCTCGAGGCCTCCTGCGCGCTGCTGGAGGAGCTGATCGCCGAGGAGCCGGAGTCCGTGGCGCTGGCGACCCTCATGTGGGCCAACAACGAGACCGGGGCCCTGCAGCCGGTGGCCCCGTTCGCCCGGGCCTGCGCCGCATACGGCATCCCGCTGCACTCGGACGCCGTCCAGGCCTTCGGCGGCGAGCCCGTCGGAGCGGAGCCGGTGGACTTCGCCGCCAGCGGCGCGGCGACGCTGGCGGTCAGCGCGCACAAGATCGGCGGCCCCGTGGGGATCGGCGCGCTGCTGGTGCGCCGGGACGTCCCCCTGACTCCGGTGCTGCACGGCGGGGGACAGGAACGGGACATCCGCTCCGGGACTCTGGACGCCGCCGGACTGTGCGCCTTCGCCGCCGTCGCCGAGGAGGTCGTCGCCCAGCGGGTGGAGGAGTCGGCCCGGATCGCCGCGCTGCGGGACACGCTGCTGGAGGCCGTGATCGACGTCGAGGGGGTGACCCTGCGCGGTCCGGACCCGCGCACCCACCCGGAGCGCCGCCTGCCGAACAACCTGCACCTGACCGTGGACGGCGCCGAAGGGGACTCGCTGCTGTTCATGCTGGACATGGCCGGCTTCGACACCGCCACCGGGTCTGCCTGCACCGCCGGTGTGCCGCGGCCCTCCCATGTGCTGCTGGCCATGGGGCTCAGCGAGGATCAGGCTCGCGGCGCCCAGCGCCTCACTCTGGGGCACACCACCACCGCCGACGACGTCGAGGCGCTCGCCGCCGCACTGCCGAGAATCATCGCGCAGGCTCGGGCGGCAGGGATGGCCGCCGGGCGGTGACCACGTCACGGGTGATCTCGGCGTGGCCCAGGTGCTGACAGATCTCCTCGAAGACATGAAGCAGCACACCATGGCAGGTGACGGTCCACTGCTCGTCCCGGCCCGCGGGGAGGGCGGCGGGCGCCGCTGACCAGTCGGTGGCGGCGATGTCGTCGAGGAAGGCCTCCCGGGCCCGTGCGGCGAGCTCCAGCGCCTGGGCGGCCGGCATCTGCGTGGTGAACTCCCCGTCTCGGTCGCGGGGCACCGGCACGCCCAGGTTCACCGACGACGACCAGCGACGCATGACGCCGCAGACATGGACCAGCAGCTGCACCGCCGAGTTCGTCGAGACCTCGGGGTCCGTGTGCTCGCCGAGGTCGCGGCCGGCGTCGGCCTCCTCCAGGGACCCCACCAGCGTGACGAGCTGGTCGAACTTCTGCAGGATGAAGCGCAGGAGGATCTCGTCGCGCAGATCAGTGCTGGTGGGCGTCCTCATGTCGTGCCTCCATCTGGTCATGCCGTCATCTGGTCAGTGAGCGCCTCGGCGGCGTCCCGGGTGCGGCTGACCAGCCGCAGGGCATCGGTCTCGCTCACCGCGGCGAGCTGGTCCCGGGCCGCGGAGGCCAGGGGCGTCACGGACAGCGCCGCCAATGACGACGACGGCATCCCCAGCGCCTGCCAGGGCTCGCTCAGCCGCCGGGCCAGGACGCTGACCTGCGGCGTCTCCTGCATCGACCGGGGGACGGAGCGCAGCAGGCCGGCATGGAACCGGGTGCCCTCTTCGACGAGCCCGGCAACCCGCTCCCAGTCGCCGGTGGTGAGGGCCGGCACGGGCAGGCCGAAGCCGTCCACCCGGGTGCCGGTGGGGGCTCGGTGGTCCTCCACATGCTCCAGCAGGGGCGCCTCGCCCAGGTCCAGCAGCACCTCGTCAGCTCCGGCGGCGCGCAGCGATTCCACAACCACGCCGATCATGCGACGGGTCTCATCCCGGGGCAGGGCGCGGATGGTCCGGTAGCCACTGACCGTGGGCACCGAGCCGGTGCGCACCCGCTGGTGGTCAGGCTCGAGGAGCACCACCCGCAGCGCGGCAGGAGCGCAGGACCGGCGCACGTGGGCCAGGTGCTCGGCGGCTCCCGCGGCCAGCGAGTCGGCCAGATCCCGGCGGGCCCCGTGGTCCACCAGCAGCTTCTCCCCGCCCGGAAGCGCCAGCTGGGCGGCCAGGCTGACCGGTCCCAGCAGGTGCAGCACCAGCTCCGCGGGCTGGTCGTCGCCGCCGTCCTCCGCGCGCGCCCCTCGCACGTCGGCGAGAGTGTCGACGTCGGCGCGCAGCAGCTGCACGGCACGCCGATGGTCCGCCCCGGGCCGGTCCACCAGCCGCCAGCCGTAGGAGGTCAGCTCCGCCGGCAGCTCGGCCAGCATCGCGATCGCGCGTCCGCGCAGGGTGGCGTGGTGGCCGCGGGCGGGCAGCTCGGCCAGGGCCGGCAGGTGGCCGGAGAGCTCCTCCTCCAACCGCTGGGAGGAGACCAGGGACTGGTCGCCGGGCATCACGCCGTCGGCCGTGGCGAGCACCGCCTGTGGGCGTGTGCCCTCGGCCTGCTCAGCGTCGGGTCGGGTACGCCCGCTCATCGAACCTCACGGGGGCCGCCGGGGCGGGACGGGTCGGGGGTCGATTCGGAGGCGGAGATCGCCTGATGGTGGCGGATGACCTCCTCGATGATGAAATTGAGGAACTTCTCCGCGAACTCCGGGTCCAGCTGGGCGTCTTCGGCGAGGCGCTTGAGCCGGGCGATCTGGTTTCGCTCGCGGGCCGGATCCGCCGGGGGCAGCTGATGACGGGCCTTGAGCACCCCCACCCGCTGGGTGGCCTTGAACCGTTCGGCCAGCAGATACACGAGCGTGGCGTCGATGTTGTCGATGCTGGCGCGCATCGCCAACAGATCCTCCAGGACCTCCGGGTCCACGTGCTGGGCGGCGTCGCCGGCGCGCTGATCAGGGCTCGAAGTCATGGTTCCAGCTTACGTCGATCCGGCGGCGCCCACGGTCGGGATCTGCCCTCAGACACGCCGGAGAACCGCCTCAGGCGCCGACGGCGGGCTGGTAGTTCTTCGACCGGGCGGTGTCGATCGTCGCCTGGCCCAGCACCCGCGTGCCCTGGTACATCACGGCGGTCTGTCCCGGAGCGACGCCGCGCAGCGGCTCCTCCAGCTCGACCACCAGCCGTTCCACGCTGTTCCCGCCCGCGTCGCTGTCCAGGCCGTCGCTGTCGGGTGAGCCGACGGCGTCGTCGGCCCTCTGGACCCGCGCTCGGGCCGGGACGGGGTCAGCGTGGGCCCGGATCTGCAGATCCACCGGGAACCAGTCACCGGTCTCGGCCTCCGGCACGGCGGGGCCGGCCCAGGAGAGTCGGATGCCGGTGAGCCGGTCGATCTCCAGCAGCTCCTGGGGGCCGGCCACCACCGTGTTGTCCTTCGGCCGGATCTCCAGCACGAACCGGGGCTTGCCGTCGGGGGCGGGGCGGCCGAGCTTCAGCCCGCGCCGCTGACCCACGGTGTAGGCCTGGGAGCCCTCATGTTCGCCGATCTGCTCACCGGCCGGATCGAGGATGGGGCCGTTCTGCAGATCGATCTGCTCGGCCAGCCAGCCGCGGGTGTCGCCGTCGGGGATGAAGCAGATGTCATGGGAGTCCGGTTTCTTCGCCACGGAGAGGCCACGCTCGGCGGCCTCGGCGCGCACCAGCTCCTTCGACGGGGTGTCGCCGAGCGGGAACAGACAGTGCGCCAGCTGCTGGGTGGTCAGCACGCCCAGCACATAGGACTGGTCCTTGGTCCAGGTGGCGGCCCGGTGCAGCTCCCGGGTGCCGTCGGGGCGGTCGACGATCGAGGCGTAGTGGCCCGTGGCCACGGCGTCGAAGCCCAGCGCGATCGCCTTGTCCAGCAGCGCTTCGAACTTGATCTTCTCATTGCAGCGCATGCACGGATTGGGGGTCCGACCGGCCGCGTACTCGGCGATGAAGTCGTCCACCACGTCGGCCTTGAAGCGCTCGGAGAAGTCCCAGACGTAGAACGGGATGCCGAGCTTCTCGCAGGCGCGCCACGCGTCGGAGGAGTCCTCGATCGTGCAGCAGCCGCGGGAGCCTGTGCGCAGGGTCCCTGGCATGCGGGAGAGGGCAAGGTGGACGCCGACCACCTCGTGGCCGGCGTCGACGGCGCGGGCGGCCGCCACGGCCGAGTCCACGCCTCCGGACATCGCAGCAAGTACCTTCATGACGCCTTCCAGGGTCTCACAGCCGCCCGGTGCGCTCCCAGTCCGGAGGAGCAGGGGCGGTGAGGGTCCGCTGAGGTGGGGCGGACATAAGGCTCACAGCCGACCGGTGGCCTTGAGCCGGATGTAGGTGTCGGCCAGCTGAGGCGGCAGCTCGTGCGGAGTCGCGTCCACGACCTCCACCCCCATCGAGACCAGCTGCGCCTTCTTCGCCTCTCGCTCGATGATCTCCCGTTCGGCGGCAGCCGCGCGGTACACCTCGGTGGCGGTGGCCCGTTCCACCGTCCTCCGGTCCAGGTCGGGATCGCGCACTGCGGCCAACAGCACCAGATGCTTGGCCGTCAGGGCCGGCAGCACCGGCAGAAGCCCTTCCTCCAGGGAGCCGGACTCCAACGAGGTCAGCACCACCACCAGGGCGCGCTGGGAGCTGATGGCCTCCACATGCGAGGGCAGCTGGGAGAAGTCCGCCTCCACCAGCTCCGGGTCCATGGTGGCCATCGCGTTGACCATCTGGTGCAGGAAGTCACCCGACGACGACGAGCGGGCGCGCGCCACGATGCCGCGGTCGAAACCGATGAAGTCCACCCGGTCTCCGGCCCCGGCGGCGAGCACCCCAAGCAGCAGGGAGGCCTCCATGCCCGTGTCGAGCCGCGGCTCGTCGTCGATGCGGGCTGCGGACGTGCGGGAGGAGTCGAGACACAGGATGACCCGCCGGTCACGTTCGGGGCGCCACGTGCGCACCACCAGATTGTGCCCGGCGCCGGTGCGCCGACGGGCGGTGGCGCGCCAGTCGATGGAGCGGACGTCGTCACCTCGCACGTAGTCCCGCAGCGAGTCGAACTCGGTGCCGGCCCCGCGGATCTGCACCGCGGTCTGGCCGTCGAGCTCACGCAGCCTCTGCAGCTTCGACGGCAGGTGCTTGCGGGACCGGAACGGAGGCAGCACCCGCTGCAGGTGCCTGGAACGGTGCACCACCTGCCGGCCGGCGAGCCCCAGCGGGCCCAGGGAACGGACCGCCAGCGTGCTGCTCACCAGGTCGCCGCGGCGGCTCGGGCGCAGCGGTACGCTGACCCGCCGCAGTCCGCCCGGCGGGATGTCCACGGGGGTCACCGGTCGCAGCGACCCGGCCGAGGGCTGCCAGCCGTCCTTCACGGAGCCGCGCAGCCGCCGGCGGCCGCTGTGATGGAGCACCGATTCCGCCGTCGTCGTGCGGCTCAGCCGGACCGCCGCGCCGGGGACCCTCTCCACCCGGACCTGCCGCGGGGAGCCGGCCAGCATCATGTCGACGACGATCAGCCCCACCAGCAGCGTCAGGCAGGTCCACCATGCCCAGGCCACGGGGAGCGCGACGACCACGACGCTCAGCGCCAGAGCGACGTACAGCAGGCGGCGGGTCAGCACCATGGAGGGATCCTCACATCAGGTGGTCGGAGGGAGAAGGGCACAGGGCGGCGAGGGCTCAGCGGGGCACCGGCACGGTGGCGAGGATGCCCTGCAGCACATCGTCGACGCGGACTCCGTCCATGGAAGCCTCCGGGCGCAGCGAGACGCGGTGCCGCAGGCAGGGCAGCGCCAGCGCCTTGACGTCGTCGGGAGTGACGAAGTCCCGCCCGGAGAGCCAGGCCCACGCCTTCGCGGAGTTCATCAGCGCGGTCGCTCCGCGCGGGGAGACCCCCAGCTGGAAGCTGGGCGCCTGGCGGGTGGCCCGGGCGATGTCCACGATGTAGGCGATCACCTCAGGAGCCAGGGACACGGCCCAGACTTCCCGGCGGGCGGCCCTGACGTCCTCCTCGGAGGCGACCGGACGCACCCCCGCGTCGGCCAGGTCGGAGGGGTTGAAGCCGGCCGCGTGGCGGCGGATGACCTCGATCTCTTCGCCGCGCTGCGGCAGCTCGAGGGTGATCTTCAGCAGGAAGCGGTCCAGCTGCGCCTCCGGCAGCGGGTACGTGCCTTCGTACTCCACTGGGTTCTGCGTGGCGGCCACCAGGAAGGGGTCCGGCAGAGGGCGTCCGATCCCGTCCACCGAGACCTGCCGTTCCTCCATGGCCTCCAGGAGGGAGGCCTGTGTCTTCGGCGGAGTGCGGTTGATCTCGTCGGCCAGCATCAGGTTGGTGAAGACCGGCCCCTCCCGGAAGGCGAAGTCACCGGTGGCCGAGTCGTAGACCAGCGAGCCGGTGACGTCTCCGGGCATCAGGTCCGGGGTGAACTGGACCCGGGCCGTGTTCAGAGACAGCGACGCCGACATCGCCCGGACCAGCAGCGTCTTGGCCACGCCCGGCACTCCCTCGAGCAGCACATGGCCGCGCACCAGAAGCCCGATGAGCACACCGGTGACCGCCCCGTCCTGGCCCACCACGGCCTTGGCGACCTCGTGCCGCACCTGGTGGAAACGGTCGCGGAGCGTGTCCATGGCGCCGACCCCGGAGTTGGCCGCTGCGGCCGGGTGCGGGGTGGAGGCCTGGGGAGCGGGGGTCTGGGGAGCGGGGGCCTGTGGCGGAGTCTGGTCGGACTGGTGTGGGATCACGGTGCTTCTTCCCTCGGCGTGGTCGGCGGTGTGGGGTCTTCGTGTGGTGTCGGGCCGTCGTGTGATGCTGCGGCATCCTGCGGGGCGGGCGGCGTCTGCGACGGACGGAGGATCTGACGCGGCCCATGGCCGAGCCGGATCCGGACCTCGTCCTCCAGGGCGGCCAGCCCCTGGGCATATCTCACCATGGCGGTGTTGCCGCTGACGGCAGCGGCGTCCACGGTGCGGGCGATCTCCTGCTCGCTCCGTCCGGTCTGGGCCGCGACGGCGCCGATCACCTGCTGCTCCGGAGTGCCCGGGCCGAGTCGCAGGAGTCGGGCCAGGCGCAGCAGATGCGCGGAGCGCAGCGTCCGTGAGGCCTCCGTGGAGGCGTCCGCCTGCTGGTAGAGCCGGCCTCGCCCTTCGGCGGACTCGGAGGCGGGGACCTCCACGGGCAGCGGCTCCACCACCACCGGGCCGTGGCGGCGTCCGGCCACGAGGATGGGCAGCAGCGCGCAGACGAACAGCCACCAGGTGAGCATGTCCACCCAGTCCGGCATGAAGTCCCAGGGGGAGGCCCATTCGTCGGCGGACAGCGTGTCCACGCCGGACGGGGTGTACCAGATCAGATCGGACTGCTCGCCGAACAGGCCGAGGGCCAGCGCCGCGTTCCCCTCGGAGGTGATGTGGCGGTTGGTGAAGGCATCGGGAGCACCGAATACCAGGCCGGCGTCGGTGGCCGCGAGCACGCGACCGACGTCGTCCTGCGTGGGGTCGGGCCGCCCCAGGAAGCACCCCGCCTTGACGTCGTACAGCTGGCCCGGGGCGCGTATCGTCTCCGCGCGCTGAGCCGCGGGCACCGTGCAGTCTTCCCCGGCGTCGAGCACCTCGGGCACGTCCGTCGTGGAGGAGTGCGGGATCGCCCGGGCGGGGGCCAGCCCGCCGAGCGCCTCCTCGCGGGTGGCGGCCGACGGGGTGATCCACACTCGGGGCCGATCCTGGGAACGGAGATCGCGGGTCAGGGAGCGGCTGGCCTCCCAGCGGTCCTCGTGGACGACGATCGAGGCCTCGGGCATGTCCTCCAGCAGAGCGCGCGCGCTCTCTGCTGTGGAGGCAGGATGGATCTCCACGCCCTGGTCCTGGAGGACCGCGGCGATCGCGGCATAGCCGTCCAGCTCGGTGTTGTTCAGCCCGTAACGTTCCTGGTCCTCCACGGACAGCAGCTGGACCACGACGGAGAACAGCACCCCGATGATGACGAGCAGGAGCCAGAACTGCCAGCGACGCAGGGTCGAGCGCAGCGCGGCGGACAGGTTTCGCACCGTGGGCGGCCGGGTCTGGGACTCACGGGGCGCGGCGTCGTCCGGCGCCGGGAGGACGGGGGAGGACGGGGCTCCGGACCGCTGCGGGATCGGTGCGGTCATCGTGGCGCCACCACCTGAGGCGCTGCCGGGGACTGGGATGTCTGGGGCTCGGCCGCAGCGAGCGTGGCGTCGAGCCCACTCAGGTCCTCACAGTCCTGGGCGGTCAGTGAGCGGCCGCCATAGCGGGAGAGGTTGAACAGCTCGGCGGCGGTTCCGATCCGCGGCCCATGGGAGGGAAAGACAGCGGTGAGCTCACGGGCCGCCTCCGTGGCGGTGCGTCCCATGAGCTCCGTGAGGATCTCTCGCTCCTCGGCAGCCCGGACCACCGCACGGTACAGGTCCCGGAAGCACTCGTCGGCGCGGCCGGCCCGTCGGTGTTCCTCGGCCCGAGCGCGCAGCTCGTCGCTGCTGATGCCCGGTTCGATCGTCAGCGCCTCGTCGGCGCTGCCGGTCCGCTGCAACCGCGGTCGGACGAGCAGGATGATGAGCACGATCGCCGCGATGAGCAGCACCATGATGATGAGCGGACCATAGGGGATGTCGACGCCGCCGATGGAGCCCATGCGGTCACTGAGCCACGCGAGGAAGTCCTCGATCGCTTGTCGCACCGGCCCGGTGAACTCCCTCTGGTACGTCGGGTCCGCGAGCTCGCGCTCCAGCAGTTCCCGCCCCTCATCGGGGCTGGGCGCCAGGGGCGTGGAGGCGCTCAGCGGCGACGGCACCGGACCAGGCAGGTCCGTCGGAGGAGTGATGGCGACCAGGAGCATGGGCGGGATTCACCTCGGCTGCCCGAAGTCCGGGCCCTGCCCGTCACGGCCGGAGTCGTCGGACCCGGGCTGGCCGCGGGGGTCCTGGGGCGGCCTGCCGTAAGGGTCCCCGCCCGAGGGATCCTGCTCGTGCGGGTTCTGTCCGTCGGGGTTCTGTCCATAAGGGTTCTGTCCATAAGGGCTCTGTCCATACGGGTTCTGCCCGTAGGGATTCTGGCCAGCAGGCGCCTGGCCGGAGGGGTCCTGGCCATAAGGGTTCTGCCCGTACGGAGACTGGCCATACGGAGACTGGCCATACGGAGACTGGCCATACGGGGTCTGCCCGTACGGGTTCGGACCGGGGCCCGGCTGGCCGAAGGGCCCCTGTCCGTAGCCCGCCCACCCCGGCTGCGGCGCTCCCCACGGGGGCCCCGAGGTCACGGTCGGCTCGCCCAGATGCTCCAATGAGGCAGGGATCACCGTGCCGTCGTCGGAGGCGCCCTCGGCGGCGGCCAGCAGGGTGACGTCCGCGGACTCCTGGTGGATCCTGCAGTTCAGATACATCACCGAGACCAGAGCACCAGCCAGGCCGAGGAAGATCGCGCTGACCGCGGAATCGAAGAAGGAGGCGAGCACGAAGAGCACCGTCGAGGCACCGGTGCCTCCCTCCGGAGAGGTCATCGCCATCTCTCCGCCGATGCCGGCGACGATGCCCATCGGCAGGGAGGCCACCAGGGTCATCACGACCAGGAGCAGATAGATCAGAGCCACCGTGCCGATGTTGATCCACCACCGGCCGCGGTTCAGCCGCCAGGAGCGAGCGATCGCCGCCAGAGGGCCCCGACGTTCCACCAGGACCACCAGGGGGGCGTACATGAGCCCCGCCGTGAGCCAGGCCGCCAGGAGCAGCAGGCCGGGGAACGCCACGATCAGACCGAACCCGATGGTGACGACGGCGGTGATCACCGTCGTGGCGATGACCGCCAGACCGACCACGAAGAGCAGGACGTTCATGACCACGATGTGCAGCAGCAGCCAGCCGATCCTGTCAGCGCGCAGGCGCAGCACCTGCATGAAACCCGTCCGATAGCCGTAGGCGGCGCGGAGGGTCGGGATCACCATCAGTGCGAAGGCCACCGTGAGCACGAGGTACTGGACCACGGAGATCGCCATCATCCCGCTCCAGAACCCCATGCTGGAGAACAGCGAGAACAGCAGCTCCTCGTCCTCGAAGGCCATGGGGTCATACATCAGTCGCATGAATCCGCCCATGGGCATCGTGGCGTACATCACCAGAGAGAGCAGGAAGCTGATCATGCCGGCCGCGAACGGCACGCCGACCACAGCCTTGGGGGAGTGTCTGATCATCGAGAACCCGCCGCCGAGGACCTCGCCGAGGGTCATGCGACGGATCGGGAAGACCGTCCCTGGCCGGGCGGGCGTCGGCTCCTCGGTGCTCCACTGTGCGGTCATGGGTCCCCTTGCGATCACATCTGCGGACTAGGCTGAGACTTTCACCCTATAGCCCGGGCCCCTCGGCTGACACCCCTATGACATGCACGGCGGTCGGTCGTGAGGGCCCCGTCATATATCCTGGCGGGACGGACCGTGCGCGGGCTGGACGAGAGGAACAGGAGAGCTGATGAAAGCCAGGATTCTGGTCGTCGACGACGATGAGGCGCTGGCCGAGATGATCGGCATCGTGCTGCGCAACGACGGCTTCGAACCCACCTTCTGCACCACAGGAGATGCCGCCCTCGACGAGTTCCGCAGCACCAAGCCCGACGTCGTGCTGCTGGACCTCATGCTCCCCGGCAAGGACGGCATCGAAGTGTGCCGCGAGATCCGCGACGAGGCCGACACCCCGATCATCATGCTCACCGCGAAGTCGGACACCGCCGACGTCGTGCGGGGCCTTGAGGCCGGTGCCGACGACTACGTGCCCAAGCCCTTCAAGCCGGCCGAGCTCGTGGCACGGGTCCGGGCTCGGCTGCGCCCGGCTGAGACGCAGACTCGGCCCGACAGCGAACAGCTGAGCATCGGCGACCTCACCATCGATGTGGCCGGTCATGAGGTGCGCCGCGGCGAGACGCGGATCTCGCTGACCCCGCTGGAGTTCGACCTGCTCACCGCCTTGGCCAAGAAGCCCTGGCAGGTGTGGAATCGGGAGATGCTCCTCGAGGAGGTATGGGGCTACCGGCACCAGGCCGACACCCGCCTGGTCAACGTGCACGTCCAACGCCTGCGCTCCAAGATCGAGAAGGACCCCGAGCACCCGGAGATCGTCCAGACCGTCCGGGGCGTGGGATACAAGGCCGGCGGACAGGGGTAGGACATCACCGAGGACGAGAGCCGCGCCTCCGCCTCCCGAGCAGTAGCGTCCACGACCGGATCCATCCCGGTGATCCGGCAGGCCCGCACCGAGGCGCCGACGACGGCGGAGACACCGGAGGTCCGGGAGAGGGAGCCCGCTGCCGGGCTGTTCCGCCGTGCCGGTCGACGTCTGGCCCGCATCCCGCGGCTGTGGGGACGTTCGCTGCTGTTCCGCGCCGTGGCCTTCACGGGCCTGCTGACCATGCTCGGCACGGGCCTGGTGGCGGCCTTCCTGGCGCAGCAGGTGACCACGGGTCTGTTCCAGGAGCGCTTCGACCAGGTGGAGCTCGAAGCCGCCAACGGCATGCAGCGGATCCGCAATGAGTTCAGCTCGGCCTCCACCGCCGACCGCAGCGAGGCCGACCGTCTGGTGGAGTCCACCCTCTCGGAGCAGGAGGACACCGGCTCCCAGGTGCGGCGCTACGTGTACCTGCTCCCGTTGGACGACGAGTCCGACACCCGTGCGGTGGCCGGTCGGATCCCCATCGGCGACGAGGTCGCCGCCGAAGAGGTGGTGTCCCAGGAGCTGCGCGACGCGGTGGCCGGCGGCACCGGCCAGTACTGGCAGTCCGTAGGCTTCACCCGGGATGGAGTGGAGGTGCCCGGAGTCATCTTCGGCACTCAGGTCACGCTGCCCTCCGGGGACATCATGGGCCTGTACTTCCTCTACGACTTCTCCACCGTCCAGGACACCTTGGCCTTCCTGACCAGGATCATGCTGCTGGCCGGACTGGCGCTGCTGGTGCTCAACATGGCGGTGGCGGCCTGGGTCACCCGCTCCGTCGTCTCACCGATCTCGCAGGCCGCCGAAGTCTCCGAACGTATCGCTGCGGGCCAGCTCGACCAGCGGCTGGCCGTGCGTGGAGAGGACGAGATCGCCCGGCTGGGCATCTCGTTCAACCGGATGGCCTCGAACCTGCAGGAGCAGATCACCCAGCTGGCGAACCTGTCCAAGATGCAGCAGCGATTCGTCTCCGACGTCTCCCATGAGCTCCGCACACCCCTGACCACGGTGCGCATGGCGGCTGAGGTCCTGCACGAGTCGCGGGAGGACTTCGACCCTGTCAACCAGCGTTCCGCGGAGCTGCTCTATCACCAGGTCGAGCGTTTCCAAGCGATGCTCTCGGACCTGCTGGAGATGTCGCGATTCGACGCCGGCGCGGCCGAGCTCGCCCTCGCTGATGTGGACCTGCGCAGCCTCGCCGAGGACGCCCTGACTGCGGCCCTGCCGCTGGCAGACCAGTCCCGGACGCAGCTGTCGATCGTGGTCCAGGGGGAGGACTTCGTCGTGGAGGCGGATCCGCGGCGCATCGACAGGATCCTGCGGAACCTGATCAACAACGCCATCGAGCATTCTGAGGCGCGGCCGGTGGACCTGGTGATCGCCTCCTCGCCGACTGCCGTCGGGGTCGCCGTGCGGGACCACGGGATCGGCATGAGCCCGTCGGAGGTGGCGCATGTCTTCGACCGGTTCTGGCGTGCGGACCCTGCGAGGGCCCGCACCACCGGCGGCTCCGGGCTCGGCCTGTCCATCGCCACGGAGGACACCCGACTGCACCAGGGCGCGCTCGACGCGTGGGGCCAGAAGGGGCAGGGCTCCTGCTTCCGGCTGGTCCTGCCCCGGAGGCTGGGGGAGCCGTACCGTGCCTCGCCGCTGGCGCTGCCGCCGGTCTATCGGTCCTCCGACCGCCGAAGCATCGCCACCCCCGTGGACGGCACACCCGTCACCGGGGAGGTCGACCATGACCGGATCACCGAACAGTCGCTGCTCGAGCCGAAGGAGGGGAGCTGAGGATGCGCCGTCGCCTGGCCGCTCTGATCGCCGCCCTGGCCGGGGCCGCCCTGGTGGCCTCCGGCTGCACGCCCATGGTGCCCACCGACGGGCCGGTGGGCACCTCCGAGCTCGACGTCGGCGGAGACCCCGCCTATTCCATCCAGGCGGCCTCTCCGGTGGAGGGCATGGATCCGGAAGAGATCGTGCTGGGCTTCATCAACGCCGGAGTGGAGCCGACCAACCAGTACGAGGTCGCCCGGGAGTACATGACCGACGAGGCAGGAGCCCGATGGAGCTCGGGCGCACGCACCTTGGTCTACTCAGGGGACCCCAATGTGCTCTCCATGGGTGATGACAGCTACTCGGTGCAGATGGAGGTGGAGTCTGCGGTGGACGAGACCGGGATCCTCACCCAGTTCCCGGAGGGGCAGACCCAGACCGAGGAGTTCGAACTGGAGCAGGTCGACGGCGAGTGGCGCATCGCCGATGCGCCCGAGGGCACGATGGTGACCTCCGGATCGTTCCCCACGGTGTACGAGTCCCACACCCTCTACTTCTATGATCCGCAGCAGCGGTACGCCGTGCCGGACATCCGCTGGTTCCGCAGCAGCCGCACAGGCGTCCCCACAGAGATCGTCAGCGCGCTGCTCGACGGCCCGGCCACGTATCTGGAGCCCGCGGTGACGTCGGCCTTCTCCGACGGCACGGAGCTGCAGAGGCCCACGGTCCCCGTGGAGGACGGCACAGCCGTGGTGGACCTGGACGCCGAGCACCTGCGCGGAGCGACGGCCCAGGAGAGGCTCCTGATGAAGCATCAGCTGGAGATGGTGCTCCTCGACCTGCCCACGGTGCGGGAGGTGGAGATCATCTCCGGCCAGACCGAGTACGAGATGCCGGAGCAGCCCACCGACACGTTGGACATCGAACGGGACCCCAGCGTCAGCAACACCCAGGTCGGAGTCCTCGACGACACCCTGGTCCGCGTGCAGGATCTGCAGACCCTGTCGATCGGCAGCCTGCCGGACATCTCGGAGCTGGAGCCGCAGAAGCCCGCCGTGCCCGCCCAGGCGGAGGAGATCTTCGCCTTCCTGGACGGTGAGGGGGAGCGCCTCTACCATCTGCGGCCGCACCGTGACCCGGACCTCGTGCTCACCGGAGAGAACCTCACCCGGCCCTCCATGGACAACTTCGGCTGGACCTGGACGACCTCCCGGGACGATGACGGCTCCCACGTCCACGTGGCCGCCTATGACGAGACGCTCTCCCAGTCGACGCTGGAGGTCAGCGCCGACTGGTTGGAGGCGCTCGACGTCGAGGCTCTGAGAGTCTCGCAGGACGGTGCGCGCGCCGTGGTCGTGGCCGACGACGGCGGCGAGTCCGGGCTCTACCTGGCCGGCGTGGTCCGCGACTCCTCCGGGACGCCGCGCGGGCTGGGAGAGCCCATCGCGCTGCAGACCACCACGCCCCCGGACGATGTGCGGTGGCTCGAGTCGGACGCTCTGGTGGCCTGGGCGAACTCGGAGGACTCGGCGGAGACCGCCGAACGGGTGAACCTCAACGGTTCCAGTCAGGCGATGGGCAGCCCGTTGCTGGGACTGCAGAACATCTCGGCCGGTGAAGGGGTGCGCACGGTCTTCGCCGAGCGGGTGGACGCCCCGTACAACTCCCGCAGCGGAGACAGCTGGGACATCAACGAGCAGGTGGAGGTCCGGGACTACGCCTTCCCCGGATGACGGATCCTGTGCTCCGGCCCCGTGTGCTGCGGCCCCGGTGTGCTGCGGCCCCGGTCAGGTGCGCTCGTCGTGTGCCGCGCGGCACGCTCCTCCCCAGCGGCGGTCGGCCCGGCGAGGACACGCCAGACTCTCCACAGTCCATGGCAGGAGGCTCCTGCCGGTGACTGCGGTCGGGGAGGATGCCGGCATGGGTGCCCACCGTTCCTCACGGCCCACGGGCTGGACGTCCCCGCTGCGCCGCGCGGCACGTGAGCTGGCCGGTGTCCTGTCTCCGGTCTGGTGCGCCGGATGCGGCCGGGAGGATACGGTGCTGTGCCGCGACTGTGCTCAGCTGCTGGCCGAGAGGACGAGTTCGCCGTTTCGGGCGGAGGACCAGGCCTTGGCGCTGCCGCTGGTGCCCTCGTCGGCGGGGGAGGACGACGGGATGGGTGTGCTGCCCGTGGTCGCCGCCGCATCGTACGACGGCGTCGTCGCCCGCGCGATTCTGGCGTTCAAGGACCACGAGGTGGTCGGCCTGTCGCGCCTGCTGGCGCCGGCGCTGCGCGCCGCCGTCGAGACTGCGGGCGAACCTCAGAGGGCGCGGGACGGTGAGGGCCATCCGGGGTGGGACGCGGGGCTCCAGGGGCGGGTGCAGCAGGCAGGGCCGTTGCTGGTCACACCTCCGCCGACGCCGGCGTCCCTGCTGCGCCGCAGCCACCGGCCGGTCGATCATCTGCTGCGGGCCGTCGGGCTGAGGCCCACCGGCGGACTGGTGACGGTGACGCCCTCCGCGGCGCTGCGCTCGCTGCTGCCGGGCGGCCGCCAGAAGACCCGCGGATCGGTGGCTCGACGACGGGCCCTGCGCGGCACGCTGCGGGTGACGGCCGCCGGACGCCGCAGGCTGCCCGGAGCGAGGGTGCTCCTCGTCGACGACGTGCTCACGACCGGGGCCACCCTGCATGAGCTGCATCGCGTGCTCCGCGAGGTCGGCGCGGATGTCTCCGGGGCCGCGGTGGTGGCCGCCGCGCGTCGGGACAGGAGCGCCGGGGGAGGGCCTGCTCGGAAGCCCTCGGAGAGTTCCGGATTCCCCCGTGACGAATGGAGCGATTCGTCCTAGGGTGGAGTATGGGTATCTTCACGATGGGTCCCATCGCAACGGCGACGGGACGAGTGTCCTGGTCGGCCGCTGTGCTGTCATCGGAAACGAGGAGGACACCATGACCCTTCAGGTCAGCTACACCGGACGGAACATCCAGATCCCCTCCGCCTTCAAGGAGCACGTCGAGGACAAGCTCGACAAGATCGAGCAGCTCGCGGACAAGGGCCATCGCCTGGAAGTGAAAGTCGCCTCCGAGAACTCCCACCGTCGCGCCGACACGGCGCTGACCGTCGAGATGACCGTCATCGGTCGAGGCAAGGTGGTGCGCTCGGAAGCCCAGGCCGAGGACAAGTTCGCAGCGTTCGAGATCGCGCTCAACAAGCTGACCGAGCGTCTCCGGCGCGCCAGGGACCGGAAGAAGTCCCGCGCTCACAACGCCTCCCGCAACGGAGCCCCCGACGTCGCCACCGCGATGTCCGGACTCGAACCTGTCCCCACCGACCGGCCCCTCTATCAGCAGGTGCTGGACGCGGCCGCCGCGGACGACCAGCCGCCGGGCGAGGATGATGGGGACAGCGCGCCGATCAAGATCCGGCGCAAGGTGTTTCCTGCCGAGCCGATGAGCGTCGATGCCGCCGTCGACGCGATGGAGCTGGTGGGACACGACTTCTACCTGTACGTCGACGCCGAGACGGGACAGCCCTCGGCGGTGTACCGACGTCGTGGGTGGACCTACGGCGTCATCTCGCTCGATGCCGAGCACTCGACGGACACGCCGATCACGGAGGAGCGGAGCTACCGGCCGGAGAACGGCACCTCCCCTCGGAAGGTGGGGGTGGCCTGAACGGAGGACCCCTCGGCCGACCTTGACGGGCCGGACCGGAGAAGGCCCCCGTCGACAGTGACGCAATGATCAGGACGACGGGGTCCGGGCGAGACGCCCGGGCCCCGTCGACCTGCCGGGGCTCGAGAGCCCCGGCGACCGTGCTGGGAGTCTTTAGGCGCAGTCCAGCCTCAGCGCGTAGACTGACACGCGGCTCCGTGCAGGTGGTCCCCGACACATGGGAGCGCCAGTGGATGAGCCGAGCACCGATACACACCTGATGGAGAACCGGCCGTGCCTACTCTGCTCGAACGAATCCTCAAGACCGGGGACAAGAAGATCCTCAAGACGCTGCGCGCCTACGCGGACGCCGTCAACCTCTTGGAGGATGAGTTCAAGGAGCTGTCCGACGCCGAGCTGCGCGCCGAGACGGACCGTTATCGTGAGCGCCACCAGGACGGCGAGTCGCTGAACTCTCTGCTGCCGGAGGCCTTCGCCGCCGTCCGTGAGGCGTCGCAGCGCACCCTGGGGCAGCGCCATTACGACGTCCAGCTCATGGGAGGCGCCGCGCTGCACCTGGGCAACATCGCAGAGATGGGAACCGGTGAGGGCAAGACGCTGGTGGCGACTCTGCCTGCCTATCTGAACGCGCTGACCGGCAAGGGCGTGCATGTCGTCACGGTCAACGACTACCTGGCGAAGTACCAGTCGGACCTGATGGGCCGCGTCTTCCGCTTCCTGGGCATGACCACCGGAACCATCACCAACGATCTCCGGCCGGCTCAGCGGCGTGAGGCCTACGCCGCAGACATCACCTACGGCACGAACAATGAGTTCGGCTTCGACTTCCTGCGTGACAACATGGCTCAGTCCCTGGACGATCTGGTCCAGCGGGAGCATCACTACGCGATCATCGACGAGATCGACTCGATCCTGATCGACGAGGCCCGCACGCCGCTGATCATCTCCGGCGCGGCCTCCGGCGACATCTCCCGGTGGTACACCGACTTCGCGACTCTGGTGAAGAAGCTCCACAAGGACGAGGACTACGAGGTCGACGAGAAGAAGCGCACCGTCGGCGTGCTGGAGCCCGGAATCGACAAGGTCGAGGACTATCTGGGCATCGAGAACCTCTACGAGACCCAGAACACCACCCTCATCCAGTACCTGAACAACGCGATCCGCGCCAAGGAGCTCTACAAGCGGGACACCGATTATGTGGTCGTGAAGAACGAGGTCCACATCGTCGACGAGCACACCGGCCGCATGCTCAAGGGCCGCCGCTACAACGAAGGGCTGCACCAGGCCATCGAGGCCAAGGAGGGTGTGCGGATCAAAGCGGAGAACCAGACCCGCGCCACCGTCACGCTGCAGAACTACTTCCGTGGCTACGAGAAGATCTCCGGCATGACCGGCACCGCGGAGACCGAGGCCGCCGAGTTCATGTCCACCTACGGGCTCGGCGTCGTCCCGATCCCGCCGAACAAGCCGCGACAGCGCGTGGACCACAATGACCTGGTCTACAAGAACGAGGTCGTGAAGTTCGACGCGGTGCTGAAGGACATCATCGAGCGGCACGAGAAGGGCCAGCCTGTCCTGGTCGGCACGGAGTCCGTGGAGAAGTCTGAGTACCTCTCCAAGCTCCTGGCGAAGGCCGGCATCCGGCATGAGGTCCTCAACGCGAAGAACCATGAGCGGGAGGCGGCGATCGTCGCCCAGGCGGGTCGCAAGGGTGCGGTCACCGTGGCCACCAACATGGCCGGCCGAGGCACGGACATCATGCTCGGCGGCAATGCCGAGTTCAACGCGGTCCATGCGATGGAGAAGCTCGGCCTGGATCCGGTGGAGGACGCCGAGGAGTACGAGGCCACGTGGGACGAGGTCTTCACCGCGGCCAAGGAGGAGGCGGAGAAGGAGGGCGACGAGGTCCGCGAGCTCGGCGGCCTCTACGTGTTGGGCACGGAGCGTCACCAGTCCCGCCGTATCGACAACCAGCTCCGCGGCCGGTCCGGCCGTCAGGGCGACCCCGGCGAGTCCCGGTTCTACATCTCCCTGACCGATGACCTCATGCGCCTGTTCAACCAGGCAGCAGCTCAGCGGATCATGAACTCGAAGGCCATGGACGAGCAGATCCCGGTGGAGCACAAGTTCGTCTCCGGTGCGATCGCCAATGCCCAGCAGCAGCGTGAGGGTCAGAACACCGAGATCCGCAAGAACGTGCTCAAGTACGACGACGTCATGAACCGTCAGCGTGAGGCGATCTACTCCGACCGCCGTCGCATCCTGGAGGGCGACGACGTCCACGAGAAGGTCCAGCACTTCATCGAGGATGCGATCGGTCTGATGATCGACGAGAAGACCACGGCCAACTCTTCGGAGGACTGGGATCTCGAGGGCCTGTGGGAGGAGCTGGAGTCGCTCTACCCGATCTCGCTGACGGTGGAGGACATCGTCGAGGAGGCCGGCGGGATCGATCAGATCACCGTGAAGATGCTCAAGCGGGAGGTCGTCTCTGACGCGAAGATCGCCTACGAGAGCAAAGAGGAGGAGCTCGGGGAGGACGCCATGCGCCAGCTCGAGCGTCGTGTCCTGCTCTCGGTGATCGACGAGAAGTGGCAGGAGCATCTCTACGAGATGGACTACCTGAAGTCCGGAATCGGTCTCCGCTCGATGGCTCAGCGCGACCCCCTGGTGGAGTATCAGCGCGAGGGCTATCTGCTGTTCCAGACGATGGCTGACTCGATCCGTGAGGACTCGGTCCGTTACCTGTTCAACGCCGAGGTGACCTCTTCGGCCGCGAAGACCCAGGCGACGAAGCTGCCGGGTGTCAAGGACGGGCGCGTGGCCGCCGCAGGCAAAGAGGTCAGCGTTCCGGGTCTGAAGGAGGAACCGGGCCGGGTGAAGCTGAACTTCACCGCGCCGACGGAGACGGGCGGAAAGCAGACGGAGCCCCGCAGCGCCAGCTGATCAGCCTGCCAGCTGATCAGCCCAGCTCCAGGGCCACGACCCGCCACCGGCCTCGGTGCGCCTCGAGCCGCATCGCGCAGGCCCGGGTCCGGGATTCGCCGGCGAAGACCACCGCGACCTCCCACACGCCTCGGGAGACGCCGCAGCACCGGAGTCGCTTCAGGCTGAGCGGGCCCCGTGCGGACGCGACCGCGTCGTCTGCGGCGTCGACTCGCCGAGCGTGCGCGAGAAGCTCTGCGCGTTCGCGCACCTTGTCGAAGACCCCTGGGTCCAGCCAGCGCTCCAGCTGCTGGACGGGGCGCTGTCCGGCCAGCGTCTCCATGGTCGCCTGGCAGACCAGGCGCGCGACTGCGGTCACCTGGCGCCGTTCTTCGCGGAGTGTGGCCAGTTCTGTGGGACGTCGGCCGTCCGTGTCCTCGGCGCCGGCCGCAGAGAGCGCGTCGGCGGCCGCTCGTCGGCGGAGCAGACGCTGGACCTGCTCCTCACGCTGCAGTCGGAACGTGTTGAGGCGACGCAGCGGCGTTCCGGGCCATCGGGCCTCAGGATCATCCCTCACCGTGGCGTCGAGTCGCAGCAGGGGTTCTGCCGGCCCGGGCTCTGCGGGACGCTGACGGCGCGCGAGCCTGGATCTCAGGTGAGGGTCGGTGCCGGATGCCTGCTCCGGGACGGTGGTCTCAGGGTGCTGCTCGGACAGGGTCGCAGTCATGGTCAGGTCCTCTCTGGTGATGCGGCTCGGTCGGTCGAAGGCTCCGAGCTCGTGTCGTCTGCGTCATCGATCGGGTTCAGCCCTGCCTCCGGGAGTAGATCTGTTCCCGCGGTCCGCTCAGGCGGGGCCGTCGTCATCCGGCGGCGTGAGCACGGCGCCAGGCAGGAGGCTGTGCGGATCCTCACCGATGATCTCCCGGTTGGCCTCGTGCCACTGTGGCCAGGCCTCGGCGATCTCCCATTCGGTGGCCTGCGGCCCCAGATGGTCGGCGGTGATGCTCCACAAGGTGTCGCCGGCACGGACGGTGACCTCCTGGGCGGCCCGTTCGCGAGTCTCCCCACCCTGGTGACGGTCGTTCTCCGGACCAGGGGCGTCCGGGGTGAACAGTGGACTCACGACGTCCTCCTCCTGTGTCGTCTCGTGCTCGGTGGTGTGCGCGTCGGGCCTGTCGTCCATCAGGTCTCCGCCGGACCCGGGATCTCCTGAGTCGCCTGGAGCGTTCTGGCGGTCTGAGGCTGCCGAGCGCGTCTCATCCAGCGGCGTCTGTCCGTCCGAGCTTCCTCGTGCGTCGTCATGGATCGGTCCGGACTCGGGGCCTCCGGTCTCCTGCGGAGCGGAGGCCACGGGTGTCTGGTCGGCCGGCTGATGATGCAGGTGGGTCGCCACGGCCGCGCCGCCGACGGCGAGCTGGGCGGTCAGAGCCACCACGAGACTGCGTCGCATGAAGCCCGGGGAGAGTCGTTCCAACAGCGCCCGGGCGCGGCCGCCCTCGCCGCGACCCAGCCGGCTGAGGGCCACCAGCAGCGCTGTGGCCAGCACGGCGATCAGTGAGGCCACGCTCAGAAGCAGCCCCACGGCCGTGGCGCCCAGTCCCACGACTCGCTCGACGTCCCGCAGGCCGGCGTCGAGTCGTGGAAGGTTCTCCATCATGATCGTCGGGGCCTGGGGCGTGAGCATGGACGCGAGGGGAACCCCGAGGATGGCCGCACCGCTGATCAGCAGGACCGGGCCGAGCGCCACGGTGAGCAGTGTGAGGACCATGTCCTGCAGGCGGTCGCTCCGTGCGGGCACCTCCAGCCCGGCGTCGCGCCGGATCGTCCGTGTGCGGGTGGGCCGGGTGCGGCGGGCAGAGCTGCGGGTCGGTTCACGCCGTGCAGCCCGCCCCCGTGGATCGGGTCGGTGAAGATCTCGTCGTCGTAGAGGCGTCGCCGTGCTCATGGGCCTTCCTGATCCCTTCTGCTCATCCACATCTCCTCATCGCCGTCTGGAGGATATGACGTCGAGTGTAATCAGATGATGCGATTTGATGTGGTTTGGTGGTCTTGAATGTTACACGGGACAGGCCGATTCGGATAGTGTGGTCCCGCAACGACAGGGGCGGTGGGGCCTGGGGAGGGGATCACATGCGATGGGACGCGCTGTTCGCCGACCTCGAGAGCCAGTGGGCGGGGGAGGCCTCAGCTGAGTTGGGCCGGGACATCGCGGAGTTCACACGTCATGAGACGGCCTCGGTGGACCTCGGAGATCGTCTCCGGGCGGCCCTCGGGGAGACGGTGGCCGTGACATTGCCCGGAGGGCGCGTGGTGGAGCTGAGCTTAGGAGCCGTGGGCGAGGAGTGGATCGCCGGAGCCGAGGGGCATCATGGCGTGGTGATCCCCCGGGTGGCAGTCCAGGCGATCGACGGTCTGCCTCGGCGGGCGGAGCGTGAGCGCAGCTCGGTGCGTCGACGTCTGGGGATGGCTGCGGTGCTTCGACGGCTGGCGCGCGATCGCCTTGTCGTGGAGATCCGAGGCACAGGGGGTGAGGTGCTCGTCCACGGGCTGCTGCTCAGCGTGGGCCGGGACCACTGCGAGGTCGCCCTCACCATCGCGGGTGAGGTGCCTCGGCTTCGTGGAGCCCGCGGGCTGCGGACCGTGCCGTTTGCTGCGATGTCGGAGATTCGGGCGGAGGGCCGACCCCCGGTCTGATTCAGGCGGAGGACTCCGAGTCGGCGCGGGTCGTGCGTCGGCGCTGCTGACGCGCCTGGCGCTGGGCCTCATACTGGCGCTCGATGTACTCATCGAGCTTGGCCTCCTCGACCCGCCACTGACCGCGGCCTCCGACCTGGATGGCCTCGAGGTCTCCGCTGCGCACGAGGCTGCGGGCCTGGTCCATGGAGATGTTCAGAATCTCGGCCACGTCGGGGAGGGTGAGGAAGCGACGCATCGGTCTCCTTCACTCGAACGGCGTCACGGACAGTCGGGACAGGCCTGTCGGCCGGGTCCCGATGAGGTGATTCTCTCACAGACGGTGGGCTTCGATGGGATTCGTCCACAGTTGATGCGGATATCCACAGCTTGTCATGCGCAGCCCGGCGGTGATGGTGGATTCGGTACGCTGAAGGCGAGGCGATGCCATGTCGACGGCATCTCGCATCCACTCGCACGGAACGGATTTCGAGGGGCACATCCATGACCTCAGAGAAACAGCACCCAGACGCCGCGCCGCGCTCCGCGGCAGAGGCTGCGGATCGGCTGAGACGGCCCAGCTGGAAGGACCCGCGGCTCATCGTTGGGGTCCTCCTGGTGGTGGTCTCGATGGCGGGCGTCGTGGCGCTGGTCGGCTCCCAGGATCGCACCGCCCCGGTGTACGCGGCTGACCGCACGATCTCGGTCGGCGAACCGGTCTCGGCTGAGGACCTCCGTGTTGTGGACGTGCGACTGGACGACGTCTCGGGTCAGTACCTGAGCGCTGACCGGGAGCCTCCTACGGATCTGCAGTTCGTCTCCGTGGTGGAGGAGGGGGAGCTGGTGCCCGCGCGAGCGGTCGACGCGGTCGACCCTCTGGGACGGCAGGCGGTCACGTTGGAGATCGAGGACACTCTCGCCCGTGCGGTCGAGCCGGGTCGGGCGGTGGACCTGTGGGCCGCGACCCCCGGCGCGATCGGCGAGGACGCCGGTGCCCGCGTGGACCAGGTGGTCGCTGGGGCCGAGGTCTCCGCGGTGACAGAGTCCAGCTCGACCTTCGGCGCCCAGTCGGCGGTCACGGTGGAGCTGCTGGTGGCCCCCGACGACCTTCCCGAGGTGCTCGCTGCGCGGAGCTCGGCGGCGGCTCTGTCCCTCGTGCCCGCGGGCGCAGCCCCGGTGGCAGCCGACCATGAGGGCGAATCGGCCCCCGACGGCGAGTCCACGGAGGGCGAGGACGCCGACGAGGATGAGGGCAGCGAGGAGGAGGCACCATGAGGCGCTGCTCGGTCATCACCGCCGGTCACCTTCAGCGGGATCACATCGCCGCCGTCGAGGGACTCCATGGTCCGGTGACTATCGATCGGCGGTGCGCAGACCTCGCAGAGCTGGTCGCCGCCGCACGGACAGGAATGGCCGATGCGGTTCTGATCATCGGGGAGACCGAGACCATCACGGGAAGCCTGCTGACGGAGTTCACCGAGCCGGGGCTGGTCGTGGTGGCGGTGTCCGACGTCTCCGAGGACCGTGCCCGACTGCGGGCTCTGGGAATCGTGGCGCTGCCTGACACCGTGGACGCGAAGACGCTCACCGACGCGCTGCGGGGACTGCCTGTCCCCGAGCAGTCGGCCGAGGAGGATCTCCTGGGCGCTCCAGCGGCGGTGGGGAAGGAGCTCGACGACGTCCCCGTCGACCCGGAGGACGTACAGGCTCCTGCAGTGCACGACTCCGGTGCGGAGTCGGAGGCGCCTTCGGGGCGCACACAGGAGGGTGAGGGCGCTCCTGGAGGGCAGCACCCGCTGGACGCAGAGCTGGCCGAACTGCTCAGCGCGGCCGAGACGACCCGGAGTCGGCGCGAGGCCGCCTCGGCGGAGCCCACACAGGAGGAGCCCACACAGGAGGAGCACACACCGGACGACAGGCCCCTGGCGGCAGCCGGAACCGGTTCCGCACGGGACGACGATGCCGTACGCGCAGCTGGTGCCGCCCGGCGGGGCACCACCGGGCGGGACGACGCCGGACCGCAGAATGCGGACCTGCGGGCAGCCGCCGAGGAGGACGCCGGACAGGAGGACTCCGGTGCCGCGCTGCGACGTCCGGGGATCACGACCGTCTGGGGAGCTCCGGGCAGTCCGGGCCGCACCACCGTGGCGGTCAATCTGGCCGCAGAGCTGGCTCTGACCGGCGCCCGTGTGCTGCTGATCGATGCTGACACCGTCGCATCCTCGGCCGCCACGCATCTGGGCCTTCTCGAGGAGTCGGCAGGGCTGGCGCAGGCCTGCCGCCAGGCGGACCTCGGGCGGCTCGATGCGGCACGGCTGCGGCGGGCACTGACCGTGGTGGACATCTGTGGCTACCGGCTCCACCTGCTCACCGGACTCCCGCGCGCCGATCGGTGGCCCGAACTGCGGGGCGGGGCCCTGCGCCAGGTCCTGCAGCGGGCGGCCCGTGACTTCTCCCACGTGGTGGTCGACGTCGCCGCACCCACGGAGCACGACGAGGAGCTGACCTTCGACACCCGCGCCCCGCAGCGTCACGCGGCCACGATCACCGCCGTGGAGGAGGCGGACACGCTGCTGGCGGTCGGAGGGCCGGATCCGGTCTCCTTCCCGCGCCTCGTCAAGGCGCTGGACGACCTGCGGCTCAACCTGCCGCAGGCCCCTGAGCCTCAGGTGCTGATCAACCAGATTCGGCGCGAGGCGGTCGGCCGCGCCCCCGAGGACCAGCTGCGTGAGGCCTGGGACCGGTTCGGGTCCGGCGAGGCGCTGGAGACCTTCCTGCCCTGGGACCGTGCAGCCTGCGATGACGCCCTGCTCACCGGCCGTGTCCTGGCGGAGTCGGCTCCCCAGTCGGCCCTGCGCCACGCGATCGCGGACCTGGCCGGGGCGACCCTTCCGACGCGCCGGAGGCGCCTGCTGAGGCGGTAGGCTGGGTGCGGGCGGTCGGACACCGTGGTCCGGCCCGTGACCGGGGCATCGATGACCCAGAAAGAGTGAGTGCACATGACCGGTGAGAAGTCCCTCTGGACCCGTGGTGACGATGATCTGGAGACTCTGGAGAGCGCGTACTTCGCCCACGTCGCTCCGGAGGATCTGTGGTCCGTCAGCTCGGAGCATCAGAGAGAGTGGGTGGCTCGTCATCTGGAGCTCGCCCGCCTCCGCAGGGACTCCTCGCCGCAGGCGGACGTCGTCACCGTGGAGGGCCGCAGCGTCGTGCTGGTCGTCACCGACGACATGCCTCACCTTGTGGACTCGGTGACAGCCGAGATCTCCCGGAACGGGCACGCCATGTCCCTGGTGGTCCACCCCATCTTCCTGGTCAGCCGCACCCCGGAAGGCTCCGACGTCCTGGGCGTGCGCTCCGTCCCGGCTCCGCAGCGCGGCATGTCCTCGGGCGACACCCAGACCCTGCCGGACCTCTCCGTGCTGACCGATGAGGGGCAGCGCACCGATGTCGAGTCCTGGATCGCCGTGGAGCTGGACCGGGTGATCACCGCCGAGCAGGTGGAGGCGCTGGTGGAGGGCCTCTACAGCGTCGTCGACGACGTGAAGTCGAGCCACCGGGACCAGAACCGCATGATCGGCAAGGCCCGCGGGGCAGCGGGGCTGCTGCGCGAGGCCGAAGGCCTTCACGAGTCCCAGGAGTCGGCCGACCTGCTCGACTGGATGGCCGATGGAAATTTCCTGTTCCTCGGCTACCGGGAGTACGAGCTCGATGAGCACGATGACGACTCGGTGCACCTGCAGCCGCTGGAGGAGACCGGGCTGGGCATCCTCTCCCAGGTGCGCGGCAAGGGCACCCTCCACCGGACCACGGAGCTCTCCGAGGCCGGCCGGGCCAGGGCCCGGGAGCGCCGGGCGCTGGTGATCACCAAGGCGAACTCCCGTTCCACGGTGCGTCGCCGCACCTACATGGACTACGTCGCGGTGAAGACCTTCGGTCCGGACGGGTCGGTGCGCGGAGAGCGCCGCTTCGTGGGTCTGTTCAGCCAGCGGGCCTACACGCAGTCGATCCAGAACATCCCGCTGCTGCGCTCGCGGGCCCAGCAGCTCCTGGCACGCTCCGGGTTCAGCCCGGACTCCCATTCCGGCTCGGACCTGATGCAGATCCTGGAGATCTATCCGCGCAACGAGCTGCTGCAGATGGACATCGAGGAGATCGAGGAGACTGCCTGGCAGATCCTGCAGCTGCAGGAGCGCCGGCGGGTGAAGCTCTTCCTCCGCAAGGACCACTACGGGCGGTTCATGACGGCGATCCTGTATCTGCCCAGGGACCGGTACAACACGGCGGTGCGTCAACGGGTGGAGCAGGAGCTGCGGCGCCACATCGACGCGGAGTCCATCGACTTCAACGTCCTGCTGACCGAATCCGTCCTGGCTCGGGTGTTCTTCCGCATGCGCCTCTCGGGCGATGCCGCCGAGCTGGGGATCACCGTCGACGAGCTGCAGAACAGGCTGGCCCGGGCGATCCGCTCCTGGGCCGAGGGCATCACCCAGGAGGCCGAGGAACGGTACTCCGGCCGTCGGGCGGAGGACCTGACCCGCCGGTGGGGCGACGCCTTCCCGGAGGACTACCGGGTGCTCTACGAGGTCTCCGACGCCCTGGCGGACATCACTCAGTTCGAGACGCTGGAGCGGCACCCCGAGGACGGCCCACGCATGCAGTTCTACCCGCCTCGCGGGGACGACTCGGCGCATATGAGGCTGAAGCTCTACCTCTCCGAGCCCAAGACGCTGACGGACACGCTGCCGATCCTCGACGACTTCGGCCTCTCCATCCTGGACGAGCGCTCCTACACGCTGACCTGCGACGACGGCACGACCTTCCACCTGTACGACCTGGGCCTCTGCTACCCGGCGGGAGTGGATCCGCACACGACGATCGAGCTGCTCAAGGAGGCCTACAGCCACGTGCTGGTGGGCACCGCCGAGTCGGACATCTTCTCCCGCCTGGTCCTGCAGCTCGGGCTGTCCATCCAGAAGGTGACGGTTCTGCGCGCCTACGCGAAGTACATGCGTCAGCTGGGGTCCGCGCACTCCTATGCCTTCCTGGCGGAGGCGCTGCTGCAGAATCCGGAGGTCTCGGCCGCGCTGGTGGCCTACTTCGAGGCCCGCTTCGACCCGCAGCTGGACGAAGACCGCGCCGAGCGGATGGAGGAGACCCGTCAGCGGATCCTGGACGCGCTGGAGAATGTGCGCACCCTCGACGCCGACCGGGTGCTCTCGACGTTCCTGAACCTCATCGACTCCACGCAGCGGACCAATGCCTACCAGGGCCGGGACTGGCTGTCCCTGAAGCTGACGCCGGGCACCATCGACTCGGCTCCGCAGCCCCGTCCGGCCCATGAGATCTGGGTGTACTCGCCGCAGGTGGAAGGGGTTCACCTGCGCTTCGACAAGGTCGCCCGTGGCGGTCTGCGCTGGTCGGACCGTCAGGAGGACTTCCGCACGGAGGTCCTCGGCCTGGTGAAGGCCCAGATGGTGAAGAACGCGGTGATCGTGCCCTCGGGCGCCAAGGGCGGCTTCTACGCCAAGCAGCTGCCCGACCCGGCGGAGGACCGCGGGGCATGGTTCGAAGCCGGTCGCGAGGCCTACAAGGTCTTCATCCGAGGGCTGCTGGACATCACCGACAACCAGCTGGAGCGCGACGGGCAGATGGAGATCGTGGCACCGGAGAACGTGGTCCGGCACGACGGCGACGATGCCTACCTGGTGGTGGCCGCGGACAAGGGCACGGCCACGTTCTCCGATACGGCCAACGCGGTCTCCGCCGAGTACGGGCACTGGCTGGGCGATGCCTTCGCCTCGGGCGGCTCAGTGGGCTATGACCACAAGGCGATGGGCATCACCGCCCGCGGCGCCTGGGAGTCGGTGAAGTCGCACTTCTCGGAGCTGGGCCACGACACCCAGAGCGAGGATTTCACCGTCATCGGCATCGGTGACATGTCTGGGGACGTGTTCGGCAATGGAATGCTGCTCTCGGAGCACATCCGGCTGGTGGCGGCGTTCAACCACCTGCACATCTTCATCGACCCGGACCCCGACTCCGGCGCATCCTTCCGGGAGCGCCAGCGGCTGTTCACGGCCGGACGGTCCGGCTGGGACGCCTACGACGCGTCGCTGATCTCTGCCGGCGGCGGCGTCTTCTCCCGCACGGCGAAGACGATCACCATCACGGAGCCGATGCGACGGCGGTTCGACCTTCCGGCCGGCGTCGAGGTCATGACGCCGCCGGAGCTGCTCCATGCGCTGCTGCAGGCCCCGGTGGACCTGCTGTACAACGGCGGGATCGGCACGTATGTGAAGGCCTCGCACGAGACCCACGAGGAGGTCGGCGACCGCGCGAACAACGGCATCCGCGTCGACGGTCGGCAGGTGCGGGCCCGCGTGGTGGGCGAGGGCGGCAACCTGGGTCTCACCCAGGCCGGCCGCATCGAGGCGGCCCAGCAGGGGGTGCGGCTCAACACCGACGCCATCGACAACTCCGCCGGCGTGGACTGCTCGGACCACGAGGTCAACATCAAGATCCTGGTGGACCAGCTGATCTCCTCGGGCCACCTGGCGGCCGAGGAGCGGGACGAGCTGCTGCGGGAGATGACCGACGACGTCGCCGAGCTGGTCCTGCAGACCAACCGGGACCAGAACATCCTGCTCATGACCGACCGGCATCGGATGGGCGACTGGTCGCCGAGCTTCCAGCGGCTCATGGGCTGGTTGGAGGACTCTGCCGGACTGGACCGAGAACTGGAGGTGCTGCCCTCCGACGCTCAGCTCGAGGAGCGGCGGGATGCGTCCCAGCCGCTGACCTCCCCGGAGCTGGCGGTGCTGGTGGCCTATGCGAAGATCCAGCTCAAGGGTGCGCTGGTGGCTTCGGACCTTCCCGACGACGACTGGTTCACCTCCCTGCTGGAGGACTACTTCCCCGAGGAGATCACCTCCCGCTTCGCCTCGGAGCTGCCACGGCATCCGCTGCATCGGGAGATCATCGCCACTGTGCTGGCGAACGACGTGATCAACATGGGTGGGGCGACCTTCGTCTTCCGCGCGATGGAGGAGACCTTCGCCTCGGAGGCTCAGGTGGTGCGGGCCTTCGCCACGGTGCGGGAACTGTTCCGCCTCGATGAGTTCGACGCCGCGATGCGCAGCCTGCCGGTGAGCTTCCCCCGCGAGCGGTGGGCGCTGACCTACCTCGACATGCGGCGCCTGCTGGACCGCGCGGTCCGGTGGTGCGTCAACCACGCCCCCCGGGGCACGACGGTGCAGCAGGATGTCGAGCTGTTCGCCGAGCACCTGCGACCGCTGTACGGCAACCTCTCGGAGCACCTGCGGGGCGGGGACCGGGAACGCGTTCTGCGGCAGAAGGAGGAGGTGCTGGCCACCGGCATGCCGGAGGACCTGGCACGCTGGGTCTCCGAGCTGTTCGAGACGTTCTCGCTGCTCGACGTCGCCGACGTGGCCCGGGAGCTCGGCGTCGACTCCGCCGAGGTGGCGGGTGTGTACTACACGGTCTACGACGAGTTCAGCGCCGATTCGCTCCTGGAGCGCATCACGGGGCTGCCGCGGAAGGACAAGTGGCAGGCGCTGGCCCGCGGCGCGCAGCGTGACGAGCTCTACCACGCGATCCGGGATGTCACGACCTCGGTGCTGAAGAGCACCGAACCGGGCACGCCGGATGAGCGCATGGCGGCCTGGCGCCGGGAGAACGAGGCGAAGATCAGTCGGGCAGAGCGGCTGGTGGCGGAGGTGGACCAGCTCAAGACGGACAACATCGCGTCGTTGACGGTGCTGCTGCGGCACCTGCGCGGTCTCATCGGAGCCTGAGCCGTGGCCGTCTTCGAGGATCCGCTCATCGACCACCCGCACCTGCATGACGGGGATGCCGACTGGCTGCATGCGCTGGTCGCGGACTGGCAGATGCTCTCTGACCTGGCGTTTTCCGACCTGGTCCTGTGGTTTCCTCACACCGTGGAGGGATTCGTCTCCGCGGAGGACAGGTCCTTCATCGCGCTGGCCCAGGCGCGCCCCTCCACGACACAGACGGTGGTGCACCGTGACGTCGTCGGGGACAGGATCCGTGCGGACCTCAAACCCATGGTGGAACGGGCCTGGCGCTATCAGGTGGAGACGAACTCCTCGGATGAGGGCCGGCCCGCCCCGGCCCGGATGCGGGTCACCGCGATCCCGCTGATCCGCGGGGGTCGCACCCTGGCGGTGATGACCCTGCACTTCTCGGTCACCGCCCTGCGCACCCCGTCCAGGCTGGAGCTGACCTACCGGCGCTGCGCCGCCGATCTGCTGGTCATGGTGGGCCAGGGGCGGTGGCCGGAGACCCACGTGGAGTTCAGCGCCTACGGCGGAGCCCCGAGGGTGGGGGACGGGCTGCTGCGTCTGGACGTCGAGGGCAAGATCACCTTCGCCAGCCCCAACGCCGTCTCCGCGCTGTCTCGGCTGGGAGTGGCAGACTCGCTGGAGGGCCGATCCCTGGCCGGGATCGGGGCGGAGCTCGAACGCTCCACCGGTGGTGTGGTGGATGAGACCCGGCCGCTGCTGCTGACGGGTCGCCGGGCGATGCGTGCTGAGCTCGAGGCCCACGGGGCCGCGGTGACGCTGCGGTCCATCCCGCTGTACAAGGACGGCGAGCGGTTCGCCGCCCTGGTGCTGTGCCGGGACGTCACCGAGCTGCGGCGCCGTGATCGCCAGCTGATGAGCAAGGATGCGACCATCAAGGAGATCCACCACCGAGTGAAGAACAATCTCCAGACGGTCTCGGCGCTGCTGCGGATGCAGTCGCGGCGCATGGACTCGGAGGAGGGCCGGGCCGGGATGCGTCGGGCGATGCGTCGCGTGGAGACCATCGCGATGGTCCACGACTCCCTGTCGAAGGGGCTGGAGGAGAGCGTCGACGTCGATGAGCTGATGCGCCGGCAGCTGAGGCTCGCCGCGGAGATGGCCCAGTCCGAGCGCAGGGTGGAGACACACCTGGAGGGGAGCTTCGGCCAGCTGCCGCCGGACATGGTGACTCCGCTGGCGCTGGTCATCACCGAAGTGGTGGCCAATGCCGTGGAGCATGGTTTCGGCCCGGATCCGACCCGGCGCAGCCTGACGGTACGCATGGTGGTGAGTCGCTCAGCGGACGCGGCCGGCCGGGAGCGGCTGGAGCTGGAGATCGTCGACGACGGCGTCGGGCTGCCGGAGACGGACTGGGAGCCGGGCCTGGGCCTGCAGATCGTCAGGACGCTGGTGCGGGGAGAGCTCTCCGGGGTGATCGACTGGGACCACGGTGAGGGACCCGACGGCGAACCGGTCGGCACACGTGCGGTGCTGAAGGCGCCGATCCTGGGCCTGCAGCACCACTGATCCGTCCTGGACGCTGCGGTGTGCAGCGACAGACGTACGACAGACGAACGACAGACGAAGGGGCGGGACTGCTCCGAGAGGAGAGTCCCGCCCCGTCGTCCGTGGTGGGCTGCTGCGGCGTCCTGTCCGGACGCGGGCCTCAGGAGGCCCGGCGCGCGCGTGCGGCGCGACGCTTCAGCGCTCGGCGCTCGTCCTCGCTCATGCCGCCCCAGACGCCGGCGTCCTGGCCGGTCTCCAGCGCCCACTGCAGGCAGGTGTCCATCACGGGGCACCGGCGGCACACGCTCTTGGCCTCCTCGATCTGGAGCAGGGCGGGGCCGGTGTTGCCCACGGGGAAGAAGAGCTCGGGGTCCTTGTCCAGGCACGCTGCTCGGCTGCGCCAATCCATGGGAATCACTACTCCTTGCGTCCGGTGGTGGGACGCTGTTGCTCGGGTGGGGTGCTGCGGCAGTTCCTCGACCCGGGGCCCAGGGGTAGGCCTCGGGGAGTCCGTGCCGCCTCCGGAAGGCAGAAGCTTCAGTTGTCGGTGCGGGACCTGACCGTAGGACGCAGTCGCGCAGGCAGAGTCAGAGGACTGCCAGCCCGGAGAAGTACGTGTTCAAGGCTGACACGTTAACAGGATGCAAACAAGACTTCGCAGGGCAGAAATACGCCCGAAACGCTGTGGCATTGCTCACAGCAGAAAGTGTGATCCGGCGGGCGCAGAGAGGTCGCCTCGGCGGCCTCCCGGGCTGACCTGGAGCGACTTGTGTATGCCCCGCGTGCGGTCCTCAAGGGGCGTCACAGTCTGGTGGACGGCCCGGGGCCCCCGAGCATTGGCAGGGTTGCCGGAGAGGTCGGACGTCGGGTGCGGCCATGTCGGCGGTCCGGCAGGGCGGGCGGACTGGACGGAGTGCCGCCGGAGGGACTCCCTGGCGGGGCGCTCATAGGGCCCGGGTGGTTCAATGGTGGGCATGCTCGAGAAGGACTCTCCCCAGCCGGACTTCAATGCCCCGCAGGGGCCCCGACGCTTCACCCACGCCAGGCCGCGGCCGTGGCCGGTGTGGCTGATCTTCCTGATCCTGCTGATGCAGGGGCTCGCCGTGGGCTTCAGCTCCGTGGCGCAGTTCGTCGCCTCGGAGCCTGAGCAGCTGGACACTGTCGGCTACATCGCGATGCTGGTGCTCTATCTGCTGCTGGCGGCAGTGCTGATCCTGCTGGGCTTCCGGCTGTTCATGGGGGCGCCCGGTGCCCGCACGCCGGCGATGGTCCTGCAGCTGATGATCGTGGTGCTCTCGTTCAGCTTCTTCGCCTCGGGGGTGTGGCAGGTCGGTGCGCTGTTCCTCGTCCCGGCCGCCGTGGCCCTGGTGCTGGCCTTCGTGGGGCCGACTCAGGCATGGCTCGCCGCCGGAGACGGCGCTCCCTCCTGAGCCGGCCCTCGGTCCGGGTGGGCGCTGCGCTGGGACGGTCAGCGGCGTCGGGTCAGTTGACCGGACCGGTCCACTTCTCGCCGGGGCCCTTGCCCGGTGCGTCCGGCACGAGCGACTCCTCGCGGAAGGCCAGCTGAAGCGAGCGGAGGCCGTCGCGCAGCGGCGCGGCGTGGGTGGAGCCGACCTCCGGGGCGGCCGCCGTGACCAGGCCGGCCAGGGCGGTGATGAGCTTGCGTGCCTCGTCCAGGTCCTTCAGCGCCTCGGCCTCCGGGTCGTCGGCGAGGCCGGTCTTGACGGCGGCCGCACTCATCAGGTGCACGGCCACGGTGTTGATCAGCTCCACGGCCGGGACTTCGGCGATGTCTCGGGCCTGCTGGTCCACGGCCTGCTTGATCCCCTCGACGTCGGGCCCCTCGGAGGAGGGGGTGGCGTCGGGACGGTTGTTCTGGTCACTCTGCATGCTGGTAAGCTTGTCACATGTCTCGGTAGGCGCGCGATGCGCGCCCTGAGCGCCGAAGCGGGCGTCATCTCGCACCCCGCCATCGGGGTTCCACACCGACGACGCCCACTCGCCATCGTCATCAAACAGGAGTTGGACAGATCAGCGAACCACGCATCAACGAACGGATCCGAGTTCCGGAGGTCCGCCTGGTCGGCCCGCAGGGGGAGCAGGTCGGCATCGTCAGGATCGAGGACGCCCAGCGGCTGGCCTCCGAGGCCGGTCTGGACCTGGTCGAGGTCGCGCCCCGCGCGAAGCCTCCCGTCTGCAAGCTGATGGACTTCGGCAAGTGGAAGTACGAGGCCGCTGTCAAGGCTCGTGAATCCCGGAAGAACCAGACCACGACCACGCTCAAAGAGGTCCGGTTCCGTCTCAAGATCGACGACCACGACTATGAGACCAAGGTCAGCCGCGCCCGAGGATTCCTCTCCGCCGGTGACAAGGTCAAGGCCATGATCCAGTTCCGCGGTCGTGAGCAGCAGCGCCCGGAGATGGGTGTCCGACTGCTCCAGCGGTTCGCGGAGGACGTGGGGGACCTGGGCTCGGTCGAGTCCTCCCCGCGTCAGGACGGGCGTCACATGGTGATGGTCGTCGGACCGCTGAAGACCAAGGCAGAGGTCAAGAAGCAGGAGGCCGCCGAAGCAGCGGCCGAGGCCGCAGAGGCGGAGCCCAAGGGCACCCCCTCGAAGCGTGCCCGCAAGAACCAGGAGCGGGTCTCCACGGAGAAGAAGGACGTCAAGCCGCTGTCCAACTCCATGGCTGACTACCTCCCGGACGAGCTGAAGAACCTCTAGATCTCTGCGGTCCGCCGCAGAAGATCATCACAGTGGCCCTCCGTCGGATCTGCGACGGAGGGCCACTGCATGCCCAACATGCCTTCCGGTGCCGCATGGCGTAGAATGGCTCTTCGGGTTCACGGCAGGATGTGCCTGCGCGTCACGCGTCACCATCCTGTCGTTCCTATGACAAGGGGGCCGAGGCCCGCGACATCCTCGTCCACGGCGTCCTTCGCCGGGACGTCGGAGACGCGACGCCGGTCGGCCCCACCTCTGCGCCGCTGCCCGGCCGAGGCCTCGGATACGTTCCGGGGTCGACGGACGGGCCTCGTAGGCGTTGCAGGTCCGCACGATGTAAGGAGAACGGCACCATGCCGAAGATGAAGACCCACTCCGGGGCCAAGAAGCGATTCAAGCTGACCGGCTCCGGCAAGATCAAGCGCCAGCAGGCCAACCGTCGCCACTACCTGGAGCACAAGTCTTCCCGCCTGACGCGTCGTCTGGCCGGTGACCGCATCGTCACCAAGGCCGACGAGAAGCGCATCAAGCGGATGCTGGGCATCTGAGCGTCCTGCGACCTCGATCCCGATGACCGGGCCTCTGGGCGGCGTGGCATGCCGATGAGCATGCCGCCTCCCGGGCCTATGAACACCAGAAGACTCACTGCACTAGGAGATTTCACGTGGCACGAGTGAAGAGGGCGGTCAACGCCCACAAGAAGCGCCGCAAGGTCCTCGACCGGGCCTCCGGCTACCGCGGTCAGCGTTCCCGCCTCTACCGGAAGGCCAAGGAGCAGCTGCTGCACAGCTACACCTACAACTACCAGCACCGCAAGAAGCGCAAGGGCGACTTCCGCCGCCTGTGGATCCAGCGCATCAACGCTGCGTCCCGCGCCCACGGTCTGACCTACAACCGCTTCATCCAGGGCCTGAAGGCCGCTGAGGTGGAGGTCGACCGTCGCATGCTGGCTGAGCTCGCCGTCTCCGACGCCAAGGCTTTCGAGACCCTGGTGGACGTGGCGCGCAAGGCTCTGCCGCAGGACGTCAACGCCAAGAAGGCCGCCTGAGCCTGATTAGCTGAGACCAGCTGAGGACGGCGCCCGCCCCTGGACTCCAGGGGTGGGCGCCGTCGTCATGTCTGAGCAGAGTATCCGGGCGGATCGGCGATGACCTGGGCCGCTGCGGCCACCGGTGAGGAAGAATGAGGACCATGACTGATCCTGCAGTGCTGAACAACCCCCATGCGGACCGCGTGAAGAAGGTGGCCTCGCTGGCGACCCGGGCGGGCCGGCGTCGTCAGCGGCTCTTCCTCGCCGAAGGTCCTCAGCCTGTGCGGGAGGCGCTGACCCTGTGGCTGCGCCGCTGGGAGGACGTCCCCGACGGCGCGGCGCGTCACCCGGCTTCCGCCGTCAAGGGCCTGCCGGAGCTGGACGCGCTCTTCTTCGACGCCGAGGCGCTGAGCGCCCATCCGGATCTCCAGGCGCTGCTGGACCAGGCCCGGGGTGTTCTCTTCGACCCGCAGGCCGCCCTTCCGCGGCCGGCGCGGTTCTTCCTGCGCGAGGCCACTGCGGAGGTCCTGGCAGCTATGGGAGACGCCGAGACCTCTCAGGGAGTGCTGGCCGTGTGCCGCATCCCGCAGACGGGGGCGAGCGACGGCGGGGCCGGTCCGCTGGAGTCCCTGCTCGGCGGGCCCGAGAGCTCAGGAGCGCCGGCTGGGTTGGTCGCAGGCCTGCTCGGAATCCAGGACCCGGGCAATGCCGGCACCATCATCCGCACCGCCGACGCCGCCGGTGCGTCGGCCGTCGTGCTCACGCCGGGCAGCGTGGATCCCTGGGCGCCGAAGGTGGTCCGCTCCGCTGCGGGCTCGCATTTCCACCTCCCGCTGCTCACCGGGACGGACCCGCAGCGGCTGGTGGCCACCGCCAGGAGCGCGGGGCTGCAGGTGTTGGCCGCCGACGGCGGAGGAGAAGTCCCGCTGCCGGAGATGGAGGATCTCGGATCCCCGACGCTGTGGCTGCTGGGCAATGAGGCCCACGGGCTCAGCTCCGAGCAGCGTGGGCTCGCCGATCGTCGGGTCTCCATCCCGCTCTACGGGCAGGCAGAGTCGCTGAACGTCGCCACCGCGGCCACCGTGTGCCTCTACGCCTCAGCCATGGCGCGCGCTGAGGCCGGAGGTTCCGTGGGGGAGACTCCATGAGCTACGCGCCCGGCGGTCGAGAGGTGGAGAACACCGGATTCGTCTGCGGGCACTGCGGCCGGGAGGTCAGCCGACATTCCGGGGGCAGCTACCGCAACCACTGCCCGTTCTGCCTGCATTCACGGCATGTGGACGTCGTGCCGGGGGACCGGTCTGCGGACTGCGGGGCCGTGATGGCGCCGGTCGGCGTCGACCACTCCGGGAAGAAGGGCTTCATCCTCATCCACCGGTGCACCGCCTGTGGGGTCACGGCTCGGAATCGGCTGGCCCCGGATGATGACATGGACGCGGTCATCGCCCTGCAGCGACCCGGCTGAGTGGCGCCTGCGAGTCCATGGGCCTGGCGTCGTGGCGACGTCAGTACAGTGATGGCCCCACCGCGGGCGCGATGGGGCCATCGCCCGTCCCGAGGGCCGGTCAGCGGGTCCCGGGGAGGGGTTCTGAGTGCTCAGCCGATCGGGGTGACGTCGCGGCTTCCGAGGAACTCGGGTCGTGGCGCCGGGGCGGCGAACGGCTCTGCCGGAGCGTTCTCCACCGAGTTGTAGACGATGAACACGTTGGACCGCGGGTACGGGGTGACGTTGCCGTTGGAGGCGTGCATGCAGTTCGAGTCGAACATGATGGCTCCGCCGGCTGGACCCTCCAGCACATCGATGCCGAAACGGTCGGCGAACTCCGTCAGCGTCTCCGGGTCGGGCACACCGGCGCCCTGCATGACCAGGGACTGCTTGAAGTTGTCCTCCGGCGTGGTGCCCACCGCGCTGATGTAGTGCTTGTGGGATCCGGGCATGATCATCAGCGGGCCGTTGAAGGAGTAGTTGTCGGTCAGGGAGATCGAGATGCTCACCGCCCGCGGGGTCGGCATCCCGTCTTCGGCATGCCAGGTCTCGAAGTCCGAGTGCCAGGTGAAGTCCTTGCCCACGAATCCGGGCTTGTAGTTGATCCGGCTCTGGTGGATGTACACCTGGGAGCCCAGGATCTGCTCGGCCCTCCGCACGATCCGTGGATCGTGGGCGATCCTCCGGAACACCGCGTTGCTGCGGTGGATGTCGAAGATCGACCGGACCTCCTGGGACGTGGCCTCGACGACGGTGCGTTCGTCGGCCTTGACCTCCGGGTCGTCGGCCAGGCGGGCGAGCTCGTCGCGGAAGAGCGTCAGCTCCTCGTCGCTGATGAGCTTCTCCATGGTCAGGTAGCCCTTCTCGTCGAAGCCGCGCAGTGTGGCGGCGTCCATCGGGCCCTGGTCGGCGGTGCCCTGCACCACCGGGTCCTGGCGGGGGATCACCCGGGGCGCGTCGCCCTGGCGGGTGGGGTACTGGTCCGTCACGTCGTGGACGGTGGTCGTCATGCGAAGACCTCCTTCATCGTGGGACGTTCCGTAGGGGCCGCCTCCTGTCAGAGGGGCGGCCGGTGCGGCGCCTGCCGATGGGGCAGCTCCGGCGCCGCCACCTACGGACCCTAACAGCTCAGTTCCTCGCTGCAACCGTCGATGCTAGAGTTCCCTTATGGTTGCAGAGAGAAACTATGTCATCGACAATGCCCACCTCGTGCCGGTCACCTCCGCGCCGGTCGAGGGTCGGATCGTGGTCACCGAGGGTCGGATCGCCGCGCTCGGTGCTGAGGCTGAGATCCCCGCAGGCCATGAGGTCATCGACGCCGCCGGCCGCTGGGTGCTGCCCGGTCTCGTGGACGCCCACGTCCACCTCGGCGTGCATGAGGAGGGCGAAGGGTGGGCCGGCGCCGACGTCAACGAGACCACCGACCCGGTCACCGCCGCGGCCCGTGCCCTGGACGCCATCAACCCCACCGAGGTCGGCTTCGACGACGCCCTGGCCGGTGGGATCACCAGCGTCAACGTCAACCCCGGATCGGCCAACCCCATCGGAGGCCTCGCTGTGGCCATCAAGACCCACGGGCGTATCGTCGATGAGATGGTGCTGCGGTCGCCGTCCGGGCTCAAGGCCGCCCTCGGCGAGAACCCCAAGCGGGTGTACGGCGAGCAGAAGAAGACGCCCAACACCCGCCTGGGTGTCGCGATGACCATGCGCAAGGCGTTCACCGAGGCCCGGCGGTGGGCGGAGAAGCCCCAGGGCGAGCGCGACGCCGACCTCATCTCAGAGGCTCTGGTGAAGGTCCTGGACCGCGAGATCCCGTGGCGGCAGCACTGCCACCGCGCCGATGACATCGCCACGGCCATCCGGCTGGCCGACGAGTTCGGCTATGAGCTCGTGCTGGACCACGGGACCGAGTCCTACAAGATCGCCGATGTCATCGCCGCCCGCGGCATCCCGGTGCTCTACGGGCCGATGATCGTATCCCGGAGCAAGGTCGAGGTGCGGGACCGCACGGCGGCGGCCCCGCGCATCCTCTCGGAGGCCGGTGTCAAGGTCTCCCTGATCACCGACCACCCGGTGGTGCCCATCGACTTTCTGATGCACCAGGCGGCGCTGGCTGTCCGCGAGGGGATGGACCCCGCCGAGGCGCTGAAGGCGGTCACCATCAACCCGGCGGAGGTGATCGGCGCCGCCGAGCGCATCGGCTCCCTCGAGGTCGGCAAGGACGCCGATGTGGTCCTCTGGTCCGGCGACCCGCTGGACACCCGGAACCGGGTGCTGCGCACCTGGATCGACGGCCGGGAGGTCTACAGCTACGACGAGCAGACCCGGACGGGCACGGTGCTGGAACGCTGGTGAGCGGCGGGCGGGCCGTCGGGCAGATCGGACGTCACGGGGCACCGGCCGACGTCACCCGCCGCCGTCGTGCTCAGGGGCGCGGCGGCGGCGCCGGGGCCCCACGCGGCGGGGCGATCTTCGGCGGTGCCGCAGCGGATGCCCGTGAGTCGGTCTCCGCCGTGTCGACGTCGGACGAGGGGTCTGTGCCGCCGTCGAGGGCCGGATCCGGGCGGCTGCGATGCGGGGAGGGGTCCCAGCCGACGTCGACGACCTTCTTCTGGACGAGGATCGCCGAGCCCAGCACCAGCAGGCCCAGGGCGGAGACCACGACCAGCCCGCCCACCGAGCCGATCGAGGCGCCGAAGCCGATGAGGATCCCGAACCAGCCGAAGTCGGTGTCGCCGAAGGTGGTGTTCGCCTCGCCGAAGTCACCGAGCACCAGCAGCAGCCCGGCCGGCAGGAACGTGATCAGCAGCCCGTTGACGAAGCCTCCGGCGGCCGCACCCCGACGTCCGCCGGTCGCATTGCCGTAGACCCCGGCGGCGCCGCCGGTGAAGAAGTGCGGCACCAGCCCGGGGAGGATCAGGGCCAGGCCGAAGGCAGGGTTCAGCCACAGCGAGAGCACGGCCAGCCCGAGCAGCCCACCCGTGAAGCTGGAGAGGAAGCCCACCAGCACCGCGTTCTGCGCGTAGGGGAAGACGATGGGCGCGTCCAGCGCCGGGATCGCGCCCGGCACCAGCTTGGCCGCGATGCCCTGGAACGCCGGCACGATCTCGCCCAGGATGGTGCGCACCCCGAAGAGGATCACCGCCACCGCGATCCCGAACTGCAGCCCCTGCGTGACCGCCTGCATCAGGAAGTTGCCCAGGTTCTCCGCCCCTCCGTCGAAGGCCTCGTACGCGGACTCGCCCTCGCGGGCCACGGAGATCGCGGCGACGACCACATACATCAGCACCATGGACAGTGCCGTGGCCACCATCGAGTCGCGGAGGAAGCGCAGCGACTCCGGCAGCTTCAGCTCCTCGGTGGAGCGGCTGGACCGCCCGCCCACCAGCCGGCCGACCGCTCCGGCGGCTACATAGCCGGCGGTGCCGAAGTGCCCGATGGCGATGGAGTCGTCCCCCGTGATGCGGCGAGTCCAGGGGTGTGCCAAGGCGGGCAGGGAGACCATCAGGATGCCCAGGAGCGCACCGCCGACGATGACGGTGACGGCGCCGGAGTACCCGCCGGTGGCCAGCACGATGGTCAGCAGGGTGGCCATGAACAGGATGTGATGACCGGTCAGGAACACATAGCGCAGCGGGGTGAACCGAGCCAGCACCAGGGAGACGGCGAAGCCGAGGATCATCAACCAGGCCACCTGCGCACCATGGAGCTCCTGAGCGATGCCGACGATCGCCTCATTGGTGGGGACGACGCCGTGAGCACCTGTGGCATCTTGGATCATGACCCCCAGCGGGTCCAGGGAAGCGACCACCAGTGTGGCTCCGGCGCCGATGAGCAGGAAGCCGAGAGTGGCCTTCAGCGCCCCGCCGATGACCTGCCCGGCGGAGCGGCGCAGCGCCACCAGCCCCACGCCGGTGATGATGCCGATGAGGAACGCGGGCACGCTGAGGATCTCGTTGACGAGGAATTGGGCGGCGGTGATCAGAAGATCCATGCGGGGTCCTTATCAGACGTCGTAGAGGTCGCGCAGGGCGGCGTCGAGCTCGCCGGTGCTGGTGAAGTTCTCCACGACACGGACGGGCACGCCGACGTCGCCGAGCGTCTTCGCGATCTCCCCGGAGGTAAGGATCGCCGCCGCCTCGGACGCCCGTCCCCGGGCGGAGATCGTGTCGGTGGCCTCGACGGTCACATGCCGGGACCAGCCCCAGGTGTCCAGCACCTGCTCGAGGGTGTTCTTGAGGAACAGGGAGGTGCCCAGTCCGTTGCCGCACACGGTGAGGATGAGATGCCGGTCCTCGGCCTCTGCGGCCGTGTCCGGGGTGTTGCGGTGGTGCCGTTCTCCGGAGGCCTTTCGGCCGTCGAGCACGTGGAGGACCTCCTGCGCGGATCCTGCCAGGTCGAGCGCCTCGCGTGTCGAAGGCTCGGCCAGTCTGCGGGCCAGCTGCGCCATGGCCCGAGTATGGGCCGAGGAGTCCACGGCGGCCAGGGCCACGACCAGCGAGACCGGGTCGTGGGAGTCATGTCCGAAGGGCACCGGCGTGGCCAGCCGCAGCCAGGCCAGCCCGGTGCGGGCTACGCCGTCGGTGGGGCGGGCGTGGGGGAGGGCGAAGCCGGGGGCCACCACGATGTAGGGGCCCTTCTCTTCGACCGTGGTGATCATGGCGCGGGTGTAGTCGGCGTCGGCGACTCCCTGGTCCTCCAGCAGAGTTCCGGCGGTGCGGACGGCCTCCCGCCAGTCGGCGGCCTCGGCGTCGAGGCGGATGCCCTCAGGGCTCAGCAGCTCAGACAGCGATGACATGTGCGGCACATTACCACCGGGGTGGTGGTCCGCGGGACGGCCTGGTTCACTGGTGACATGGCAGACCACCAGACTCCTCGGAGCCGATGCACCACCGGTCGGATGCTGCGCGTGACCGGCCGGGTCCAGGGAGTGTTCTTTCGGGCCTCCGCCCAGGCGGAGGCCGAGGACCTCAGCCTCACCGGCTGGGTGCGCAACACGAAGGACGGCGCGGTCGAGATCGTCGTCGGAGGCCAGGGCCCTGCCGTGGACGCCCTGATCCGCTGGTGTCACCACGGGCCGAAGAACGCTCGCGTGGACCAGGTGGAGGAACGGGCGGCCACCGCTGACGAGCTGGCAGCCCTCCCGGACTCCGGGTTCGAGATCCGCCGCTGACGGGACGGGGCTCCGCGCCGGCCCGTCAGCCTGCCCCGGCCCGTCAGTCTGCCCCGGCCCGTCAGGCTGATCGGGGCAGTCTCAGGTCAGCTGGAGGCCGCGTGCGGCAGGGCGTCGTCCTCGGGTGCTGACTCCCTGCTCCGCGCCTCGGCGCCCGACGGCGGTGGAGTCAGCCCGAGCTGGACGGGCAGCGCCCGTTCGTCGCCCAGGACGTGTTCGGCCAGGAAGCTGAGCACCACCTCGTACCAGATCTTCGCGTGGTGCGGAGTGAGGATCCAGTGGTTCTCCTGCGGGTAGTAGAGGAACCGGTGGACGGTGCTGCCGTCGGCGTCGGCCGGGAGCCCGGAGCGCTCCAGCAGCTCGTACCACAGCCGCAGGCCCTCCCCGATGGGCACGCGGTAGTCCTTGTCCCCGTGGATCACGAGCATCGGGGTGACGATCTCCTCCACGAAGCGGTGCGGCGAGTGTTTCTCCTCCATGGCGGCGTCGATCTGCCGGCGCCAGAAGAAGGACGCATCCGTGGTGGGTCCGAACTGGTCGAGTGCCCACAGGGAGGCGTGGGTGACGATCGCGGAGAACCGATCGGTGTGCCCGGCCACCCAGTTGGCCATGTATCCGCCGAAGGACCCGCCCATGGCGGCGGTGCGGGTCTCGTCGACGTCCTCTCGGGCCTCGGCGGCGTCGGTGATGCTCATCAGGTCCGTGAAGGGCTTGTCTCCCCAGGAGTTCCAGCCTCGCTGGACGAACTCCTGGCCGTAGCCCGTGGACAGGGCCGGGTCAGGGAGCAGGACGCCGTAGCCCTGGGCGACCATGAGCCAGGGGTTCCACCGCCAGGACCAGGCGTTCCAGGAGTTCAAGGGGCCTCCGTGGATCCACAGCAGCAGCGGGGCGGGAGCCTCGGCGTCGGCGCCCTCCGGGAGGGCCAGCCAGGCGCGCAGTCGCACGCCGTCGGCGGCGGTGGTCTCCACCTCGGTGAGTCGACCGGGAAGCTCCGGACGCGGCACCGGGTTCTTCAGCCGGGTCACGGCGCCGTCGGTGAGAGCCACCCGGACCGCTTCGGGCGGGAAGGCGCAGCTGGCGCGCACGCCATAGACGGCGGATCCGTCAGGGGCGACGACGGCGGTCGAATAGGTGGCATCGTCGTGGGTCAGCTGGGTGACGCGACCGTCGGCGACGTCCACGCGGAACAGTGGGCCGCGCCCGTCCGCGTCCGCTCCGGCGATGAATCCGGATCCGTCCGGCAGCCAGTCGAAGGGAGCCAGCCAGAGGTCGGTGTGCCCGGTGGGGCTGAGTTCGCCGGTCTCCAGGTCCATCAGGTGCAGGCGGGGCATGGGTGCCCGGGAGGGCACCGGGCGCCGGGTCATGGTCACCACGGCGGTGCGTCCGTCAGGGCTGATGGGTCCCGGGGTGTGATCATGCTCCACGTCGTCGGCGATGATGCGGCGCTCTCCGCTGGCCAGGTCCACCAGGGCCACGGCGGTGCGACGGTCCGCGCGAGCCTCCGGGACGTGCACAGAGATCAGCGCCCAGGTGCCGTCGGGGCTGAGCGTGACCTCCTCACCGTAGAGGGAGCCGAGGCCTTCGGTGACGTGGCGCAGCCGGCGGGGGAGCTCGTCTCCGGTGCGAGGGCGCGAGGCCGTCGGCGTCTGCTCCTCGTCCACGGTGAACAGTGCGGGCCGTGCCGGGCCCAGGTCGTGGTCCCAGTGGCGGACCGGATAGGAGGTGTGGAGGATCGCGTTGACCGAGGCGTCCTTGCGGGCTGCGTGCAGGGCGGCGTGCTGGTCCTCATCTGCTGCGCCGGTCAGCAGCGGTGCGGTGACGACGACGTCGGCGCCGGGGGCGCAGTGCACGCGGCTCACGCCGCCGGGACGCCGGTTGACCAGGGCGGCCTCGCCGCCAGAGGCCGGGAGGCGCCACAGCGCCGTGTCCGAGGAGTCGCCCTCCTCGCCGGGGCGGGCGGAGGTGAACCAGAGGTCTCCGGAGGCCGAGAACGCTGGGCCTGCCTCGCCTCGGGCGCTGCGGGTCAGCCGCCGGGCGTCGCGCTCGCCGAGGGGGTCGATCTCCCAGAGCGCGTTGACGTAGCCCGTGCCCTTCCCATCGAGCGTGGTCACCGTGGTGACCAGGCGGCGGCCGTCGGGGCTCATGGTCAGACCCTGAAGCCGGGGGAGGGCCACGTAGCGGTCGAGGTCGTGGAAGTCTTCTTCTGCGGCGTCGGTCATGGGAACTTTGTATCACCGGAACGCCGCCAGAATGTTGTGTGACGCAACCGATGGTGGGTGAGTCGGCGGGCCGGCCGCCTGCGGCGGCCCTCTGCGCCGGAGGTCGGGCGCAGCTGTGACATCAGGACGGGGAGATCCGGCGACGGCACGAACCGGCCACATCAAGGAGGAGTTGCGATGACGCACCATGCCAACGGCTCACCGGCCCATCCGCTGTGCCTGCGCCGATTCACCGAACGGCCCGCGGCGATGGCCGACTTCCTGGAGCTGCTCGGGATGACGCCGCAGAGGCCCTCCCGGGAGGGTGACGCCGGCATCCTCAGGGCCGCGGCCGGCCGCGTGGCCCTGCATCAGCTGGCCCCGGATCGACCGGCCGTCACCGGGGCCGTGCACGGAGAGACCCATCTGGTCTTCCTGGCCGAAGACGCGCGTCACACCGCGGCCCGACTCCAGGAGGATGGGCTGCGCAGTCTGTGGTGGGAGCACGCGGAGCGACGCCACGCCGGGGTCACCGGGCCGTCCGGGGAGGGCGTCTGGTTCCACGAGGAGCCGGATCTCTGCACCGCGGGACCGCCGGTGGGGGCGGTGGACGGGCTGACCGTGGTGGCGGTGCGCAGCTCTGAGGACCCGGGTGCGGATGTCGCATTCTTCTCGCATCTGGGCTATGAGCCGATCCCGGGCGAGGAGTCCGAGGGGTGGCTCCCGCTGGCGGTGCCGGAGGCTCCGAGCGGGATGATCGGTCTGCACGCTCCCGGCGGAGACAAGCCGGGACCGGCGGTCGAACCGCCTCCGGGCGGACACAATCCGGCCGGACTCAACGCCCCGGTGCTGCTGGGCTTCCAGACCCCTGAGGAGCTCGACGGGGTGGCCGCACGTCTCGAGGCCGCCGGCCACCCCGTCCAACGAGCGGAGGGCCCGGTCTCGGCCTTGGTGGTGCGGGACCCAGACGGGCGCCGTCTGGAGATCCACCCGGCCTGAGGCCAGGGAGATGTCCCCGCTCTGGGCTACTGTGCGGACATGGCACACCAGCGACAGGCAGCACAGCAGCAGGCAGCACAGCGACAGGCAGCACAGCGACAGGCAGCACAGCAGCGCGATCTCAGGCGGTCCGCGGAGGGTCATCCCGATGCCGACAGAGTCCCGGGAGAGTGCACCGTGGCGGGGGCTGGCTCAGGTGAGGGCGACGAAGGGCTGGCCATCGGTGAGGACGGGCTGGCCCGCACCGCCTGGGCGATGGGCAGCGAGATGATGCGGCAGTACTACGACACCGAATGGGGCATGCCGGTGCGGGACGAACGGGGGCTCTTCGAACGGCTGAGTCTGGAGGGATTCCAGTCGGGTCTCTCCTGGGCGACCATCCTCGCCAAACGGGAGAACTTCCGCCGAGCCTTCGCGGATTTCGAGCCGGACGTCGTCGCCGCCTTCGACGAGTCCGACGTCGAGCGTCTGGTGCAGGACGCCGGCATCATCCGGCACCGCGGCAAGATCACCGCGACCATCGGCAACGCCCGCGCCACGGTGGCGCTGCGGGCCGAGGGAGGGCTGCCCGAGGTCATCTGGTCCCACCGGCCCGAAGCCACCCCGGTGCCGCGGAGCATGGCGGAGGTCCCGTCGCGCTCGCCGGAGTCGGATGCGCTGGCGGCGCGGCTGCGCGCGGCCGGGTTCCGGTTCGTGGGACCGACCACCATGTTCGCGCTCATGGAAGCCGTCGGCATCGTGGACACCCACGTGGTCGGGTCTCACCGCCGGGGGTCCTCCGGCGTCTGGTCCTGAGGCCGAGGCGCCGAGGTCGCGCCCGCTGGACCAGGTGCAGCGGGCGATGCGGGCGAGCTCAGCGGTGTCGGTGCCTCTCACGCGCGGCCACTGCTGCCGTCTCGATCTGGAAGGTGGAATGCTCCAGGCTCACGGGGAAGTGCTCCGCCACGCAGGTGCGCAGGTGTTCGAGGATCTCCGGGGCGTGGCCGTCGCGGAAGCAGCTGTCATCGACCACCACATGGCCGGTGATCAATGGGAGTCCGGAGGCGACGGTGGACGCGTGGAGGTCGTGGACCTCCCGCACATGCGGCTGGGCGAGCATGTGCTCGCGCACCTCCTCCAGGTCGATGCCGCGAGGTGTGAACTCCAGCAGGATGCGCACCGCCTCCCGCAGCAGCAGCGCGGCTCGCGGCAGGATCAGCGCAGCGATGGCCAGGGCGGCCACTGCGTCGGCCTGGTGCCAGTCGGTCAGCGCGATGACGACGGCGGCCACCATCACCCCCAGCGATCCCAGTCCGTCGGCGGCGACCTCCAGGAAGGCCGCGCGCATGTTCAGGCTGCTGCGGCGTCCCGCGCGGAGCACCAGCAGGGAGATGACATTGCCGACGAGTCCGACAGCGCCGAAGATCAGCAGTTCGAGGGGCGGAACGGTCGGGGCCGCGCTGAGACGAGCCACGCCCTCCACGGCGGCATAGACCCCGATGCCCAGCAGCAGCAGCGCTTGGACGACGGCGGCCAGCACCTCGACGCGTCGCAGGCCCCACGTGCGGGTCGAGGTGGGGGCGCGGCCCATCAGCACGGCGGCGAGCAGGGCCACCAGGAGTCCGATCGAATCGGTGAGGGAATGGACCGCGTCCGTCAGCAGCGCCAAGGAGCCGGTGAGCCAGGCGCCGGCGAACTGGGCGACGACCACGACGCCGGTGATGCCGCACACCACCGCCAGGCTCCCACGGTGGGTGGACGCCTCGGCATGGCTGTGTCCATGGTGGGAGCCCATCGGCGCCGTCCTCCTGTGCCTTCTGCTGGCTGTTCGCTGTGTCGAGCGGGATCCCAGCATAAGGAGGGGCGGACCGAGACGCCCAAGCTGCGACTGCCTCTGAGAGGCATTCCCAGCAGCGGAGCCTCCTTGCCGGTGCATTCGGCCGTCAGCGGGCAGACGACATGTGGCCGTCAGCGGCCGACGAACCACCGATTCGAGGAGGGCAGCCACAGCAGCACCACCATCGCTGCGATGATCACCAGGTCCCAGCGCATGCCCATGGCGAGCACCGACGGGTACGCCCAGCTGCGCAGCAGCGCCTCCAGGACGGAGACCGCCAACAGGATCGTGAGCAGGAATCGGACCCATTCCAGGCGCTCCGGGATCTTCAGCACCAGAGCGACCTGGAGGATCCCCAGTACCAGGGACACCATGATGACCATCAGGCCGACGAGCCCCGGCACCAGGCCCGCGACCTGCGAGATCGTGTGGAGACCGGTCAGGTAGATCAGGAACCCCGGGACCAGGAACACCAGGGTCAAAAGAGTCACGGCCAGCATGCCCGCATAGGCGATGCGGGGCACCAGCGGCATGTGGTCCACGCGCAGCACGGCGTGGAGGGCACGGCGGGGGACGAGGTCACCGACGCTGTGCGGCCAGGAGGGCGGCAGACGGTAGGACCGGGGCGGCAGGCCGGGCCGGTCGACAGAGAAGGTGTGCTGTGTGCTCATGACAGCATCATCATAGCCGTGGATCCCCGTCATGGCGGGGATCCACGGGGTGTCGCAGTGGTCGAGGACCCTGCGTGCGCCGTGCCCGATCCAGGGCTGATGCGCCGTGAGTGTCATCGTGTGGGGGACCTGCTTGCCAGGAGCAGATGTCGACCCCCTATCATGTCATTATGAGTGACCGGATGATCCCTGACGTGACGTACCCCCTCGACGGCGGCCTGCGTGCCGCATCGCCTCGTGTGCTGGCGGGGCTGGCCCTGAGCCTGGGGCTGGCACTCACCGCCTGCGGCGGCGAGGAATCGCCCGGCGCGGACCAGGACGCCGCAGGCCAGGACGCCGCGGATCAGGATCCTGCCGACGCGTCGACCGACGATGGAGAGCAGTCCGGCGAGCATGAGGCCTCTGCGGAACCCTTCGCCTCCGCCGATCTGGCCGACGCTGTGGGCAATGAGGTCGGCGAGGTGACGTTCAGCGAGGTCGACGCGGGAGTCCTGGTGGAGGTGCAGGTGCAGGACCTGGAGTCCGGATTCCGCGGCTTCCACATCCACGAGCACGGCGTCTGCGAACCGCAGTCCACGAACGATGACGGCGACATCGGCGATTTCCTCTCCGCAGGTGGTCACCTGCCCGGGGAGGGTGAGGAGGACCACGGTCTGGTCGAGGGCGAAGAGGCGCCGGAGACCGACGACGCCGAGGGAGCTGAGGAGGCTGAGGTGCCGGACGGGGATCCGCAGGACGCTGAGGATGTCCAGGCCGGTGCCGATCACCCGGGACATGCCGGGGACCTGCCGAACCTCCTCGTGGCCCAGGACGGCACCGCCCGGATGAGCGTCGTCACGGACCGGCTGGACCCTGAGCTGCTCCTGGAGGGGGACGGCACGGCGGTCATCATCCACGCCGGTGCCGACAACCATGCCAACATTCCGGAGCGCTACGCCCCGCAGGGGCCGGATGAGGAGACCCACGGCGCCGGAGATGCCGGTGAGCGGAGCGCCTGCGGCGTCGTCGAGGGATCGTGAGCACGGTCCTCCTGTGACCTCTGCCATAGGCCCCCGCCCATGTCAGAGGGGCAGGCGGGACGGCCTGTGGTCGCCTTCACCCGCGTCATGCCGGGCATGGCCGGCCGACCTCGATGGGTCTTGCAGGCCGGGACGGCCCGTGCGGGGAATTGCTCGGGCTCTGCCGCGCTCGATATAGTCGCCTTCGGTGTGCCGGGAAGACTGGTCGGCGAAGAGCAGATTCTGTGTGCAGAGCGCGTGGTCTGGGACGAGTGGGTGCAGAACCGGTTCGTCACCCGTGCCGGTCCTGCCCACGGACGCTCCCGCACGATGATGACGCCTGGACCGCTGGCGACATGTTCCCCGCACCGACAGGAGGCTCGCACCATGCACCTGCCCCTCTGCACGCCACCCTCCTGCGCACCTCAGGCCCCCTGCGGGTCTGTCGCTGAGCGCAGGCCGGGGCGGATCCGGGCGGTGGGCTGCTGATGACGGTCATGGTGCTGCTGTTCCTCTCGCTGGTCCTCGTGCCGGTCTCTGCGGCCGTGCATCGTGTCCTGGGCCGCGACACCGGGTGGTTCGCCGCTGCCGCTCTCATCGGCCTCGGCGCCGCTGCGCTGCCATGGATCGGTCCGATCGTCGAGGGAGAGGTCCTCGAGGAGCACCTTCCCTGGATCCCCACCGTCGACGTCGGGATCTCTCTGCGGCTGGACGGGCTCGGCATGGTCTTCCTGCTGCTGGTGCTGTTCATCGGGGCGCTGGTCATGGCCTACAGCGCCCGGTACTTCTCAGCCCAGAAGCGCACCAATGACTACTACATCTGGATGCTGCTGTTCGTCTTCGCGATGAGCGGCATGGTCATGGCTGATGACCTCATCCTGCTGTTCGTCTTCTGGGAGTTCACCACTCTCTGCTCGTTCTTCCTCATCAACCGCTCCGGGGACAAGGCCCCCGCACCGGCGCAGCGGACGCTGCTGATCACCATGGCCGGCGGGCTGGGCCTGCTGACCGCGGTGCTGCTGACCATCGTGGCCACCGGCACCACGCGGATATCCGAGGCCCTGCAGCATGAGGTCTGGCAGCAGGACGGCGTGTTCACCTCGGTCGTGGCGGTGTTGGTGGTCCTCGCGGCGTTCACCAAATCTGCGCAGTTCCCGTTCCACCTGTGGCTCCCGGACGCCATGGTGGCCCCCGCCCCGGTGTCCGCCTACCTGCATGCCGCGGCGATGGTGAAGGCCGGCATCTACCTGCTGCTGCGATTCTCCCCGGCGTTCGAGGGAGTGGTCATCTGGCAGACCCTGCTCATCGTCTGCGGACTCATCACCGCGCTCATCGGCGCTCTGTTCGCCATGCAGCGGCACGACATCAAAGAGATCATGGCCTACTCCACGGTCAGCCAGCTGGGCTTCCTGGTCACCGTGATCGGCGTCGGGACCCCGACGGCCCTGGCGGCCGCGACGATCCACGTGATCGCCCATGCCCTGTTCAAGTCCTCGCTGTTCATGATGGTGGGCATCATCGAGCATGAGGCGCACTCGCGGGACATCCGCAGGCTCAACGGCCTGCATCGGACGATGCGCGTCTCCGGGGTCATCACGCTGATCGCCTGCCTGTCCATGGCGGGCATCCCGCCGCTGATGGGCTTCGTCTCCAAGGAACACCTGCTGGCCGGCTTCCTCTCCGCCGAGTTCGGCGCCGGTCTCACGTGGCTGATCACCGGGCTGATGGTGCTCGCGGCCGTCGGCACCTTCGCCTACTGCGGTCGCATCGTCCTGGGCTCGTTCACCTCCTACACCGGCGCCGGCCGTCAGGACGAGGTGCTGGAGCCCATGCGGCCCGAGGCCAGCCACGAGGCTCCGCTGTCGTTCTACCTGCCAGCCCTGCTTCCGGCGGCCGCCGGCCTGATGCTGGGCTTCACGCCGCAGATCTTCGACGGGCTGGTCAGCGCGGCCGCTTCGGCGGCCTCCACGGTGGAGTATGAGGCGCACTTCCTCCTCTGGCATGGGTTCACCGTGGACCTGGCCCTCTCGGCCACGGTCATGGTGGTCGGCGTCGTGCTGGTGCTCTCCAGGACCAGGGTGGACTCACTCATCCCGCGCACCATCCTGCCCTTCACCGGGGTGCAGGTCGTTGAGCGGCTGCGCACCGGCTCCATCGCCTTCGGGCGTCGGGTCGGAGACATCACCCGCACCGATGTGCATGGCCTGCACCTGACCGTGCCCGGCATCCTGCTGGGCGGCATCTTCGTCGCCGGCATCCTGGCCGCCCCGTTCGTGGGAGAGCTGACCCCCGGGCACACGCGGATGACCGACTGGGTGCTGATCGGTCTGCTGGTCGCCTTCCTCATCGGCTCCGTCGTCGCCCAGAGCCGCACCGCGGCCGTGGTGCTGGTCGGCGGTGCCGGCTTCGTGGTGGCCGCCTGGTACTTCCTGCTCGGCGCCATCGACGTCGGCATGACGCAGCTGCTGGTGGAGATCCTCACCGTGGTGGTGCTGGTGCTGGTGATGCGCAAACTCCCCAAGCGCTTCCACGAGGTCTCCCGCACCCGCACCGTGGTCTCGGCCGCCGTCGCCATCGCCTTCGGTGTGATGGCCTTCATCGCAGCCTTCGCTCTGACGGGCCGCCGCGGCCAGTCCCCGGTGGCGGAGTGGTACCTGGAGAACACCTACGAGGAGGCCCAGGCCACCAATATCATCAACTCGATCCTGGTGGACTTCCGCGCCCTGGACACGTTCGGCGAGCTGACGGTGCTCGGCGTCGCCGGGTTCGCGATCCTGGCACTGCTGAACTCCGCGTTCTCCACCTCGGACAACGCCCCAGCGGCCTCCCGGCTGTGGGTCGGCACCCCGATCTCGAACGCCGAGGACAACACCACGGCGATGCGCATGGTGTTCAACTGGATGGCGCCGTTCATCATCCTGCTCTCGGTGGTGCTGCTGGTCCGCGGCCACTACGAGTCCGGCGGCGGGTTCATCGCCGCGCTCGTCGCCGGCGGCTTCTTCGCCCTGCGGTACCTGGTGGCGCCGTCGGACTCCGCGGTCAAGCTGCGCTTCGACTACGCGATGGTCATCGTCGGGGGCATCATGACCGGCGCGGCGGTGGGCCTGCTCGGCTTCCTGGAGGGCTCCTACCTGCGGCCGATCATGTGGGACATTCCGCTGCCCTGGGGCGGGGAGTTCACCTTCACCACGGCGCTGATCTTCGACGTCGGCATCTACCTCGCCGTCATCGGTGCGGTCCTGGTGGCGCTGGATCGGCTCGGCCAGGCCCAGCGCTACCCGGCCGAGCTCCTGCGGGCCCACCGCAAGGCCTTCGGCACACCGGAGGGCCAGCCGCACAACTCCGAACATCGCTACGTGGACCCCGGAGATGTGCCCCTCGAGGTGGATCCGACGGCCGGAGAGGATACGACGAGCATGCAGGAGGTGAGCGACCGATGAGCATCGCCATCGCCATCGGGGTCCTGACGGCAGCGGCCGTCTACCTCTTCATGCAGCGCGGCATGGTCAGGATCGTGCTGGGCTTCGTGCTGGCCTCGCATGCGGCGAACCTGCTGCTGTTCTCCGCCGGCAACGTCGCCTACCGCGGTGTGCCCTACATCGGCTCCGGTGAGGTGGGGGAGCAGGCCGACCCGCTGCCCCAGGCCTTCGTGCTGACCGCGATCGTCATCGCCTTCTCCATCACCATGTTCATGGTGACCCTGGCGATCACCACCACCACCGACGACGACACCGAGAACGAGGAGGAGTCGCCGATCATGGTGCTCACCGGCGGCACCGGCGACATCAACGACGCCGGCATGATGCGCCACGACGTCGAGTGCACCGGTGCCGCGGGCGCGGGCACGGGCGGGGCACACGCCAGCCCGCTGAGCCCGGTCCACGACTTCGAGGGCCCGGAGGATCTCCCTGACGCGCTCCCCGGGCACGGCAACGGCGCCCCTGAGCGCGGAGACGGAGGTCCCCGATGAGCGAGACTCTGGCCCCGCTGCTGCCCCTGCTGGTCGGCATCCCGCTGTTCCTGGGCGCCCTAGGTGCGCTGTTCCGGCAGAACAAGCTGGTCCGCCACATCATCAGCCTCGGAACTCTGGCCGCCCTCTTCGCCTTCTCGATCCTGCTGGTCGTGGTCACCCATGACGGCACGGTCATCGCCCACCAGGTGGGGCTGTGGGACTACGGGGTCTCCATCCCCTTCGTGGTCGACGCGCTCTCCGCCCTGGTGCTGATGATCATCTCCATCCTCGGCATCGCCTCGGTGCTGTTCGCGATGGCCACCCACGAGGCTCGCGCCCGGTTCTATCACCCCTTCGTCCTGGTCCTGATGGCCGGTGTCTCCGGGGCGCTGATGACCGGCGACATCTTCAACCTGTTCGTCTTCATCGAGGTCATGCTGCTGCCCTCCTACGGGCTGCTCTCCATGATGGGGGCGAAGCTCGGGGCGCACGGGGCCCGCATCTACGTCTCGGTGAACCTGATGGCCTCCACGCTGCTGCTGGCAGGGGTCGGGCTGGTCTATGCGACCGCCGGCACGGTCAACCTGGCTGAGCTGCACGGTGCGGCCGTGGACGACCCCGCGGTGGCGGTCGGCGGCGGCGTAGTGCTGACCGCGATCGCCATCAAGGCCGCCGTGGTGCCGGTGCACGGCTGGCTGACCCGCACCTACACGTTGACCTCTCCGGCGGTCACCGCGCTGTTCTCCGGCATCCACACCAAGGTCGCCATCTACGCGATCTACCGGATCTACTCGCTGCTCTTCGACGGCGACCAGCGCTTCCTGTGGGTGGCGCTGCTCATCACGAGCCTCACCATGCTCATCGGTGTGCTGGGCGCGATCGGGGAGAAGACGACACGCTCGATCCTGGTGTTCCACATGATCAGCCAGATCGGCTACATCCTCATCGGCGTGGGGCTGTTCACCATGCTGGGGCTGACCGCGGCGATCTTCTACCTGCTGCACCACATGATCGTGAAGGCCTCGCTGTTCCTCTCCACCGGGGCGATCGAGGAGACCTACGGCACCGGGGAGATCGACAAGCTCGGCGGTATGCTCAAGCGGGAGCCGCTGGTGGCGATCACCTTCATGGTCGCCGCACTGTCCCTGGCGGGCCTGCCGCCGTTCTCCGGGTTCGTCGCGAAGTTCACCATCATCCAGGGGACGCTGGAGCAGTCGCACTACTGGGTGGCGGCCACCGCCGTCGTGGTCTCTGTGTTCACGCTGCTCTCCATGCTGAAGATCTGGACCGGGGTGTTCATGGGCTCCGAGCCGGAGAACCTGGAGAAGCGCGCTCTCATCCACCAGCAGCGCACCCATGGGAGGCGATACCTGCGGGTGGAGGCCCAGGCGGAGACGCCGACGCTGAGCATCGGGCCGCCGACGACCACCACCACGAAGGTCCTGGCCGGTGAGCGTGCGGTGAAGATCCCGCCGAAGCTCATCATCCCGGGAGCCCTGCTGGCCGCGGTCACGCTGTTCTTCGGGCTGGGCGCGGAGCTGCTGATGAGTCTCTCGGCCACGGCGGCGGAGAACCTGTTGAACCCGATCGAGTACGTCAGGGCGGTGAGCGGCGCATGAGCCTCCAGAGACTCTCCCGGCAGCCCTGGCCGTTGCGCATCCTGAGCTTCCTACTCTGGTACGCCAAGGAATTTCTCCTGGCGAACCTCAAGGTCACCGCAGACGTGCTGCGTCCGCGCCGCAGGATGCGGATGACCCCGGCGATCGTCGCCGTGCCTGCCGCATCCCGCACCGACACCGAGTGGACGCTCATCTCGACGCTGATCACGCTGACGCCCGGCACGCTGACCATCACCCTGTCCAAGGAGCACGGCATCCTCTACGTGCACGGCATGTTCGTGGAGACCCGCGAATCGCTGGTCACCGAGATCCAGGAGATGGAGGACCGTCTGCTGCATGCGACCCGTCGCGACGTCGGCGACCTGACCCGTCCGCTGGAGGCACCTGTGGTGACCCCGGTGGACGTCGACGAGGACGAGGCAGGTGATCCGCTGTGATCACGGAGATCACTCTGGAGCTGGCCCTCGTCCTGCTCGGCGTGGCCATGCTCATCGCAGGCGTCCGCGGGTTCCTGGGGCCCCGCACCTCGGACCGCGCGGTCGCCTCGGACCTCATCTTCTTCGCGATGATCGGCTTCATCGCGCTCATCGGGCTGAGGATCGACATCGAGGCCCTGTTCGACATCATCCTCATCGCCACGCTGCTGGGCTTCATGGCCGCCATCTCCATGGCACGACTCGGATCGGGGGGACAGCGCTGATGGATCTGCACATCCTCGACATGAGCGCCCACGTGGTGGGACTGGTGCTGGTATTCCTCGGGATCTTCATCATCATGGTCTCGGCGATCAGCCTCTTCAAGCTCCCGGACCTGTACCTGCGGGCCTCGGGTGTGGGCACGTCCGCAGGCATGGGAGTGGCGACCATCGTGGTCGGCGCACTGCTGATCGACTTCTCCTGGCTGAACCTCGTCAAGGCGCTCATCGCGGTCATCGCGCAGCTGCTGACCTCAGCGGTGGGGTCCATGGCCATCGCCCGGTCCGGCTACCTCAACAACTCGTTGCCGGCGGCCATCACGCACATCGATGAGCTGCGCCTGACGCGGCGGGACGCCACCGCTGACTGACTCCTCGAGCAGATGTACGATCAGGAACTCGGCATCACCCGCTGACCTGGGGCGTCTTTGCCGCTAGTGTGGCCCCATGAGCACGGAGTCGCAGCAGGACACCCGGACCTCCGATGACGGCCTGCCCCCGCACCGCGTGCGGCGGACGCAGGAGGAACCCTCCGACGTCGCGGACGAGCAGGCCACCTATGAGGACGGCGCACGGCCCGGCACGGTGGCGGCGGCCGCGGATCAGCCGCATCGTGTCAAGGACCTCCAGCGTCTGGAGTTCGCCGAGTCCGACGACGTCCCGGTCAGGCCTCGCGCCCCGTGGCGGCTGACGGGGTCCACCTGGCGGTACAGCCTGAGACGGACCCTGTCCGAGTTCGGGCGCGACCAGTGCACCGATCTGGCCGCCGGACTGACCTACTATGCGGTGCTCTCGCTGTTCCCGGCGCTGATCGCCTTCGTCTCGCTGCTCTCGCTGATCGGAGAGGCCCAGCGCACGCAGGACTTCATCCTGGGCACGCTCGACGAGCTCGTGGAGGACGAGTTCATGGAGACGGTGGAGAACATCGTCGGCGTGGTGACCTCGGCGCCCGGGGCGGGGCTGGGTCTGGCGGTCGGCATCCTGGTGGCGATGTGGACAGCGTCGAACTACGTCAATGCCTTCTCCCGCGCCATGAACCGCATCCACCAGGTGGAGGAGGGCCGCTCCATGCTGCAGCTGCGGCCGATCCTGTATTCGGTCACGGTGGGACTGATCGTCCTGGTCGCACTCTCGGCGGTGATGCTGGTGGTCTCGGGGCCGCTGGCGGAGGCGATCGGCAGCACCGTGGGTCTGGGGGAGACGGCCGTAGTGGTCTGGGACTATGCCACCTACCCGGCGCTGCTGCTGGTTGCGGCGGCCTGCATCGGCCTGCTCTACTACGCCACGCCGAACATCCGGCAGCCTGGCCCGCTGTGGATCGCGCCGGGCGCCGTCGTCGCCATCCTGGTGATGGTGCTGGCCACCATGGGTGTCGGCTTCTACATCGGGAACTTCGCGAACTACGAGGCCACCTACGGTGCGCTGGCCGGGATCATCATCTTCCTGTTCTGGATCTACATCATGAACGTGGTGCTCCTCCTCGGCGCTGAACTCGACTCTGAGCTGGAGCGCGGACGGCAGCTGCAGGCCGGCATCGAGGCGGAACGGACGCTGATGCTCTCGCCTCGGGCAGTGAAGGCCGCCGAGAAGGCCGCGGCCAAGCATGAACGCATGGTGGCCCAGGGGCAGGCGCTGCGGATGAGCGGAGGGCAGACCTCGGACCCGGACGAGGTCTGGCGACGGTGACCAGATCGTGACCTGCGTCATGGCTGATGGTGCAGTCCTGAAACACTTGTGAAAGATTTGCTTGATAGACTCCGATCACCAGGTGACGTACGCAACATCGTGACGCGATGACGCGTGGCAGGACGGCGTAGCTCACCGCACCCCTGGGCGAGCCGCCGCACCGACGGTTCGCCCGACCGCAGTCGCGGCAGAGTCTGTTCAGGCTCCGCCGCTCGCACCCCATGAGGAGAGAATCGCAGATGCGAACACATACGACGTTCAGCCGCGGGGCGGTGGCCGTCTCCGCGGCGGCGGCCCTGACGCTGACCGCATGCGGCGGCAACGGCGACACCGGCGACGGCGAGGCGGCCGCTGACGGCGGCACCGTCTCGGCCTACAACTGTGAGCCCCAGTTCCTGGTCCCGGGCAACTCGACCGAGGTCTGTGGGTCCTGGGTCCTGGAGAACCTGTTCACGGGTCTCACCCAGGTCGACTACGACACCATGGAGGCGGGCCCCGGCGTGGCTGAGAGCTGGGAGACGGACGACAACGTCACCTGGACCTTCGAGCTCGGCGAGGACTGGACCTTCCACAACGGCGAGCCGATCACCGCCCAGACCTTCGTGGACACCTTCAACTGGGTCGTGGATCCGGACAACGCCCAGCAGAACGAGAGCTTCCACAACAAGTTCGTCGGCTATGACGAGGTCGCCGCGGGCGACGCCGAGGAGATGGAGGGCGTCCGTGCGCTGGACGACCACACCCTCGAGCTCGAGCTGACGGAGCCGTTCTCCCCGCTGCCGATGATGCTGTCCTACACCGGCTTCTATCCGCTGCCGGAGGAGGCCTACGAGGACATCGACGCCTTCGAGCAGGCGCCGATCGGCAACGGTCGCTACCAGATGGACGGCGAATGGGTCCACGACGAGGAGATCGCCGTGGAGCGCTTCGAGGACTGGGCCGGCGAGGACCCAGGGCTGCCGCAGCGCATCGAGTGGAAGATCTACGCGGACATCGACACCGCCTACATGGACGTGCAGGCCGGCAACCTGGACATCATGGACACCGTGCCGCCGCATCTGCGCCCCAACATGGAGGCCGACTTCGGCGACAACCAGCACACGTTCGACACCTCCTCCTTCACCTATATGGGCTTCCCGCTCTACCAGGAGGAGTTCCAGGACCCGGACGTCCGCCACGCGCTCTCCATGGCGATCGATCGCCAGGAGATCATCGACACCATCCACAACGGGGCGTTCACACCGGCGTCGAACATCATCCCGCCGATGCTGCCGGAGGCCCGTGAGGACGCCTGCGAGTACTGCGATTTCGACCCGGAGGCCGCCGCGGACCTGTATGAGGAGGCCGACGGTCCCACCGACGTCACGGTCTACTTCAACTCGGGCGCCGGTCACGAGGAGTGGGTCGAGGCCATCACCAACCAGTGGCAGCAGCACCTGGGCGTGGAGAACGTGAGCTTCGAGTCGCTGGACTTCGCGCAGTACCTGGACCTGCACGACAACGAAGAGGTCACCGGTCCGTACCGTCTGGGCTGGGTGCTCTCGTACCCCTCGCCGCAGTACGCGATGGAGCCCATCTACACCACTGGTGTCTCCTCGAACTACGCGCGGTACTCCAACGAGGAGTTCGACGACCTCATCGACCAGGCCAACGGGGCACTGGAGGAGGACGAAGCGGCCGAGCTCTATCAGCAGGCCGAGGACATCCTCCTGGAGGACATGCCGGTCATGCCGCTGTGGTTCCAGAACTTCGGAGTGGTCCACAGCGAGAACATCGATGGTGACAGCGTCCTGATGGACCCGCGCACCTTCCTGCGCGTCGAGCAGCTCGTCGTCACCGAGGACTGAGCCAGCCACCGCAGCACCCCTGAGGACGCGGCCCGTACCGGCCCAGAAGCCCGTGCGGGCCGCGTCCCATGCCGGGGAGGTGTCCACCCTTCACGCCTCTCCGGCACCACTGCCGCACTGCCGCGGCGTCATCCGCGGCACGCCATGCCCGCCACGCACCGATGACCCCGACCGGGCCGGCCACAAGCCGGGCCCAGCGAGGAGCCCCGTGAACAACCCCGAGCCGAACGTTCAGCCGCACGCGACCGCATTGTCCGCCTCCGACCAGCGATCTCAGCCGACGCCGAGTCCAACGCCCGCCCGCGGCCGTCTGCTCGCCGGCGCGGGGCTCAGCACCGCGCTGCTGCTGACCGCCTGTGCCGAGGGAGGCGGCGGCGAAGACGCCTCCGCCGACGGCGGCGAGTTCACCGCCTATACGTGTGAGCCGCAGAGCCTCACGCCCGGCAACACCTCGGAGGTCTGCGGAGCCCGTGTGCTCGAGCAGCTCTTCACCGGTCTCACCGAGATCGACTACGACACCTTCGAGGCCACCGAGGGAGTGGCCGAGTCCTGGGAGTCCGAGGACAACATCACCTGGACCTTCCACCTGCGCGACGACTACGCCTTCCACGACGGTGAGGAGATCGACGCCCACACCTTCGTGGACACCTTCACCTGGACGGCCGACGAGTCCAACGCCCAGGTCAACTCGGAGTTCTACGAGATCATCGCCGGCTATGACGAGCTGCAGGACGACGACGTCGACGAGCTCTCCGGCGTGCGAGCCATTGATGACCACACCCTGGAGATCGAGCTCTCCGACCCCTTCGGTCAGCTTCCTGTTCATCTGGGACTGCTCGGATTCTCGCCGATCCCCTCGGCGGCCTACGAGGACATGGACGCCTTCGAGCAGGCGCCGATCGGCAACGGCCGCTACCGGATGGACGGCGAGTGGGTGCATGACGAGCAGATCGCCGTCACCCGCCACGAGGACTGGCCGGGTGAGGTGCCTGGCAATGCCGAACGCATCGAGTGGAGGATCTACTCCGACGTCGGCACCGCCTATATGGACGTCCAGGCGGGTCAGCTCGACCTGCTGGAGCAGGCTCCGCCGGAGCAGATCCCGAATATGGAAGCCGACTTCGGCGAGAACCAGGAAGCCTTCGAGACCGGGACCTTCACCTATCTGGGCTTCCCGCTGTACCAGGAGGACTTCCAGGACCCGGACGTGCGCCGGGCGCTGTCGATGGCCATCGATCGCGACTCCATCGTGGAGACGATCTTCGACGGCGGCATGCAGCCGGCCCGGTCCATCATCCCTCCTGTGCTGCCCGAGGGTCGCGAGGACGCCTGCGACGCCTGCGAGTATGACCCGGAGACAGCCGCAGACCTCTATGAGGCTGCCGGCGGGCCCTCCGAGATGGAGATCTACTACAACTCGGGGGCGGGGCATGACGACTGGGTGGAGGCTGTGACGAATCAGTGGCAGCAGCATCTCGGCATCGACGACATCACCTTCCGCTCCCTGGACTTCGCCCAGTACCTCGACGATCTCGCGGAGGAGAACGCCTCCGGGCCGTTCCGACTCGGCTGGACGCTGTCCTCGCCGAGCGCTCAGTACGCGATGGAGCCCATCTACTCCACCGGGGCCTCCCGCAACTACGCGGGATACTCCAGCGAGGAGTTCGACTCGCTGATCCAGCAGGCCAATGCGGCCGACGTCGAGGACGCCGAGCCGCTCTACCACGAGGTGGAGGACGTGCTGCTTGAGGATCTGCCGGTGATTCCGCTGTGGTTCAACCAGCAGCACGTGGTCCACACTGACCGCATCACCGATGTCGAGGTCAGCCCGCGAGGTCTGCCGCGCGTCGAGTCCATCACGGTCACCGAGTGACACGCCTGAAGGAGGCGACCACCTGATGAGGACGCATACCGGAGGCTCCCGCCTCGCCGCCGTCGGAGCCGGCGCGGCCCTGCTGCTGACCGCCTGTGGCGACGACGGCGCAGAGACCGCGTCCGCCGAGGACGGCGGAACCTTGAGCATCTACAACTGCGAGCCGCAGAACCTGATGCCGGGGAACAACACCGAGAACTGCGGCTCCCGGGTCCTGGAGCAGCTGTTCACCGGGCTCACCCAGATCGACTACGAGACCTACGAGGCCGTGCCTGCGGTCGCCGAGAGCTGGGAGACCGAGGACCAGACCACCTGGACCTTCCACCTGCGGGACGACTTCACCTTCCACAACGGGGACCCCGTCACCGCGCAGACCTTCGTGGACACCTTCAACTGGGTGGTGGATCCGGACAACGCCCAGGCCGGCGCGACGTTCCATGACAAGTTCGTCGGCTATGACGATGTCGTCGAAGGGGAGGCTCAGGAGATGGAGGGGGTGCGCGCCGTCGACGAGCACACGCTCGAACTGGAGCTGAGCGAGCCGTTCGGCCAGCTGCCTGTCGTGCTGACCTACACATCGTTCTTCCCCATGCCTGAGGTCGCCTTCGACGATATGGAGGCGTTCCAGAGCTCCCCGATCGGCAACGGCCGCTACCAGATGGACGGCGAGTGGGTCCACGACGTCGAGATCGCCATGGAACGCTACGAGGAGTGGCCGGGGGAGGACCCGGGTGCCCCGCAGCGCATCGAGTGGATGATCTACAACGACGTCGACACCGCCTACACCGATGTGCTCGCCGGGAACCTGGACATCCTCGGTGAGGTTCCGCCGCACCGGATCGCCGGCGTCGAGGACGACTTCGGGGACAACTGGTCCCAGCACGAGTCCTCACGCTTCGTGTACATGGGCTTCCCGCTGTACCAGGAGGAGTTCGAGGACCCGGACCTCCGTCACGCGATGTCCATGGCGATCGACCGCGAGGAGATCATCGAGAACATCTTCGACGGCTCCCAGACCCCGGCCCGGTCCATCCTGCCGCCGGTGCTGCCGCAGGGGCGCGACGACGCCTGCGAGCACTGTCACTTCGATCCCGAGGCGGCGGCAGACCTGTACGAGGACGCGGGAGGGCCGTCCGAGCTGACGCTCTACACCGATTCCGGCACCGGACATGATGAGTACGTCGAGGCCATCGGCAATCAGTGGCGGCAGAACCTGGGCATCGAGGAGATCCGCTACGAGTCGCTGGACTTCGCCCAGTACCTGGACCTGCACGAGTCCGAGGGCGTCACGGGCCCGTACCGGCTGGGCTGGCTGCTGGCCTATCCCAGCCCGCAGTACGCGATGGAGCCGCTGTACTCCGCCGGGGCGCCGTCGAACTATTCGGGGTACGCCTCCGAGGAGTTCGATGAGCTCATCGACCAGGCCAACGCGGCCGACGTCGAGGAGGCCGACACGATCTATCAGGAGGCCGAGGACGTGCTTCTGGAGGATCTGCCGGTCATTCCCCTCTGGTTCCAGGACTACTTCATCGTGCACAGCGACCGTGTGACTGATGTGGACATGGATCTGCGCAGCTTCGTGCGTGTCGAGGATGTGACGGTGACCGACTGAGAGACCACCTGACCTTCGCGGCCGAGCCCGGCGTCACGGACCCTTCGCGGTCTGAGACGTCGGGCCTCCGCCTGACAAGCCCTCTGTAAGCGCACCCACCCTAGGACACCAATGACCCGCTACATCATTCGGCGTCTGCTCCAGTTCATCCCGGTACTCCTCATCGCGACCCTGCTGGTCTACGCGATGGTGTTCCTCATGCCGGGAGACCCGATCCGCGCCCTGGCCGGCGACCGGCCCATGAGCGACGCGGTCCGGGAGACGCTTCGTGAGCAGTACAACCTCAACGACCCCTTCCTCGTCCAGTACGGCAAGTACATCTGGGGAGTCTTCACCGCCGCCGACTTCGGCACCACCTTCACCGGGCGTCCCGTGCTGGAGATCATCCAGCAGCGCCTGCCGGTGACGCTGCAGCTGGCCGCCGTCGCCCTGATCATCCAGGCCGTGATCGGCATCATCGCCGGCGCGTTGGCCGCCATCTACCGTGACCGGTTCATCGACCGCCTCGTCCAGGTCTCCACGGTCGTGGTCGTGGCGCTGCCGGTCATCGCCATCGGCTTCCTGCTGCAGCTGGTCTTCGGCCTGAACCTCGGCTGGTTCCCGATCGCTGGGGCCCGCGAAGGGCTCATCAGCTTCGTCCTGCCCGGGCTCACGATGGCCGCGGTCTCCACCGCCATGGTGGCGCGGCTGCTGCGCGGCGAGCTCATGGACGCCCTGCATTCGGACTATGTGCGCACCGCCACGGCCAAGGGCATGAAGCGGGGCCGCGTCGTGGGACGTCATGCGATGCGCAACTCGCTCATCCCGGTGGTGACGTTCCTCGGCGCCGACCTGGCCACCATGATGGGTGGTTCCATCGTGGTCGAATCGATCTTCAACCTGCCGGGCCTGGGCAATCAGGTGTTCCAGTCCATCCAGGCGCAGGAGGGGACCGTCGTCGTCGGCATCGTGACGCTGTTCGTGATGTTCTTCGTCGTCGTGAACCTCGTCGTCGACCTCCTGTACGGCCTGCTCGACCCTAGGATCCGCTATGAGTGACACTGCACTGCACACCCAGGACCCCTCCCGCGACCCCCACCAGCCCAGCCAGGCTGAGGTGCAGGACGCGAAGCACACCGAAGAGGCCAGCCTCTGGGCCGATGCCTGGCGCACGCTGCGGAAGAACCCCTGGTTCATCGTGGCCGCGGCGCTGCTGGTGGTGCTGCTGACCATGGCGATCTTCCCCCAGCTCTTCACGACCACGGATCCCCGGGAATGCCTGCTGAGCCGCAGCCGCCAGAGCCCGTCGGCCGCGCACTGGTTCGGCACCGACGTCCAGGGCTGCGACTACTACACCCGCGTGGTCTATGGCGCCCGGAACTCCATCGCGATCGGCTTCATCACCACCATCGGCGTGTTCGTCGTCGCGGTGGTCATGGGTCTGCTCGCCGGCTACTTCGGCCGCATGGTGGACACCGTGCTCGCCCGTCTGGCGGACATGGTCTTCGCCGTGCCCTACATCCTGGGCGCCCTGGTCTTCCTGAACTCCATCGAGGACCGCGGCGTGACGGAAGTGGCCGGGATCCTGATCTTCTTCACCTGGCCCACCATGATGCGTCTGATGCGAGGCTCGGTGCTCTCGGTGGTCAACAGCGAGTACGTGGTGGCCGCACGGGCTCTGGGCGCTGGGCATCTGACCATCATGCGTCGGCACATCCTGCCGAATTCGCTGGGTCCGGTCATCGGCTACGCGACGGTGTTCGTCGGGATCATCGTCGGCGCGGAGGCGACGCTGACCTATCTGGGCGTCGGGCTTCAGCTGCCCTCCATCTCCTGGGGCCTGCAGCTGCAGAACGCCCAGCCGTACCTGCAGTCGCATCCGCATCTGATCCTGTTCCCGCTGATCTTCGTGGGGCTGACCGTCTTCGGCTTCATGACGCTGGGCGATGCGGTGCGGGACGCGATCGATCCCAAGGGCAAGAAGTGAGGCAGGAGAGCATGAGCATGGATCAGACACAGCCTGCCACCGGGCAGGCCAAGAACGGCCACGGCCCCCTGCTGGAGGTCAAGGACCTGCAGGTCGAGTTCCGCACCAAAGCAGGAGTCGCCCAGGCCATCAACGGCCTGAACTTCACCCTGAACGCGGGAGAGACCTTGGCGATCCTCGGGGAGTCGGGCTCCGGGAAGTCCGTGACCGCCCAGACGATCATGGGGATCCTGGACATGCCCCCGGGGCACATCGCGGGTGGGGAGATCCGCTACCGCGGCGAGGACCTGCTGACGATGCCGGTCGAGAAGCGGCGGAAGCTGCGCGGGGCGAGCATCTCGATGATCTTCCAGGACGCCTTGTCCTCGCTGAACCCGGTGCTGCCGGTCGGCTGGCAGATCGCCGAGATGTTCCGTGTGCACCGGGGGATGAAGCGCAAGGAGGCCCGTCAGAAGTCCATCGAGATGATGCGGCGAGTCGGGATTCCTGCCGCGGAGGAGCGCGTGGGGGACTTTCCCCACCAGTTCTCCGGCGGGATGCGGCAGCGCATCATGATCGCCATGGCCATCGCGCTGGACCCGGATGTGCTGATCGCGGACGAGCCCACCACCGCCCTGGACGTGACGGTCCAAGCACAGGTGATGCGGCTGCTCAAGGAGCTGCAGGTGGAGTACAACATGGGGCTGATCCTCATCACCCATGACCTTGGCGTGGTGGCGGATGTGGCCGACAAGATCGCGGTCATGTATGCCGGCCGCGTCATGGAGGCCGCCGACGTCTATGAGATCTACCGGCAGCCGGCCCACCCGTACACGCGCGGCCTGCTGCAGTCGATCCCCCGGGTGGACGGCCAGGAGGACCGTCTGAAGGCCATCCCCGGGCTCCCGCCCATGCTGACCGACATGCCGCCCGGCTGTCCGTTCAACCCCCGCTGCGAGTTCGCCACGGACCGGTGCCGCACCGAGCGGCCCGAGCTGCGTCAGGTGGCCTCGGGCCATACCTCGGCCTGCCACTACGCGGAGAAGATCCACACCCTCGAGGAGGCCCAGAATGAGCCTGTATGACCACAGCCCGGCTGGCCGCCCGGCCGATCCGTTCGCGGACGCAGAGGTGGTCCTGGACGTCGACGGCCTCGTCAAGCACTTCCCCCTGACGCAGGGGATCATCTTCCAGCGGAAGATCGGGGCGGTCAAAGCCGTCGACGGTGTGAGCTTCCAGCTGCGCAAGGGCGAGACCTTGGGCATCGTGGGAGAGTCCGGCTGCGGCAAGTCCACGTTGGCCAAACTCCTGATGCGCCTGGAGGAGCCGGATGAGGGCTCAATCCGCTTCGGCGGAGAGGACTTCCTCGCGGTGAAGGGGGAGGAGCTGCGGAAGCTGCGCCGCAAGATCCAGGTGATCTTCCAGGACCCCTACACCTCGCTGAATCCGCGCATGTCGGTCGGCGACATCATCGGGGAGCCCTTCCGGCTGCACCCCGATGCGAAACCGGCGCAGGGGATCCGGCCTCGGGTGAAGGAGCTGCTGGACCTCGTGGGCCTGAACCCGGACCACATCAACCGCTACCCGCACCAGTTCTCTGGGGGTCAGCGGCAGCGCATCGGCATCGCCCGCGGCCTGGCCCTGAACCCGGAGGTGATCATCTGCGATGAGCCGGTCTCCGCACTGGACGTGTCCGTCCAGGCTCAGGTGATGAACCTGCTGGAGGACCTGCAGTCCGAACTGGGGCTCTCGTACATCTTCATCGCCCATGACCTCTCGGTGGTCCGCCACATCTCCGACCGCGTGGGTGTGATGTATCTGGGCAAGCTGGCGGAGATCGGGACGGAGCAGGAGATCTACCAGGCCCCGGCGCATCCCTACACCCAGGCGCTGCTCTCGGCGGTGCCGGTGCCGGATCCGACACTGCGTGGTCAGCGGGAGCAGATCGTCCTGAAGGGCGATCCGCCGAACCCGGCGAACCCGCCCTCGGGGTGCCGCTTCCGCACCCGGTGCTGGATGGCCACAGACCTGTGTGAGACGCAGGTGCCGGAGCTCATCACCCGGCCGGGCATCACTCAGCAGGCGGCCTGTCACTACGCCAAGGCCAACGAGGATGTGACGGCGTGAGCGCCCTCTCGGCGCAGCATCTGGGCGAGCGCCCGATAATGGCGACGACTGGTCCGTAACATCCTGACATGTTCAGTCACAGCAGCGGGGCCCCGGGGAACACTCCGGGGCCCCGCTGCTGTGACGGCGATGTTTCGCGCCCCCATGAGACAAATGTGATGGTGAACACGAGCTGTGCGACGACTGGAGATGACCTGGATGCCTGAATCCCTGGAATGACGCGGAACTCTGAAAGATGTCTTGCACGTCTGCTGATCGGGGCTGTGTTTCGCTCATGTTGACGGCGTGGGGTTGACAGTGACCTCCCGCGTCCTATCAGGCCTGTTGGGCGAAAATGTGACCGCAGTAACAATTCGATCACGGGTCCTGTGGGGGTGCGGGCAGGTCTCCCTGCGCCCGTATTCTGGTGCACACCTTGATCCGGTGTCAGATGCGTCACAGTCAGGGTCGCGTCGGGCGAGAGCCCGAAGGGACGACCCACCTCCTGCCCGCGGTCCGCCGCAGGGAGGCGCGGCAGACGTCTCGGCACCGGTGAACACTCGCATCAGCAGTGAGGAGAAGCTGTGAAGATCAGGAAGCTTTCAGCCGCCGTGGCGATGACCGCCGCCGGCGCACTCGTGATCTCGGGGTGCACCCCGGGCTCGGACGACAACGGCAACGGCGACGCGGAGGAGAACGGCAACGGCGCGGCCGCCGACCAGACCCAGGAGGGCCAGCAGTACACCGTCGAGCCGACCGACGGCACCCGCGCCTCCTTCGAGGACTTCGAGACCACCGACGATGAGATCAACGTCGCGGTGGCGGACGTGGAGTACGTCTCCTACAACAACAACGCCCGGACGTCGAACAACACGACGAACTCGGCCATCGCTGGACTGCAGAGCTCGAGCTTCTGGTACTACGGCACAGACCTCTCGATCAACCAGAACGAGGAGTTTGGCTCCTTCGAGATCACCCAGGAGGGCGAGACCGTCTACGAGGAGGACGAGGACGGCGAGACGCTGCTCGATGAGGAGACCGGTGAGCCGGTCATCAACGAGGAGGAGTCCACCCCGCTGATCGTGGAGTACACGATCAGTGACGACGCCACCTGGTCCGACGGCACTCCCATCACCGTCGCCGACTACGTGCTGACCTGGGGTGCTCAGCACCCCGGCATCGTGAACGAGGACGAGCCGGAGACCGAAGACGGCGAGGCCAACTACCTGTTCGACTCCGTGAGCAAGAACTTCGGCACCTACATTCCGGACGGCCCGCAGGGCGACCTGGACGGCAAGACGTTCACCGTCGAGTACTCCGACCACTACGCCTACGTCGACTGGCAGCTGATCATCACCTGGCCCGAGCCGGCGCACATCGTGGCCGAGCAGGCGGGCATGAGCGTGGAGGAGCTCTCCGAGGCGTTCCGCGACCAGGACTCCGCGTCCTTGGAGGAGGCCGCAGAGTTCTGGAACGAGGGGTGGCACGTGCAGGACGGCGACCTCCCCGACGCCGACCTCATGCCGTCCAGCGGTCCGTACGTGGTGGACTCCTTCGTCAGCGGTGAGTACGTCTCGCTGGTCGCCAACGAGGACTTCTGGGGCACCCCTCCGGGCACCGAGCGCATCACCTTCCACTTCGTGGACGACGGATCCATGCCGCAGGCCATGGAGAACGGCGACCTCGATGTGATCGCGCCCCAGGCCACGCTGGACACCCTCCAGCAGCTGGAGAACATGGGCGACCAGATCGTCATCCACGAGCAGGAGCTCGCCACCTGGGAGCACCTGGACATGAACCACAGCGAGGACTCCGTCTTCCAGGACCACGCCGTGCGTGAGGCCTTCGCACTCTGCGTGCCTCGCCAGCTGATCCTGGACAACCTCATCGAGCCGCTCTACCCGGAGGCTGAGCTGCTCAACGGCCGCGAAGTGCTCAACTTCGAGGACACCTATGACGAGGTCATCAGCGAGGCCTACGACGGCCGCTACGACGAGCAGGACATCGAGCGCGCCGCCGAGCTCCTCGAGGAGGCCGACGCCGTCGGCGCCGAGGTGGAGATCGGCTACCAGTCGCCCAACCCGCGGCGCTCCGACCAGGTGCAGCTGATCGCCGAGGCCTGCGGAGAGGCCGGCTTCGAGATCTCCGACGGTGGTCATGAGGCGTTCTTCGCCGAGGTCATCCCCAGCGGGGACTGGGACGTGGCGATGTTCGCCTGGGCCGGCTCCGGGCAGATCGCCTCGGGCCGCAACATGTACCACTCCACCGGCGGCCAGAACGACGGCTCCTGGAGCAACGAGGAGCTGGACGAGCTCTGGGACGAGCTGGTGATCACCATGGACGAGGAGGACCGCATCCCGCTGCTGCAGGGCATCGAGCAGATCCTGTGGGATGACCTCATGAGCATCCCGCTCTACGTCCACCCCGGCATCTTCGCCTCGGATGCGGAGATCTACAACGTGCGGGCCACCTCCGCCCAGACAGGCATCACGTGGAACGCCGATCAGTGGCAGCGCAGCGCTGAGTGAGAACCAGTCCCTGACTGACTCTCACCAGCCGAGACGGCAGGAGCGGCGACCGCTCTCCTGCTGAGCACGTAGGCGGCGGGGTCTGACAGACCACAAATCTGCCAGGCCCCGCCGCCCCGTCTCCTCGACCCTTGGAAGGCGAACCTCAGCTGTGCTGACATACATCCTCAAACGCCTCGGCAGCACGATCATCGTGCTGTTCGGGGCCTCCGTCCTGGTCTTCTTCATGGTCGTCCACTCGGGCGACCCTCTGTCCGACCTCCGCGAGAGCAACGATCCTGACGCCGCGCACCAGATGGAGCAGCGGACCCAGGCCATGAATCTGGATCAGCCCTGGTACATCCGCTACTGGTGGTGGTTCCGCGGCGTGGCCGGCTGCGTGACCCTGAGTTGCGACTTCGGCACCAATCGGGACGGCCAGCATCTCAACAGCATCCTGGCCAATGCCGCTCAGGATTCTCTGCGCCTGGTGTTCATCGCCACGATCGCCTCGATCGTGCTGGGCATCCTCATCGGGATCATCTCCGCGATCCGCCAGTACTCCCTGTTCGACTACACGGTCTCGTTCATCGTGTTCGTGTTCTTCTCCCTGCCGATCTTCTGGGCCGCGGTGCTCGGGAAGGAGTGGCTGGCCATCCGCTACAACAACTGGATGGCTGACGGCAGCTACAGCTGGGGGCAGATGCTCGGGATATCCGTGGTCCTGGCCATCGCCCTGCCCCTGATCATCGGCGGGGAGCCTCTCCGCCGGGTCATCACCGCCGGCATGACGTTCGTGGCGAGCGTCGGGGCCCTCTGGTACTTCGACGCCTCGAACTTCGCCCATGAGCCGCGCCTCGGCGCGGTCGGCATCATCGTGCTGAGCCTCGGCCTCGCCGTCGGGCTCACGGCGCTGCTCGCCGGGCTCGGGAACCGCAGGGTGCTCTATACGGCACTGACCGTGTCGGGCCTGGGGATCGTGTCCTACTACGCCACCTGGGAGCTGCTCGCGGAACCCGCCGGCGGGTGGTTCCTGCTGCTGGGGCTGTTCCTGCTGACCATCGCCATCTGCCTGGTGCTCGCCCGCACCATGGGCGGCTACGCCAAGGGGCAGGCGACCGCCGTCGCGGTGATCACCGGGATGCTGACCTCCGGGCTGATCCTGCTGGACCACTTCATGTACCACTGGCCCAGCCTGCTGAGCCTGAAGTCCCGTCCGGTGAGCACCATCGGCTCGCACACCCGGCGGTTCACCGAGGACGACGTGACCTTCTGGCAGGTCTCTCTGGACCAGCTGACCCAGCTGTGGATCCCCACGATGCTGCTGATGATCGTCTCGCTGGCGACCTACACCCGCTACACCCGCGCCTCGATGCTGGAGGTGGCACGCCAGGACTACATCCGCACCGCCCGGGCCAAGGGAGCCAACGAGCGCACCGTGGTCTTCAAGCACGCCTTCCGCAACGCGCTGATCCCGCTGGCGACCATCGTGGCCTTCGACTTCGCCGGACTGATCGGAGGCACCGTCATCGTGGAGTCGATCTTCAACTGGAACGGCATGGGCGGAGTCTTCATCACCGGGCTGCGCAACGTGGACCCTGCGCCCGTCATGGGCTTCGTGATGATCACCGGCTTCGTAGCCGTGATCTTCAACTTCATCGCGGACATCATGTACGCCGTCCTGGACCCGAGGATTCGAGTATGAGCGACACGATCAACAGACCCCCCGACGACCTGGACCAGTCGGCTCAGCCGGGTCAGGACCTCCCGGCCGACGGCCTGGACCAGCAGATGGTCGACCTCACCGAGGTCGAGGACTCCAAGCTGGAGCAGAAGGGCCAGTCCCTCTCCCAGGCGCAGCTGGTGCGCCGTCGCTTCTTCGCCCACAAGCCGGCCGTGATCTCGCTGATCGTGCTGGTGTTCTGCACAGTGATCGCGTTCAGCTCCCTCGGGTTCCTGGGGATCCCCGGCTGGTGGGACAAGGGCTACCGGGAGACCGGACCCATCCTCGACGGCGGAGTGCCCACCATGTTCCGGGACGGCGCCATCCTCGGCGAACACCCCTTCGGTCAGGACAACCTGGGACGCGACTATTTCGCCCTGACCATGCAGGGGATGAAGCAGTCGCTGACCATCGCCTTCATGGTCGGCGTCGTCTCCACGGGCATCGGAGTGCTCGTCGGCGCGATGGCCGGATACTTCCGCGGGTGGATCGAGACGATCCTGATGCGCCTGACCGACCTCGTGATCGTGGTGCCGCTGCTGGTCTTCGCGGCGATCGCCGGGCAGATGGTCCAGGGCAACATCGTGCTGCTGGGCTTCGCCCTGGGCTGCTTCACGTGGACCGGGCTCGCCAGGCTCGTCCGGGCAGAGGTGCTCTCCCTGCGGGAGAAGGAGTACGTCTCCGCCGCCGTGGCGATGGGGTCCTCCCCGTCGCGGATCATCCTGAAGCACATGCTGCCCAACAGTGTGGGCGTGATCATCGTCAACGCGACGTTCTCGATCGCCGCAGCGGTGCTGCTGGAGTCCTCGCTGTCCTACCTCGGCCTGGGCGTCCAGGCTCCGGAGACCTCCCTGGGTCTGCTCATCACCACCTATGAGAACGCCTCGGGGACGCGGCCCTGGCTGTTCTGGTTCCCGGGCATCTTCATCATCATCATCGCCCTGACCGTGAACTTCATCGGGGACGGGCTGCGGGACGCCTACGACCCGCGCCAGCAGCGCGTGGGGGACCGGCGCCCGAGCCTGCTGACCGCCCTGGGCCTGCGCGGGTTCTCCCAGCGCCACAAGGCGCGGATCGGCGGAGCCGGGGAAGCCCCGGGAGGCCCGGGAAGTTCCACGACCGCCCCCTCGGTCACCGATCCCACCGCGGCGACGCGGCGGAGCAGGAGGAAGAAGTGACTCAGCCCATCCTGAGCTATCAGGACATCAAGGTCCGCTTCGCCACGGAGTTCGGGGAGATCGACGCCGTCAAAGGCGTCAGCTTCGACCTGCACCCCGGTGAGGTCGTCGCCGTGGTCGGAGAGTCGGGGTCCGGGAAGTCGGTGACCTCCTCGACCGCCATGGGCCTGCTGGCGGACAATGCCGCCGTCGAGGGCACCGTGCTGCTCGACGGCAAGGACGTCACGGCGATGTCGGCGTCTCAGCTGCGGAAGCTGCGCGGCAACGACATCTCCATGGTCTTCCAGGAGCCGATGACTGCGCTCAATCCGGTGCTCAAGGTCTCCACCCAGATGGTGGAGGTGCTGGAGATCCATGGGAAGGCCTACGGCACGGACGCGCTGCGGCGGTCAATCGAGCTGCTGGAACAGGTCGGCATCCCTGACCCGGAGAAACGGATCCACGAATATCCGCATCAGTTCTCCGGAGGCCAGCGGCAGCGCATCGTCATCGCGATGGCCATCGCCTGCGGGCCGAAAGTCATCATCGCCGACGAGCCGACCACCGCACTCGACGTGACCGTCCAGGCGGAGATCCTGGACCTGCTGCGTCGGCTGAAGGACGAGCTGAACACCGGCATCGTGCTCATCACCCACAACATGGGAGTGGTGGCGGACATGGCCGATCGTGTCGTGGTGATGTTCCACGGCGAAGTGGTGGAGCACGGAACCGCCGAGGAGATCCTCACTCGACCGCAGCACCCGTATACGCAGCGGCTGCTCGACGCCATGCCGCACCTCGGTGAGCACGCCGTGGAGGTCCGCGAGCAGGAGATCCCCGCAGCGATCGAGCCGGAGTACGCGCTGCAGGGCAAGGACCTCGCTCTGGCCTACAGGTTCCGGGGGAAGTCCATCCGCGTGGTGGAAGGGGTGAACTTCGGGGTCCAGCCGGGCGAGATCCTCGGACTGGTCGGCGAGTCGGGGTCGGGCAAGTCCACCGTCGCCAAGGCGGTGCTGGGACTGCTGGAGGTCGAGGAGGGGGAGCTGCTGGTTCGCGGTCAGGACCTTCCCCAGCTCCCGCGGAAGCAGCGCAAGGCGCTGCGGCGCGAGATCGGCGTCGTCTTCCAGGACCCTGCGGCGTCCCTGGACCCCCGATTCCCGATCGGCGACATCATCACCGAACCGATGGTGATCCATAAGGTGGGCACAGCCCAGGAGCGCATCCGGCGCGCTGAGGAGCTCCTGGAGGCGGTCAAGCTGCCGACCAGCGTGATCAACCGGTATCCGCACGAGCTCTCGGGAGGCCAGCGGCAGCGCATCAGCATCGCCCGAGCACTCTCCCTGAGCCCGTCGATCCTGATCGCCGACGAGCCCACCTCCGCCCTGGACGTGTCCGTGCAGGCACGCGTGCTGGAGATGTTCGCCGAGCTGCAGGAGCAGTTCTCCTTCGCCTGCCTGTTCGTGACCCATGACCTCGCCGTGGTGGACCAGCTGGCCGACCAGATCCTGGTGATGCAGAACGGACGAGTCGTGGAACAGGGGACCAAGGACCAGATCCTGCGGGCGCCCCGGGAGGACTACACCCGGCGTCTGCTGGCCGCCGCGCCCGTCCCGAACCCCGTGACCCAGGCCGAACGTCGCGCGGCACGGCTCCGTCTGCTCGCCGACCAGGGGCGGCTGCCCGGCTGACCTGCGATCGCGTCGGTCCATGGACCGGCGGCCCGGTGGGACAGGGTGCGACCACCGGGCCGCCTCCCGGGGCGTGCGGCCCCGAGCCGATCGGAACGGTGATCGACGCCGCACCGGCGGTTTGCACCGGGGCAGTACACTGGATCGGGTGCCTGCGCCGCTCAGCGGCGGTGCGGGGCCCCATCCACACCTCTTTCTACTCCGGAAGGCGCTGCCCCGACATGACCACTGCTGCCGTACGCGCACAAGCAGGCACTGACGAGCGTCAGGACCTGCGCAACGTCGCGATCGTCGCCCACGTCGACCACGGCAAGACCACCCTGGTCGACGCCATGCTGCGTCAGACCAAGGCCGTCGGTGGCCATGGCGACCTCGAGGACCGAGTCATGGACTCCGGGGACCTCGAGAAGGAGAAGGGCATCACGATCCTGGCCAAGAACACCACCGTGTTCTACTCCGGTCCGGCCGCCGCTGAGCATGCCGGGACCGAAAAGGTCACCATCAACGTGATCGACACCCCCGGACACGCCGACTTCGGTGGCGAGGTCGAGCGCGGGCTGTCCATGGTCGACGGCGTCGTGCTGCTCGTCGACGCCTCCGAGGGGCCGTTGCCGCAGACGCGTTTCGTGCTGCGCAAGGCGCTCAACGCCCAGCTGCCCGTCATCCTGGTGGTCAACAAGACGGACCGCCCCGACGCCCGCATCGACGGCGTCGTCTCCGACACCATGGACCTGCTGCTCGGGCTGGCCTCCGACGTCGCCGAGGAGAACCCTGACCTGGACCTGGACTCCGTGCTGGACGTCCCCGTGGTCTACGCCTCCGGCAAGGCCGGCCGGGCCTCCACCGAGCAGCCCGCCGACGGCGGTCTGCCGGAGAACGAGGACCTCGAGCCGCTGTTCTCCACCATCCTGGAGCACGTCCCGGCCCCGCGCTACGACGCCGACGAGGTCCTCCAGGCCCACGTGACCAACCTGGACGCCTCGCCGTTCCTGGGCCGCCTGGCGCTGCTGCGCATCTTCAACGGCACACTGCGGAAGAACCAGCAGGTCGCCTGGGCGCGCAATGACGGTTCGGTCAAGACGGTCAAGATCACCGAGCTGCTGGCCACCAAGGGCCTGGAGCGGGTCTCCGCCGAGTCCGCGGGGCCCGGCGAGATCGTGGCAGTGGCCGGCATCGAGGACATCATGATCGGCGAGACCCTCACCGACCTGGAGTCCCCGAAGCCGCTGCCGAACATCATCGTGGACGACCCGGCGATCTCCATGACGGTGGGCATCAACACCTCCCCGATGGCCGGCCGCGTCAAGGGCGCGAAGGTCACCGCCCGTCAGGTCAAGGACCGACTGGACAAGGAGCTCATCGGCAACGTCTCCATCAAGGTGCTCCCCACGGAGCGTCCTGACACCTGGGAGGTCCAGGGCCGCGGCGAGCTCGCCCTGGCCATCCTGGTGGAGCAGATGCGCCGTGAGGGCTTCGAGCTGACCGTGGGCAAGCCGCAGGTGGTCACCCGTGAGATCGACGGAGTCCTCCACGAGCCGATGGAGAACATGACCATCGACGCCCCCGAAGAGCACATGGGTGCGATCACCCAGCTCATGGCCGCCCGCAAGGGCACCATGACCACCATGACGAACAACGGCACCGGCTGGATCCGCATGGAGTTCATGGTTCCCGCCCGCGGGCTCATCGGTTTCCGCACCAAGTTCCTCACTGAGACCCGCGGGGCCGGCATCGCCTCCTCCTACGCGGCCGGATACGAGCCGTGGAAGGGCGAGATCGAGTACCGGATCTCCGGCTCTCTGGTGGCGGACCGCGCCGGATCGGCCACTCCGTTCGCCATGATCAACCTTCAGGAGCGCGGCACCTTCTTCGTGGAGGCCCAGTCCGAGGTCTATGAGGGCCAGGTGGTGGGGGAGAACTCCCGCAACGAGGACATGGAGGTCAACATCACCAAGGAGAAGAAGCTGACCAACATGCGCGCCGCCAGCGCCGACAGCTTCGAGGGCCTGACCCCGCCGGTCAAGCTCACCTTGGAGGAGTCCCTCGAGTTCGCCAACGACGACGAGTGTGTGGAGGTCACCCCGGAGTCCATCCGGATCCGCAAGGTCACCCTCAACGCCTCGGACCGCCTGAAGGAATCCCGGAAGAAGAAGAGCGCGGCCCAGTGACCACCCCTCCCCATCAGCACGGAGCAGCGGACGGATCAGCCCACGGTGCGACCTCGGACCCGGCAGGTCCGGAGCGCATCGCGCGCAACCGCCCGCGGAACCGCCCCGTGCTGATGGGGATCTGCTTCTCCGCCGGAGCCGTCATCGGAGTGCTGGGCACTGCGGTGCACGGCAACCTGTGGATGCTGGGGGAGACCCACAGCGGGTTCGTGATCCCCTGGGGTGCGGCGGTGGCGCTGCTGCTGTGCCTGCTCGCCCAGCTCTGGGCCGGCCTGCGGGCCGACTCGCTGCTGGAGCCCACCGTCATGGGCATCACCACCTTCACCGTGGCCACCGTCGCCTATCTCTGGCCGGGTCCGGACCAGCTCATGGTGCCCTACAGCGCCGAGGCGATGGAGCTGCTGCCCGGGCCGACGATCGCCTCACTGATCTGGTGGTTGGGCAGTGCGGGCATCACGCTGGTGTCCATGGTGCTGGTGAAGTGGATCCTCGCCCGTGACGCCGCCGTCGCCCGCTCCCGCCCGACCCCGGGCGAGGGCTTCCTCATGTGACGCAGAGACCGGCGCCCGCTGGGACATCCGCAGCTCCGGATCGGTAGACTGGAGTCCACCGGCACGCCATGTGCCGCGTGCACCTGAGTACAGTCGCCGGTCGCCTCGCCCACCGACCGGCATTCCCGGGTCACCGTCCGGTGGCCAGGAGAGACAGAGGAGTCCATGACTTACATCATCGCCCTTCCCTGTGTGGACCTGAAGGACAAGGCCTGCATCGAGGAATGCCCGGTGGACTGCATCTATGAGGGCGAACGGTCGCTCTACATCCACCCCGACGAGTGCGTAGACTGCGGCGCCTGCGAACCCGTCTGCCCGGTGGAGGCCATTTACTACGAGGACGACGTCCCGGAGGAGTGGTCCGAGTACTACCGGGCCAATGTCGAGTTCTTCGACGACATCGGCTCTCCGGGCGGTGCGGCGAAGGTCGGCATGATCGCTAAGGACCACGAGGTCATCTCCGCACTGCCTCCGCAGGAGCACTGACTGCCGCCTATGCTCACGCTTCCTGACTACCCGTGGGACGCCATGGCTCCGTACCTGGAGCAGGCGGCCGCCCACCCCGACGGCGCGGTCAACCTCTCCATCGGGACCCCCGTGGATCCCACTCCCGCAGTGATCCGCGAGGCACTGGCCTCCGCCGCGGATGCACCGGGATACCCGACCACCCACGGACGGCGTGAGCTGCGCGAGGCGGTGGTCTCCTGGTTCGCTCGGCGCCGCGGCGTCGAGGGCCTGGACCCGGAGGCCGTGCTGCCCACGATCGGCTCCAAGGAGCTCGTCGCCTGGCTGCCGACCCTGCTGGGGCTGGGGGAGGGCGACGTCGTGCTGCGGCCGAAGGTCGCCTATCCCACCTACGACATCGGGGCCCAGATCGCCGGGGCCACCCCGCTGGCGGTCGAGGACCCGGCCGAGGTGGACGAGGAGACCCTGTCACGGGTGAAGCTGATCTGGCTGAACTCGCCGTCGAACCCGACCGGGGCGGTCACGGGCGTCGAGAGCATGGCCGCGGTGGTTCGGCTGGCTCGGCGCCTCGGCGCCGTCGTCGCCTCCGACGAGTGCTACGCCGAGCTGCCGTGGATGGTCGACGACGTCCCCTCCGTGCTCGATCCCCGGGTCAGCGCCGGCGATCACGCGGGACTGCTGGCGGTCTACTCGGCCTCCAAGCAGTCGAACCTGGCCGGGTACCGTGCGGCGTTCGTCGCCGGCTGCCCGGAGCTGATCGCCGGACTGGTCAACACCCGCAAGCATGCGGGGATGATCATGCCGGCACCCGTGCAGGAGGCGCTGCGGGTGGCGCTGAGCGACGACGCGCACGTCGACGCCCAGCGGGAGGTCTACCGTCGGCGACGGGAGCGGCTGCTGCCCGCCCTGCAGGCCGCCGGTCTGCAGGTGCAGCACTCCGACGCCGGGCTCTACCTGTGGTGCACCGACGGCGCCTCCGACTCGTGGACGCTGGTGGAGCAGATGGCCGCGCGCGGCATCGTCGTCGGCCCTGGTGTGTTCTACGGGGAGCACGGGGACGGGTTCATCCGGGTGGCGCTGACCGCCTCCGATGAGCGGATCGCCGCCGCCTCTGCACGGCTGAGATGACCCCGCGCCGGGCCCGTCCCGGCGCCCGACGTGAAACGTGACACAACTGGCGACGCGACGTGACGACCAGGTAGGTTGTCAGAGTTGCGTACGAGTGTTTCTGATGAGGAGACCGCATGACTGAGCAGACAGCAGCCCGCCTGAGCTATCAGGACCAGGAGCTCGAGCTACCCGTCGAGAATGCCGTGGAAGGCAATGACGGGCTCGACATCGCTCCGCTGCTGAAGACCACCGGGGCGGTCACCTACGACCCCGGATTCATGAACACCGCGAACGCGAAGTCGGCGATCACCTACATCGATGGTGCCGAGGGGATCCTGCGCTACCGCGGCTACCCGATCGAGCAGCTCGCTCAGCACTCGAACTTCCTCGAGGTGAGCTACCTGCTCATCTACGGCGAGCTGCCCACCGCGGAGCAGCTGGACGCCTTCGACAACCTCACCCGCCGCCACACGCTGCTGCACGAGGAGCTCAAGGGTTTCTTCGGCGGCTTCCCACGTGACGCCCACCCGATGCCGGTGCTGTCCTCGGCCGTTTCGGCCCTGTCGACCTTCTACCAGGACTCGCTCGACCCCTTCGACGACGAGCACGTCGAGCGCTCCACCTACCGACTGCTGGCGAAGGTCCCCACCATCGCCGCCTACGCGTACAAGAAGTCCATCGGCCAGCCGATGCTCTACCCGGACAACAACCTGGACCTGGTGGAGAACTTCCTGCGCGGCTGCTTCGGTGTGCCCGCCGAGCAGTACGAGCTGGACCCCGAGATCGTCAAGGCGCTGGACACCCTGCTGATCCTGCACGCCGACCACGAGCAGAACTGCTCCACCTCCACGGTCCGTCTGGTGGGCTCCTCGCAGGCGAACATGTTCGCCTCCATCTCCGCGGGGATCAACGCCCTGTTCGGCCCGGCCCACGGCGGCGCGAACGAAGCGGTGCTGAAGATGCTGCGCCAGATCCAGGCGGGCGACGTCAGCCCCGAGGCCTTCATGGAGAAGGTCAAGAACAAGGAGGACGGCGTCCGTCTGATGGGCTTCGGGCACCGCGTGTACAAGAACTACGACCCGCGTGCCCGGGTGGTGAAGGGCATCGCTGACTCCATGTTGGCCAAGCTCGGCGGCGACGACGAGCTCTTCGACATCGCCCAGCGGCTCGAGCAGAAGGCGCTGGAGGACGACTACTTCATCGAGCGCAAGCTCTACCCGAACGTCGACTTCTACACGGGCCTCATCTACAAGGCGATGGGCTTCCCGGAGAAGATGTTCACCGTGCTCTTCGCCCTCGGTCGCCTGCCCGGCTGGATCGCCCAGTGGCGCGAGATGATGAGGGACCCCTCCACCAAGATCGGGCGACCGCGTCAGCTCTACATCGGTGAGCCGGAGCGCAGCTACCCGGGCGCCTGACCCGAGGCCGAGGCGCCGTCAGTGCAGGACCCCGCAGCCGGAGCACGGCGGCGGGGTCTTCTGCTGTCGTGGGTCGCACGGGTATCGCGCGGGTGGCCGCGGTCTGGGTGGGGCCTGCGGCAGAGCCGCCGCAGGGAGCTGTACGAGGAGTCATCTTCCCGCAGATCGCACGCCAGGCGAAGCGGGCGGGGTCTATCGGTGGTTGCACCGGCCTGTTCATCAGGAGCCGCAGTGGAGCCCACTGAACCTAGTCCTCGAGTCTTTCGTCATGGCGATGATGT
>NZ_BAAAVT010000016.1:0-99543 GCF_039534665.1 Nesterenkonia aethiopica | reverse complement strand
TCACCCCACATGCTTTCAAAGCATGTGCAGGCCCCTACATCCCCGCTATATCAACGATCCCCGGCCGTGCTGTACACACATTCTGGCCTATAACTCTCGCCCCAGGCCACCTCGTCACACGCCGACGTCGGCGTCGGGAGGTGCGTTACGCTCATCGAGTCCACACGGGTGCCCCTGCAGGGGCTGAGATCAGGCGATGCACGCCTGGACCGTCGAACCTGACCGGGTCATGCCGGCGTAGGAAGTGAGGGCTCATCATGAGCGATTTCTCTGTGCACACCGCCCCTTCGGCGAACACCACCGCCTCCCCCACGGAGGAGGCTCACCCCGCCCACGAGCGGGCCAGCATCACCGACGGCTCCGGCCTTGAGGTCCCCGTCACCCGGATCCACCTGCACGACTCGCCGGACGACTCCGCCAATGAGCCGTTCGAGGCTTACCGGACCGCGGGCCCCGGCGGCGACCCACTGGACGGGCTGCCGCCCTTCCGCGAACCGTGGATCCTCTCCCGGCAGGACTCCGAGGAGTACACCGGCCGGGGGCGTCACCTCGACGACGACGGCCGCTCGGCGGTGCGTCGCGGGGCGGCCAGCGACGAGTGGCGCGGCAGACGTCCCGTGCCGCGGCGCGCCTTTCCGGGGAAGAAGGTCACCCAGATGCACTACGCGCGGCGGGGCGTCATCACCGAGGAGATGCGCTACGCGGCCCTGCGGGAAGGCTGTGACGCGGAGAAGGTGCGCGCCGAGGTGGCGGCCGGGCGGGCCATCATTCCGAACAACATCAACCACCCGGAGTCCGAGCCGATGGTCATCGGACGGGAGTTTCTGGTGAAGATCAACGCCAACATCGGCAATTCGGCGGTCACCAGCTCCATCGCCGAGGAGGTGGACAAGCTGCGGTGGGCCACCCGGTGGGGTGCGGACACCGTCATGGACCTCTCCACCGGAGATGACATCCACACCACCCGAGAATGGATCCTGCGCAACGCCCCGGTGCCCATCGGCACGGTCCCGATCTACCAGGCCTTGGAGAAGGTCGACGGCGACGCCTCGGCCCTCACGTGGGAGGTCTTCCGGGACACCGTGATCGAGCAGTGCGAACAGGGGGTGGACTACATGACCGTCCACGCCGGAGTGCTGCTGCGCCATGTGCCGCTGACCGCCGAGCGCGTCACCGGCATCGTCTCCCGCGGCGGGTCCATCATGGCCGGCTGGTGCCTGGCCCACCACCAGGAGAACTTCCTCTACACGCACTACGACGAGCTGTGCGAGATCTTCGCCACCTACGACGTCGCGTTCTCCCTGGGCGACGGGCTGCGTCCCGGCTCCATCGCGGACGCCAACGACGAGGCCCAGTTCGCGGAGCTCGACACGCTCGCGGAGCTGACCCGACGGGCCTGGGAGCACGACGTGCAGGTCATGGTGGAGGGCCCGGGCCACATCCCCCTGCACCTGGTGCGAGAGAACGTGGAGCGTCAGCAGGAGCTCTGCCACGGAGCACCGTTCTACACGCTGGGGCCGCTGGTCACCGACATCGCCCCGGGCTATGACCACATCACCAGCGCGATCGGGGCCACCGAGATCGCCCGCTACGGCACCGCCATGCTGTGCTACGTCACCCCGAAGGAGCATCTGGGGCTGCCGAACCGCGAGGACGTCCGGGCCGGCGTGATCACCTACAAGATCGCCGCCCACGCCGCGGACCTGGCCAAAGGACATCCGGCCGCCCAGGCGCGGGACGACGCGCTGTCCAAGGCCCGCTTCGAGTTCCGGTGGAAGGACCAGTTCGCCCTGGCATTGGACCCGGAGACCGCCCAGGCGTTCCACGACGAGACCCTGCCGGCCGAGCCTGCGAAGACCGCCCACTTCTGCTCCATGTGCGGACCGAAGTTCTGCTCCATGCGGATCTCCCAGGACATCCGCGACGAGTTCGGCTCGGCGGAGGACCAGCGCAGGATCGTGGAGCAGGGCATGGCCGCCAAGAGCCGGGAGTTCGCCGCCGCCGGGGGCAGCGTCTACCTGCAGCCGGAGATCCCGGTGGGGCCGCCCGGAGCAGCCGCGGAGTCCTGAGCCGCGCCCCGCTCGACGAGGGCGGGAGCCGCCTCAGCCGTCCGTGACCACGGCCAGGCTGAACCCGTCCCAGCTCTTGGCCCCGACCGTCTGCACGGCGGTGGCCTCCAGGCGAGGGTGCTGACCCTGCAGCGTGAGGAAGCGGCGGATGCCCTGGACGTCCGGGTCCTCGGACTCGGCGTCCAGGACCGCGCCGCCGCGGACCACGTTGTCGCCGATGATGACGCTCCCGGTCCGGACCATCTCCATCACCAGCTCCAGGTAGCGGGGGTTGCCGGCCTTGTCGGCGTCGAGGAAGACCAGGTCGAACGGCGGACGGGCCCCTGAGGCGACCTCGTCCACCAGGCTCAGCAGCGTGTCCTCGGCGGGGCCCACGCGGATGTCCACCGTCTCCCCCACGCCGGCGCCGTCCAGGTTGGCCCGAGCGACGTCGGCGTGGTGGGGCTCCACCTCACAGGTGACCAGGCGCCCCTCGGCGGGCAGGGCTCGAGCCATCCAGAGGGTGGAGAACCCGGCCAGGGTGCCGACCTCCAGCACGTGACGCGCCCCGGAGATGCGGACCATCAGTTCCAGGTGCTTGCCCTGCGCGGCAGAGACCTCGATCGCAGGCAGCCCGCCCTCCTCAGCCCGACGCTGCACCTCGGCGAACTCGGGTCCGGGGCACGCCACCGTCTGCTCCACGTAGGCGTCGACGGCGGCGGCCGCCGGAGCGCCGACGTCGGGACCGGAGCGAGCCAGTGAGGACGACGGCGTCGGGATCTCAGCCGGGGTGCCGTCAGGAGCGGTGGTGTGCGCATCGGAGGTGTCCATGGTCGTCACCCTAGGTCCCCGTCAGGACGGAGGGAAGGGCACGGATGCCGCCGCCGTCCCCCCGCGGTCGAGCCCGGGCACGCACCGTCGACCAGCACGTTCAGGGAACTTCCAGGATCTGGACGGCACGGACCGGTACACTTCCTGCAGTCCTCCCTCCCCGAACCAGGAACCTGCACACCTATGTCCACACCCAGCAGCCCGATCACGGCGCAGTCCCCCGCGAGCAGCCGCATGCAGTGGATGGACCTGCTCCGCGGCGTGGCGGTGATCCTGGTGGTGATCCTCCACGCGGCGTCCATCCCGACGTCGACGGGCTCCGGCATCCGCGAATGGATCCTCACCAACCGGTACCTGGAGCCGTTCCGGATGCCGCTGCTGATGTTCCTGTCCGGAATGCTGCTGCCGCGCTCGCTGGCCAAGCCGCTGCCCCAGTACCTGTGGGGCAAGTATGCGGCCATCGTCTGGCCGGCGGCCGTGTGGATGGTGCTCTACGGGGTGTTCGTCTACCGCAACGGGCCCTTCGAGCTGTCCTACTGGATCACCGGCGACTATCTGTGGTTCCTGCTGGCCCTGATCATCTGTTACGCGCTGGCCGCCCTGCTGCAGAAGCTCCCCTTCCTGCTGGTCTCGGCGGCGATGATGGCCGCCGTCGTGCTGGTGGAGGTCCCGTCGGGGCTGCCCCACAAGACCTTGTACTACGGGGCGTTCTTCTTCCTCGGCGCCTGGGCCTGCCGGCACATGGACCGGTGGCTGCGAGCCCCCTGGATGCTGGTGGTGGCCATGGCCGTCGTCGCCGCGGTCTTCTCCCATCAGGGCCGGGAGGACCTGGCGCTGCGGATGGGCACCTGGCAGGCCGCCGGGATCTCGCTGCTGGGCCTGGGCGTGATCCTCTGGCTGGCTCCGCGGCTGCCCCGGGGCGGGGTGTCACGGTTCCTCGAATGGACCGGCCGCAGCTCGATCGTGGTCTATGTGGCGCATTTCCCGATCCTGGTGGTCATCCACCGGGCGCTCGCCCGCATGGAGGTCGCTCCGATCTGGCATGTCGGCATCACCACGGTGCTGGGCCTGGCGCTCACGCTGCTGATGGTGTGGCTGCGGCCCTGGACCACGTGGCTCTACGTCTACCCGCGGCAGAAACAGGTGGCGACGAGGCTCAAGGAGCGCGCAGCACGTCAGAAGTCCGCCCCGGCGGCCTCTCCGACGCCTGGGGCGACGCCCGACGTCGGCCGCTGAAGCCCTGATCCCGGGCCGCCGGGGGCGGTCCTCCCGGTGTGCCGGCGCCGCCGTGAACGCGCTGGCCGCCTGACCGGCCGAATGCATGTGTCCCACCCAGACGGTAAGGTTCTTCACTGTGAGCACAGCCCTGTACCGCCGGTATCGCCCCGACACGTTCGCCGATGTGATCGGCCAGGAGCACGTCACCGCACCCCTGGTCACGGCACTGGGCAAGGACGCCGTCTCACACGCCTATCTCTTCTCCGGGCCGCGCGGCTGCGGCAAGACCACCTCAGCCCGGATCCTGGCCCGCTGCCTGAACTGTGCGGAGGGCCCCACCGGCACCCCGTGCGGACACTGTGAGTCCTGCCGGGACCTGGCCACCGGCGGTCCGGGATCGCTGGACGTGATCGAGATCGACGCGGCCTCCCACGGCGGTGTCGACGACGCCCGCGATCTGCGGGAGCGGGCCACCTTCGCCCCGGTGCGGGACCGCTACAAGATCTTCATCATCGATGAGGCTCACATGGTCACAGCGGCGGGCTTCAACGCGCTGCTGAAGATCGTGGAGGAGCCGCCGGAGCACATCAAGTTCATCTTCGCCACGACGGAGCCGGACAAGGTCATCGGGACCATCCGCTCCCGCACCCACCACTACCCGTTCCGGCTGGTGCCGCCGGAGCCGCTGCTGGACTATCTGCAGCGGCTCTGCGAGCAGGAGCGGGTGCCGGTGGCGCACGGCGTGCTGCCCCTGGTGATCCGCGCCGGCGGCGGCTCGGTCCGTGACACCCTCTCCGTGCTGGACCAGCTGATCGCCGGATCCACCGAGGCAGGGCTGGACTATGACCGGGCCGTAGCCCTGCTGGGCTTCACCCACAGCGCGCTGCTGGACGACGTCGTCGACGCGGTGGCGGGCCTGGACGGCTCCACCGCGTTCTCCGTGGTCGACCGCGTGGTGCAGTCGGGTCAGGACCCTCGACGCTTCGTCGAGGACCTGCTGGAGCGGCTGCGGGATCTGATCATCGTGAAGTCGGTGCCGGACTCGCCCGGGTCGATCCTACGCGGCGTCCCGGACGACCAGATCCGCCGCATGCAGGCCCAGGCGGGCAAGGTCGGCTCCGCGGAGCTCTCGCGAGCGGCGGACATCACCGCCCAGGCGCTGACCGACATGGTGGGGGCGACCTCACCGCGGCTGCACCTGGAGCTGCTGATGGCCCGGCTGCTGCTGCCGCATGCTGATCAGGGAACCTCCAGCCTGGCCGCGCGGCTCGAGCGTCTGGAGCGACGCGTGGACTTCGTCTCCGGCTCCGGAGCGACTCCTCCCGCCGAGGACCCCACCCAGACCGCGGCCCAGCCGACATCCGCAGCTCCACCTGCCTCTGAGACGGTGCCCGCGCCGACGTCGGCGCCGCCTTCCGGCCAGGCTCCTGCGCCGGTGCCGTCGTCCGTCTCTGAGGCCCCCGCGCAGGCTCCGGCGGCCGAGCCCCTCGCGGCCTCGAACCCTGCTGCCGCCGCTGCACCCGCGGCGGCCTCCGCACCCGCAGCCGACGACGACGGCTGGGCCACCCCCGGCGTCCCGCGCCCAGGAGCTGAGTCCTCCCGCTTCGCGGAGGCGCCGGCAGCGCAGACGATCAGGCCCGAGGGCCCCACCGAGGAGGCTGCCGCTCCGGCAGACGTGCCCTCGGCTGCTCCCGGAGCCACACCGTCCGCTGAGCCCACACCCACCGAGGCGGAACCCACCGCGCCGGGACCCACCGCGCCGGGACCCACCGCGCCCGGTCCTGCCGACTCGGCACCGCCTCACGCGCCGGCCAACCCTGCCGCACCGCAGGGCACGGCCCCCAGCGGGTCCCGGGCGGAGATGATGCGCCGAGCCTGGCCGGAGATCGTCCAACAGCTGGCCTCCCAGTCGCGACTGCTGTGGATGCTGGTCAAGGACAACGCCTCGGTGGCCGGCTTCGACGGTCAGACTCTCACGATCGCGTTCACCAACGACGGCGCCCGCTCCACCTTCGCGAACCGACGCGGTGACCAGGCCCTCAACGCCGCCATCCAGCAGGTCCTGGGCCTGCAGGTCAGCTTCGACCTCATCACTGGAGGTGCTCCCCCGGCAGCTGGTCAGTCCCCAAAAGGTCCTAGCCGGCCGACGCCGGCACCCTCAGCGCAGCCGGACCCCGCGCCTGCTGGGTCGGACGGCTCGAGCCTGCCTCGTGAGCAGCACCCGCCACAGCCCGGCACCTGGAGCTCCCATGCGCAGACCACGCCGCCGGCGGCAGAAGCCCCCGCACGCCCGGCGCCCGTCGAGGCGGGCCCCGCAAGCCCCACCGGGCACGAATCGGACGGTGCCCCGGCCTGGATGGCCGAGGAGACGCCGGAGCCCTACGACGCGGATCCCGAACCGCCTCAGGCCCCGCCCTCGCCCCACCCGGCGTGGAACGGTCAGCCCAGCGGCGACCCGGCCGGCTCCGCCCTGTCTGCCGACTCCCCCTCGGAGGCCGGTGCGGCCACCGACCCCGTGGAGCTGACCGACCCTACCTATGGGCCCACCACCGCTCGGGTGCCCAGCGTCGAGACACCGGGAATGGAGGCATCCGACATCGACGTGTCCCGCGCCCAGACTCCCGCTCCGTACCCGCTTCCTGATCTCACTCCGCAGCCCGGGCCGCAGTCCGAGCAGTCCTCTGATCCGACCTCCGCGGAGGAGTCCGCGACGAAGCCTCGCGTGCCCGTGTTCGCCCGGCCGTCCAGCTCCCGGCCCGGCTCCTCTCGGACCCCGGCACCCGGTGCTCCCGCCGCGGAGGCGGTGGGCCCAGCCTCGGCGGCCCCGCGCGCGGAACGCAACGGCGCGCCGTCGGGAACCTCACCCGGAGCGTCCGGCCGGATCGCAGCCATCAAGGAGCGGATGGCCAAACGGGCGGCCGGGGCCGAGCCCCCGGGCTGGGACGACGCTCCTCCGCCGCCCGACCCCCTGTACGACCAGGGCCCTCCCCCAGGTGCGGCCCCCGGAGCGGGAGCCGGCCCCCGCAGCGAGGCTGGGACCGGAGCCGCTCCGGCCCCGGAGATCGAGGACATCCCCAGCGACGACGACATCACCGTGGAGGAGTCCACGGTGTTCGGCCGCAAGGCGATCGAACGCGTCCTCGACGGCACCCTGCTCGAGGAGCGTCGGCTGGGCGAGGGCCCCCAGTAGACTGACGCTCATCCGGCCATCTGCGCGTTCCGCCGTCATCGTGCCGCCCGTCCCGTCCCCGTTGAGAAAGGCGCGTCCTGACCGTGTATGAGGGTGCAGTCCAAGACCTGATCGACGAGCTCGGCAGGCTCCCCGGCATCGGGCCCAAGTCAGCCCAGCGCGTGGCCTTCCACATCCTGGAGGCCGACACCGAGGACATGCGTCGGCTCGCGGAGGCGATCGTCTCCGTGAAGGAGAAGGTGAAGTTCTGCCAGATCTGCTTCAACGTCTCCGAGCAGGAGACCTGCCGCATCTGCCAGGACGATCGACGGGACCGCTCCATCATCTGTGTGGTGGAGGAGTCCAAGGACGTCATGGCCATCGAACGGACCCGTTCCTTCCGCGGGCTCTACCATGTGCTCGGCGGCTCCATCAATCCGATCGCCGGCATCGGGCCGGAGCAGCTGCACATCCGCGAGCTGCTGAACCGTCTCTCCGACGACACGGTCCAGGAGGTCATCGTGGCCACGGATCCGAACTTGGAGGGCGAGGCCACTGCCACCTATCTGGTGCGCATGTTGGGCTCACTGGGCATCTCCCTCACCCGGCTGGCCTCGGGCCTGCCGGTCGGGGGCGACCTCGAGTACGCCGACGAGGTCACCCTCGGACGTGCCTTCGAGGGACGCCGCAGCCTCTCCTGACCCCGCCCTGGCGCCCTTGCGGCGAGAACGTTATCCAAGCGTGATGTTTCATTCCGACGAAGACATCACACCTGCTTTCCAGAGGCCATAGGGCCCTGCGCACACCCCCGCCGTCGCGGGAGTCCGTCCACCTGGCACCCATATCGTGACTCTTTTCCTCGGGGCATTCCTCGGAGGCTGGACGGGCGTCACAACTAATCAATCCGGGCAGAAAACAGTTTCCAAATCCTTTAGATGTCACTAGCGTGAGAACGAGTGCGCAGCGCGTGCTCACTCGCATCGACGACGGACACCACAGGATGAGGTACTCACGCATGGCCACCACAACTTCCCTGGCAGTGAAGGCCGGCGCGCTCAGCGCCGCCGCGCTGCTCGCCCTGACCGCCTGCGGCAACGGCGATGACACCGACGACACCACTGGTGACGGCAACGGCGAGGCCGCCGGCGAGGCGCTGACCATCGCGCTGTTCGGCGAAGAGCCCTACTCGTGGATCGATGAGGCGACCGGCGAGCCCACCGGCGCCACCATCGCCGTGGCGGAGGAGATCTTCGGCGAGCGCATGGGCTATGACATCACCATCGAAGAGGAGCCCGAGTGGGGCAACCTCATCCCGGGCCTGAGCGCCGGACACTGGGACGTGGTCTCCGCGGGCATGTCCATCAACGCGGAGCGCTGCGCCGAGGCGGCCTTCGGTGAGCCGGAGCTGGTCTACACCACCGCCCTGCTGGTGGAGGAGGGCAACCCGCACGACGTCCACAACTTCGAGGACCTGGCCAACGCCGACCTTGACGTCATCGCGCTGAGCGGCGCCGTGGAGTCCGGCTACATGGATGAGGTCGGCGTCGATCACGACACCGTGGACTCCGCCGATGACGGCATCGACTTCGTCCAGGGCGGCCGCGCCGACGTCTTCGCCCTGACGGCCATCTCCCTGGAGACCATGGCGGGCGACCAGGACGGCGTGGAGGTCACCGACTCCTTCGCCCACGAGCTCTCCGTGGGCGCCCACGCCTTCCGTCCCGACGACGAGGAGCTGCTCGAGGAGTTCAACGAGCACCTGAGCGACCTCAAGGAGTCCGGCGAGTACCTCGACCTGGTGAGCGAGTTCGGCTTCACCGAGGATGAGATGCCCCCGAGCGACCTGACTGCCCAGCAGCTCTGCGACGAAGACCCTGCCGAGCTGACCGAGCAGTACCTCGAGGACTGAGCCGCTCCGTCCGCTGATCTCTGCGGCCGGTTCCACCCGGAACCGGCCGCAGAGTGTGTCACCGCAGAGCTCTGAGAGGGGCCGATGAACTTCTGGGAAGACTGGCCAGGCTATTTCGAGGTCGTGGTCAACTGGTCCGACCGCCTGCTGGCGGGCCTGTGGACCACGGTGCAGCTGGCGCTCTACGGTGGGCTGCTGGCGTTCGCCGTCGCCGTCGTGCTGGGCCTGGCGGCCGGCAGCCCGAACCTCTGGCTGCGGATCCCTGCGCGGGTGATCATCGAGTTCTTCCGCGGCATCTCCCTGGTGGTCCTGCTGTTCCTGCTGCTGTACGTGCTGCCGCAGATCTGGATGCGCAACCCGGACCTGCCGTTCGAAGGACTGATCCGCAACACGTTCCTGCTGGGCGTGCTCGCCCTGGGCATCAACTACGGCGCCTATGGAGCCGAGGCCGTCCGGGCGTCCCTGACCACCGTGCCCAAGGGCCAGTGGGAGGCGACGACGGCCCTGTCGATGTCCTGGTCGCACAAGATGCGCCGCATCATCTTCCCCCAGGCGTGGGCGCTGATGCTCCCCTCACTGGCGAACCTGTGGATCCACCTGCTCAAGGGCAGCGCGATCGCCTACATCATCCCCTTCGTCAACGATTTCACTGCCGAGCTGAACAACCTGCGTCGTCCCACAGACATCTGGTTCTCCCATGCGTTCATCGGCCTGGTGGTCTATTTCATCCTGGCCCTGATCCTCACTCTGTTCATGCAGGCTCTCGAGGCACGCGCCAAGCACAAGCTCGGCCGCGGCCCCTCCTTGAAGGAGATCCTCTCTCCCAAGCCGCCCACGACAGTCCCGGAGTCCGTGGGCGCAGGTGCTGAGCCCACCGCCGAGAAGTCCGCTGCAGGAGGTGCCCGATGATCCAGCATGTGCTGCGCGCCGCCGACATCGAGGACCCCACTCTGGTCGACGAGGAGGAGGTCCGGGAGAGCCCGTTCTGGGATTGGGAGTTCGCCTTCCACGCCCTGCCGGACATGCTCATGGCCTTCCTGAAGGTCACCCTGGTGGTGACGGTGGTCGGCACCCTCATCGCCGCGGTGCTGGGCCTGGTGATCGCCATTCTGATGCGGGTGCTGCCGCGCCCCCTGGCCTGGGTCGTGAAGTGGATGGCCAACTTCATCCGGATGACCCCGCTGGTGGTCCAGCTGATCTTCATGTTCTGGACCTTCATGTGGCTGGACGGGATGACCATCGGCATCATCGTCTTCGGCGTCCACTACGCCACCTACATGTCGGAGGTGTACCGGGCGGGGATCGAATCCGTCCCCAAGGGTCAGTGGGAGGCGACGACGGCGCTGTCGATGTCCGCGGCACGGACCTGGCGGCGCGTGGTCATCCCTCAGGCGCTGCGCTCCACCGTGCCCTCCCTGGGCAACTATGCGATCTCCATGTTCAAAGACACCCCGTTCCTGATCGTCATCTCGGTGGCGGAGATGGTGACCGTCGCCGGGCAGATCGGCGCCCCCACGTTCCGCTACACCGAGGTCTTCGTGCTGGCAGGCCTGATCTTCCTGGCCGCCAGCTACCCCACTGCCCTTCTGATCAGTCGATTGGAGAAGCGTCTTGCCTACGCCCACTGACCCCTCCCCCGCCGGGGCCACGACGGTCTCCGAGGCCACCACACCGGTCATCGAGTTCCGTGATGTGGAGAAGTGCTTCGGCTCCAATGTGGTGCTCAAGGACCTGAACTTCACGGTCGAGCGCGGGGAGCGGGTGACCCTGATCGGCCCGTCCGGCTCCGGGAAGACCACCATCCTGCGCCTGGTGATGACTCTGGAGGAGCTCACCGACGGCTACATCTTCATCGACGGCGAGCCGCTCACCCATGAGCAGCGCGCGGGACGCCGGGTGCCGGTGTCCAAGAAGCGGCAGAAGCAGCTGCGCACCCGCATCGGCATGGTGTTCCAGCAGTTCAACCTGTTCCCCAACATGACGGTGCTGGAGAACATCATCGAGGCGCCCATCCACGTGCTGGGCCGCCCCAAGGCGGAGGCGATCGCCAAGGCCCACGACCTGCTGGAGCAGGTGGGGCTCTCCGACAAGGCCGACGCCCATCCGACGTCGCTGTCCGGGGGCCAGCAGCAGCGCGTGGCGATCGCCCGCGCCCTGGCCATGGACCCGGAGATCCTCCTGCTGGACGAGGTCACCTCCGCCCTCGACCCAGAGGTCGTCGGCGAGGTGCTCAACATCCTGCGCCGGGTCGCCGAAACCACCAATGTGACCATGCTGATCGTCACGCACGAGATGGGCTTCGCCCGGGACGTGTCGCACAAGGTCATGATGTTCGACGGCGGACACGTGGTGGAGTCCGGCCCGCCGGAGAAGATCTTCACCGACCCGGATCACGAGCGCACCCAGGCCTTCCTGGGCGCCGTGCTGGGCGACAACTGAATCACACGCAAGCTTCTGTCCGGTCTCGTTCCGGGCCTTCGGGCCCGAGGCAGACACTGGTGGCAGACGCTGCCGGACCCCCTGGTCCGGCAGATACGCCATCCACAGTGTGAGACCGGGCACTGAGCTGTGCCCCGTCGCGGAGCACGCTCATAGAATTGTCCGAAGTCCGCGATGAAACCCTGCACGGGAGTGAGACAACAACCCCATGAGCTTGATCGTCCAGAAATACGGCGGGTCGTCCGTGGCCGATGCCGAGAGCATCAAACGCGTGGCCCGGAAGATCGTCGAGACCAAACGCGCCGGCCACCAGGTCGTCGTCGTGGTCTCTGCGATGGGTGACACCACCGACGAGCTGCTCGACCTGGCGGCCGACATCACCGAGGCCCCGCCCTCGCGCGAGATGGACATCCTGCTGTCCTCCGGCGAGCGCATGTCCATGGCCCTGCTGGCCATGGCCATCCATCAGCTGGGCGAGTCCGCCCAGTCCTTCACCGGCTCGCAGGCCGGCATGATCACCGACGCGATCCACGGCAAGGCCCGCATCATCGAGGTCAACCCGCAGCGTGTCCAGGAGTCCCTCGACGCCGGCCATGTCGGCATCGTCGCGGGCTTCCAGGGCATGAGCCGGGAGTCGAAGGACATCACCACGATGGGCCGCGGCGGATCCGACACCACCGCCGTCGCCCTGGCGGCCGCGCTGAAGGCCGACGTCTGCGAGATCTACACCGACGTGGACGGCGTGTTCACCGCCGACCCGCGCGTGGTGAAGACCGCCCGCAAGATCGACGAAATCTCCAGCGAAGACATGCTCGAGATGGCCGCGGCCGGCTCGAAGGTGCTGCACCTGCGCAGCGTGGAGTACGCCCGCCGCTTCGGCGTGAAGCTGCACGTGCGCTCCTCGTTCAGCCAGCTCGAAGGAACCTGGGTCATCCCCGACCCCTCTGACGCCATCGCCACCCAGGAAGGTGAACCCTTGGAACAGCCCATCATCTCCGGTGTCGCCCACGACGCCTCTGAGGCCAAACTGACGATCACCGGGGTCCCCGACGTCCCCGGCAAGGCCGCGGAGATCTTCAACCTCATCGCTGAGGCCGGCACCAACATCGACATGATCGTCCAGAACGTCTCCGACGAGACGAAGACGACGAACATCTCCTTCACGCTGCCGGCCTCCGACGGCCAGAAGTCCACCGAGACCCTCACCGCGCACCAGGAGTCCATCGGCTTCCAGCAGCTGGACTACGTGCCCCAGGTGGGCAAGGTCTCCCTGGTCGGCGGCGGCATGCGCCACCACCCGGGCGTCTCGGCGAAGTTCTTCACCGCTCTGCGCGACGCCGGCATCAACATCGGCCTGATCTCCACCTCGGAGATCCGCGTCTCCGTGATCACCGACATCGAGGACCTCGACAGGGCCGTGCAGGCGATCCACACCGCCTTCGGCCTCGACGCCGAGGAAGAGGCCACGGTCTACGCCGGCACCGGCCGCTGAGACCTGCTCCTCCTGACCCCACCAGCTGGCTCCGCGGTGTGGGCCCTTATGACGCGCTCCCAACGCTGAAAAGGGCCCACACCGCGGAGCCATCGTTGTGCTGGGCGAAGGTGATCTGAGGTCAGGCCAGGGCCTGCGCCACCTGTTCCCGGCTGAGCTCCCGATCGGCGAAGATCAGCCGGACGGCGTCAGGGTCCGGATTCCCGGCGTCAGGACCACGGTGTCTCAGGAGCAGGCCAGCCTTCTCCGCCACTCGGGCGGAGGCGCGATTGTGCTCCAGGAGGTAGGCGATCACGGGAAGCTCTGGGCGCACCGCTCGGGCCGCCGAGGTCCCGGCGCGGGCCACCTGGGTGGCATAGCCTCGCCCGTGCGCCTCAGCGGCGAACCGGTACCCGAGATTCCAGCAGAATCCGCCGCGGACCGCGCAGCCGCCGTGGCCGAGCATGGCCCCTGACTGAGGGTCACGGACGATCCACGGCCCCAGCCCGTGCTCCTGCCACGAGCGCCGCCAGACACGGATCAGCTCGGCGGTCTGGGACTCGTCGGTGTGGCGGGCGTACGGAAAGTGCGTCCAGACCCGGGGGTCGGAATAGATGGCGTGGAGCTCGATCAGGTCATCCAGGTCCGGAGGCGTCAGCGTCAGGTCAGTGGCAGCAGCCGCGCTTGGAGCCGCCTGCGGAGGTTCAGTGCACATACGGGCACCTTATGATGAGGCCCATCCATTGACGCGGAACTGGGCCCAGTGCGGCTCGTCGGTCCCCGGCGATCCTGCCCGCAGAAACACTCAGGCGGCAGGTGCTCCCCTGCTCGGGGCGCTCCTGCCGCCTGGGCGTTCGGTGCGAGATACAGAGCCGATTCTAGCCGAGGATCCAGCCGGACGTCAGCATCTGCACGGCTTCGGCCCGGCGCCTGGACACCACCCGAACGGCTGGTCGCGGACCGCGCCCCCAGGTGCTCAGCGGGACCGGGTATCCTGACACGCGCCCATGAGCACTTCATCCGCCTCCGCCCTCGTCTGCGCCACCACGTCCGGGACTCCCCGCCCGGAGGATCGTCGCCTCATGCCCGCGGAGGCCCATCACGCACGGGCCCTGGAGCACCAGAGACGCGTCGCCGAGTACACGCAGGGCTTCCTCCAGCGGCGGCATGCCGGACAGAAGCACCCCGTGGAGGACTTCCTGTTCACGTACTACTCGCACTCTCCCGGGCAGCTCTCCCGCTGGCATCCGGGGGCCGGCACGGTGTTGGAAGGCGCTGGCGGCTCCGAGCAGGCCGGGTGGAAGTTCTACACCACCGTCGACGACGGCACCCCCACCGGCGGGGCGACAGTCGACGTCGAGGAGTTCAGGAAGGCCCGAGAGACCATGATCAGCTTCGCCCGCCGGCTGCTGAGCGCCACGGCGGCACGGCCCGCCCAACTGGGCTGCTTCGGTCTGCACGAGTGGGCGATGGTCTACCGATCGGTGCAGCACGGGCAGCGTCATGATCAGGTGCCGCTGCGCCTGGGGTCCGACGGCACCGATGAGGTGGTGGAGTCCCTGAACATCCGGTGCACCCACTTCGACGCCTTCCGGTTCTACACCCCGTCGGCCCGTCCCCTGAACGCACTGACCCCCACCCGGGAGACCCAGGTGGAGCTGGAGCAGCCGGGGTGTCTGCACGCCAACATGGACCTCTACAAATGGGCGTACAAGCTCATCCCTGCGGTCAGCAGCGATCTGCTGCTGGACTGCTTCGACCTCGCCTGGAGGATCCGTGAGCTGGACATGCGTGCCTCCCCCTATGACCTCGCTGCCTGGGGCTATCAGCCCGTGCGCATCGAGACCCCGCAGGGACGTGCCGACTACGCCCGGGCGCAGAAGGGCTTCACCGAGGAGGCTCAGGTCCTGCGCGGCCGGATCCTGGGAGCCCTGGACGAGGTGGACGCCCTGGCTGACGCGCGGGCCTGACGCCCTGACTGACGCGCCGCCGTTGCGGGATCCCTGCCCGCCGCGGTGAGCCGAACGTCTCAGCACAGAGGAGGAATACCGGGCCGCCACCCAGCGCTGAAGCGCATCAGGTGCACCCGTTCGGAAAGGACCACCGATGCCAGACTCCCGCGCTGTCACCAGTACACAGATCCAGCTGATCCGCCGCCCCTCCGGCCGCCCGACCCCTGAGGACTTCCGCACGGTCCGCCTCGAGCTGCCGCCGCTGGCCGAGGGCCAGGTGCGGGTGGCCAACGAATTCATCTCCGTGGACCCCTACATGCGCGGCCGGATGAACGACGTGAAGAGCTACGTCCCGCCCTTCGCCCTGAACGAGACCATGACCGGCGGCGCCGTCGGACGCGTGGTGGCCTCCCGATCGGAGTCCCTGCCCGTGGGCACCGCCGTGCTGCATCAGCTGGGGTGGCGCGACATCACCCAGGACGATGCCGAAGCGTTCCGCCCCGTGCAGGAGATCCCGGGGGCGCCGCTGTCCCTTCACGTGGGGATTCTTGGCATGACAGGGTTGACTGCCTATGTGGGACTGACCGCCATCGCCGAGCTGCGCGAGGGGGACACAGTGTTCATCTCCGGCGCGGCAGGCGCCGTGGGCACTGCAGCCGGGCAGATCGCCCGCCTGCTCGGCGCCTCCCGAGTGATCGGCTCCGCCGGCTCTGAGGAGAAGGTGGCGCTGCTGCAGGACAAGTACGGCTATGACGCCGCGTTCGCCTACAAGGACGCCCCGGTCCGCGAGCAGCTCCCCCGGCACGCGCCCGACGGGGTGGACGTCTTCTTCGACAACGTCGGCGGCGACCACCTGCAGGCCGCTCTCGATGTGATGAACGACGGCGGCCGCCTGGCCCTGTGCGGGGCGATCTCCCGCTACAACGCCGAGCGACCCGCCCCGGGGCCGGACAACCTGGCGAACCTGATCACCCGGGGCCTGCGCATGCAGGGCTTCACCCTGGGCGGCCACCTCCACCACGCCTCGGCGTTCCAGGAGCGGATGGCCGAATGGTTCCCCGCCGGTGAGATCGCCTACGACGAGACGGTCGTCGACGGCATCGAGAACGCGGTGGACGCGTTCCTGGGCATGATGGACGGCGCCAACATCGGCAAGATGGTGGTGCGCACCGCCTGACGGCGGACCATAGGACCCCCGACGAGATTCGGCCCCGGGATGCGGATCCCGGGGCCGAACGGCGTCCTGCCGTGGGCGCAGCTGGCAGGCATCCGACTCAGGCGTCGGCGAAGACCCGCTCACACTCCTGGGCCAGCAGGGCACGCATCTGCTCGGCGGTGTGCCGCCCGGCGAAGATCTCGGTGCCGTTCTCGAAGGCCCGGCCCGCAGCGAGCGGACCGGCGTCGACGGCGTCATAGCCGAGGCTGTCGATGAACCCGGCCACCAGCTCCTTGGCGTCGGCGTCGTCCGAGGCCACTCCCAGGGCTCGGCGATTCGGCGCCCCCGCCGGGTGGGAGTCGACCTCCAGGTCGCCGTAGCCGATGTGGTTCAGCGTCTTGACCAGGCGCACGTCGCCGAAGAACTCGGCGATGACCTCCGAGGTGGAGCGGCTGCCGTCGAACTCGTCCATCAGCCCGTCCACCGGCGCCCAGTAGTTCATGGTGTCGATGACCACGTGGTCCTGCAGCACGGAGGTGTCGATGCTGCGGTACTTGTGCAGCGGCACCGCCACGATGAGCAGATCAGACCCGCGCAGCTGCTGACGGTCCACCGCGGCGGCGCCGGGAACGATCACCTCAGTGAGCAGCCGGATGTCCTCGGCGGGACGTCCGGTGGCGATCTTCACCGTATGGCCGGCGCGCACGGCCTGACGCGCGACGGCGGTGCCCACACGTCCGGCGCCGAGGACGCCGATGGTCAGCGGCTGAGCGGTCATCTGCTGCTCCTGGAGGGTCGAGAGGAATCAGGGTCACAAGTACTTCCAGTTTGAAAGAACGGCGCGGCGGTGGGATTTGTTCCCACCGGACACCGGCCCCGAGACCCGGGAACCGCCCAGACGACCCGTCAGACTGCAGGCTGCTCCCCCAGCCACTGCTCGAACGTCGTGCTCGCGACGACGTCGGGGGCAGAAGGGATGAGGCTGCCGTCGCCGAGCGGGGTTCGCCCCACGGGGACGCGCAGCACCCTGACCCCCTGCTGTGTGGCGGCACCGGCGCGAGCTGCGGCCCGAGCCATGTCGATCTCCTCGGGGCCACAGACCTCCACAGCCGCCTTCGGCGTGGTGCTGAGCGCCTGCTCGACGACGACGTCTGCAGCCTCGGCAGCCGCCAGTGGGCGGGTGACCACGGCCGGCACCACGGCGAGCGGACCCAGCCGGATCTGGTCGAGGAACGTCGACAGCAGCTCGAACCACTGCGTGGTGCGCACGATGGAGATCCGCCCCGCCGCAGCCGGCGCGCTGCGGTACACCTGTTCCTGGATGGACTTGGCCTGGTAGTAGCCCAGCCAGCGGTTCACGCGGGGCTCCCAGCAGTTGACGATGGAGACGCACACGATCCGGGGCAGCGCCCCGCGGCGGGTGGTCTCGTCACCCAGGGCGGCCAGCACATTCTCCGCGGCCGTGCGGAAGAACCGGGCCGCGCGCCCCGCCGTCAGCGAGGGCAGATTCAGACAGTCGACGACGACATCCACGCCGGCCAGTGCCGTCCGCAGCGCCGAGGCGTCCAGCACGTCGACCCCGTGCGCCCGACTGATCGGCACGACCTCCTGGTCAGCCTCCTCCAGCCGGGACCGCACCAGGCTCCCCATGACTCCCCCGGCACCCAGGACGGCGATACGCTGCGACACTCCGAGCCCCTCCGGTCGACGGTGATGATCCTCATACTCTGACGCATATCCCGCCGTCACAGCGAGAGCCCCCGGCCTGCTCAGCGCGCTGCGGTGTCCGTCACGACACCTCCCTTCGATCATTTCACCAATACGGGGTTGATGTAATCCACTGAGGACCGGCTAAACTCATCCCTCGGGCCGCGTCCACGACGAACCCCACGTCGAGCACCTCGGGAGCACAGCATGAAGAGCCAGACGATCGCGAGCATGACCCTTGCGGCGGCGATGGCGGTGACGCTCACCGCCTGCGGTCCGTCGGAACCGGTGGACGAGGACCGGCCGGGCTCCGAGCCTGCCGACGAGACCCCCGACGAGGGGTCCACCGAATATCCGCTGACCCTGGAGAACTGCGGTCGTGAGGTCACCGTGGAGGCCCCGCCGACACGCGTGGTGTCACTGGACCAGAACTCCACGGAGATCCTGCTCTCCCTGGGCCTGGAGGACCGGCTCATCGGCACAGCCTCCTGGACGGACCCGGTGCTGCCCGCCTTGGCCGAGGCCGAGGAGGACGTCCCCCGGCTCTCGGACGACGCCCCCACCTACGAGGTCGTCCTCGATGCCGACCCGGACTTCATCACGGCCTCCTTCGGCCGTCATTTCGCCCTGGAGGGAGGTGTCGCCTCCCGCGAGCGATTCGACGAGACCGGCATGGAGTCCTATCTGTCTCCCACGGACTGCGAGGACGGCACCTCGATCAACGGCGGAGGGACGCGCACGCGGATGCTGGAGATCGACACGCTCTACACCGAGATCCGTGAGCTCGCCGCGATCTTCGACGTGCCCGCCCGCGGCGAGGCCCTCGTGGCGGACCTCGAGGAACGTGCCGAGGAAGCGCTCGACGGAGTCGACGCCGACGGCGCCACCGTCGCCTTCTGGTTCGCGGACACCCGCACCCCGTACATGGCCGGCGCCTATGGCTCAGCCGCACGCCTGGCGGAGATGTCGGGTATGGAGAACGTGCTCAACGACGCCCCGGACGACTGGCCGGCGGTGGGCTGGGAGACCATCGTGGAGAGGGACCCCGATGTCCTCGTGCTGGGCGACCTCCAGCGAGCACGATTCCCCGGAGACCTGCTGGAGGACAAGATCGAGTTCCTCACGGCGGATCCGCTGGCCCGGACGCTCGACGCCGTCGAGGACCAGGAGTACATCGCCCTGCACGGCGCGGAGATGAACCCCTCCATCCGATTCGTCGACGGCCTGGAGAAGATCGGTGAGTTCTGGAAGGAGCGGGACGCTGAGTAGCACCGCCCCCGCCCCTGTGCGCTCCGCTGCTGCCCGCCCCGGTCCGGTGCACGTCGTCGCCAGACGCGCTCCGCGGGCCCGCGCCGCAGCGACTCTGGTGACGCTGACCCTGGCTGGTCTCGTCCTGCTGGCGCTCTCCGTCGGCGCTGCGGTCACCCTCGGTCCCGCCGAGGTCTCGCTGGTCAACGTGCGCGACGTCATCCTCAACCACGTCGCCGGCACGCAGATCCCAGTGCGCGCCTCCGAAGACGCGATCGTTTGGGAGGAACGGCTCCCCCGGGCGCTGGTCGCGGCTGCCTGCGGCGCCGGGCTGGGCCTGTGCGGGACCATCATGCAGTCGCTGCTGCGCAATCCGTTGGCCGACCCCTATGTGCTGGGGGTGTCCTCCGGCGCCTCGACCGGCGCAGTCGTCGTCGGGGTCCTCGGTCTGGGCGGAGCGTCCCTGGGGCTCTCCGGCGGGGCCTTCCTCGGCGCCCTGCTGGCATTCGGCCTGGTGCTCGCCCTGGCCCGGATGGCAGGCGGGGGGCACGACCGGGTGGTGCTCGCCGGTGTGGCCAGCACCCAGCTGTTCTCCGCGGTGACCTCCCTGATCATCTTCGCATTCGCCGACTCCGACGGGACCCGCGGCATCATGTTCTGGCTGCTCGGATCTCTGGAGGGAGTGCGCTGGGCCGACGTGGCGCTGTGCACAGCGGTGGTCCTCGCCGGCGCGCTGGCCTGTCTGCGGTGGGCCCACGTGTTGGACGCCTTCGCCTTCGGCGACGAGGTCGCAGCCTCATTGGGCCTATCCGTCCGGCGGGTCAGACTGAGCCTGCTGCTGCTGACCGCGCTGATCGCCGCGACGCTGGTCAGCGTGGCCGGTGCGATCGGCTTCGTGGGACTCGTCCTGCCGCACGCCGCGCGGCTGCTGGTCGGCAGCCGGCACGGGCTGCTGGTCCCGACGACGGTGGTGCTGGGCGCGATCTTCATGGTGTGGGTCGACGCCGGCTCACGGGTCGCCTTCGCACCCACCCCGCTGCCCGTCGGAGTGGGCACCGCGCTGGTCGGTGTCCCCGTGTTCATCGTCCTGCTCGCACGGCGCCGGAGGGTCCAATGAGCCTGAACGCCGAGAACGTGAGCTGGACCCGCGGGGGCTCGCTGGTCGTCGACGACGTGACGCTGCGCCCTTCCCCCGGGGACACCGTCGGACTGCTGGGCCCCAACGGGTCCGGCAAGTCTTCCCTGCTGCGGCTGATGCACGGGATCGTGAAGCCCTCCTCCGGGGCGGTGCTGCTCGACGGCGAACCGCTCGCCTCCGTCCCGCGGCGTCGCATCGCGCGCACGGTGGCGGTGGTGAGCCAGCATGCCGACACCGACACCGACATCAGAGTGGAGGACGTGGTCCGACTCGGCCGCATCCCGCACCGCGGAGCCTGGGGCGGGGACGCCGTCGCGGACGACGCCGCCGTCACGGAGGCGCTGGAGCAGACCGGACTGCAGCACAAGGCCGACCAGCTGTGGCACACGCTCTCCGGCGGAGAACGGCAGCGGGCCCAGATCGCCCGGGCGCTCGCCCAGCAGCCCAGCGAGCTGCTGCTCGACGAACCCACCAATCACCTCGACATCCGCCACCAGCTGGAGCTTCTCAGTCTGGTCACACGGCTGCCCCTCACCTCCGTGGTGGCGCTGCATGATCTGAACCTGGCCGCGATGTTCTGTGACCAGCTGGTCGTCCTGCACCAGGGCGCCGTCGTCGCCGGCGGAGCCCCGGACGAGGTGCTCACACCGGAGCTGATCGCCAGGGTGTACCAGGTCGAGGCCGAGGTGCGTCATGACCCTGCCCGGGGTCGCGTCGAGGTCACCTTCGAGCCGCGCGCCGAGCTCGCCGTCCCGCGCCGAGACGGGGAGGTCTGTGGTCCTCGTCGCACGGACTCCAGCCCCGTCATCAGCCGGTAGACTTGACCCGCAAGCTCGCGGAGCGCCGGGAGCCCGCCGTCGCCAGCACGACGTCGGCACCCGACGTGAGACGGCACCGACCGCTGCATCCCTTCAGGGCCCAGTGCTGTCCGCGGGCACGTTCACCCGCACACAAGCACAGGAGACCCCATGCCGCGCATCGTCGTCGAGGTCATGCCCAAGCCTGAGATCCTCGACCCGCAGGGCAAGGCCATCGCCTCCGCCCTCCCCCACCTCGGCTTCCAAGACTTCTCCGCAGTCCGCCAGGGGAAGCGCTTCGAGCTGTCCGTGGACGGCGAGGTCACCGACGAGGCCCTCGCCCAGGCCCGCAAGGCCGCCGAGGAGATGCTCTCCAACCCCGTCATCGAGGACGTCGTGGACGTGCGGGTGGAGGACGCCTGACCATGACGGAGACCCCCCTGATCGGTGACCTCGGCACCCCCTCCGACGGCGCCCCGCTGGACGGCGCCCGCATCGGCGTCGTCACCTTCCCCGGCACTCTGGATGACCGTGACGCCGCCCGCGCGGTGCGTCTGGGCGGTGGCACCGCAGTGCCGCTGTGGCACGCCGACGACACGCTGTCCGACGTGGACGCCGTCGTCATCCCCGGCGGATTCTCCTACGGCGACTATCTGCGCGCCGGGGCGATCTCCCGCTTCGCCCCGCTGATGAGCCGCATCACCGAGGCCGCCGCCGCGACCGCCGGTGCCCCGCTGCCGGTGCTGGGCATCTGCAACGGATTCCAGATCCTCACCGAGGCGCACCTGCTGCCCGGCTCGATGATCAAGAACGACCACCTGAAGTTCCGCTGCGCCGACCAGGTGCTGCGCGTGGAGAACACCTCGACCGCGTGGACCAGCCAGTTCACCGCGGATGAGCTCATCACCGTGCCGCTGAAGAACCAGGACGGCCAGTACGTCGCCGACGAGGACACTCTGGCCCGGCTCGAGGGCGAAGGCCTGGTGGCCTTCCGCTACGTGGGCTCCAACCCGAACGGCTCGCGGCACGACATCGCCGGCGTCACCAACGCCCGCGGCAACGTGGTCGGCCTCATGCCGCACCCCGAGCACGCGGTGGAGGCCGGATACGGCTCCGACGACGCCACCGGCATGCGCAACGGCACCGACGGCCTGACCGTGTTCACCTCGATCGTCTCGTCCCTCGCCGACTCCCCCTCTGAAGGAGGCGCCCTGTGAGCACCGAGTCCACCACTCGCACCGCCCAGGACCAGCCGCAGGACCAGTCCAACGCCCAGTCCGCGCACACCCCTGCGACCGCGTTCAACATCGACACCGTCGAGCATGCCGCCGCCACCCCGGAGACCGAGCTCCCCTGGGCCGAGCTGGGCCTGAAGGAGGACGAGTACGCCCGCATCCGCGAGATCCTCGGGCGACGTCCGACGGCGGCGGAGCTGGCCATGTACTCGGTCATGTGGTCCGAGCACTGCTCCTACAAGTCCTCCAAGGTCCACCTGCGCCAGTTCGGCGACAAGGTCACCGAGGAGATGACGAAGGACCTGATGGTCGGCATCGGCGAGAACGCCGGGGTGACGAACCTCGGCGACGGCTGGGCCGTGACCTTCAAGATCGAGTCGCACAACCACCCCTCCTATGTGGAGCCCTACCAGGGTGCGGCCACCGGGATCGGCGGCATCGTGCGGGACATCATCTCCATGGGCGCCCGCCCGGTGGCGGTGATGGACCCACTGCGCTTCGGCGACATCGACCACCCGGACACCAAGCGCGTGCTGCCGGGCGTGGTCTCCGGCATCGGCGGCTACGGGAACTCCCTGGGACTGCCGAACATCGGCGGCGAGGTCGTCTTCGACTCCGTGTACCAGCAGAACCCGCTGGTCAACGCCCTGGCCGTCGGGGTCATGCGCCATGAGGACATCCGCCTGGCCAACGCCTCCGGTGTGGGCAACAGGGTGGTGCTCTTCGGGGCGCGCACCGGCGGCGACGGCATCGGCGGCGCCTCTGTGCTGGCCTCCGAGTCCTTCGACGACACCAAGCCCTCCAAGCGGCCCGCCGTGCAGGTGGGCGACCCGTTCTCCGAGAAGGTGCTCATCGAGTGCTGCCTGGAGCTGTTCCATGCCGAGCTGGTGGAGGGCATCCAGGACCTGGGTGCGGCGGGGATCTCCTGTGCCACCAGCGAGCTGGCCTCCAACGGGGAGGGCGGCATGCACGTGGAGCTGACCGACGTGCTGCTGCGCGATCCGTCCCTGACCCCGGGCGAGATCCTGATGTCCGAGTCCCAGGAGCGCATGATGGCCGTGGTCACACCGGCCAATGCCGAGGCCTTCGAGACAGTCATGGCCAAGTGGGGCGTGGAGTACTCCTGGCTGGGCGAGGTCACCGACACCGGTCGGCTGATCATCGAGTGGGACGGCGAGACCATCGTCGACGTCGACCCGCGCACGGTGGCCCACGACGGCCCCGTCTACGAGCGCCCGTACCACCGCCCCTCCTGGCAGGACGAGCTGCAGGCAGACACCTTCCGCGCCTCCGCGCAGGGGGCGGACCTGCCTTCCTCCGGGGAGCAGCTGCGCGAGGCCGTGGTGGAGCTGATGACCAGCCCCAACATGGCCGACTCCTCCTGGATTACGGACCAGTACGACCGCTTCGTGGGCGGCAACACCGCCCTCTCCCAGCCCGACGACGCCGGAGTGATCCGCGTGGACGAGACCACCGGCCTCGGCGTCGGGCTCTCCACCGACTGCAATGCCCGCTACGCCTACCTGGACCCCTACGCCGGCGCACAGCTGTCCCTGGCGGAGGCGTACCGCAATGTGGCCACCTCGGGTGCGGTGCCGCAGGCCGTCTCCGACTGCCTGAACTTCGGCTCCCCGGAGGACCCGGAGATCATGTGGCAGTTCGCCGAGGCCGTGCGCGGCCTGGCGGACGGCTGCCAGGAGCTGGGCATCCCGGTCACGGGCGGCAACGTCTCCCTCTACAACCAGACGGCGGGCCGGGCCATCCACCCGACCCCCGTGGTGGGTGTGATGGGCCGCTTCGACGACGTCTCCCGCCGCACCCCCTCAGGCTTCGAGCGCTGGGCCGACGGCCAGGCGATCTACCTGCTGGGTGTGACCGGCGATGAGTTGGACGGCTCGGAGTTCGCCCGGCTCCGGGGCCACCTGGGCGGTGTGCCTCCGCAGGTGGACCTGACCGCGGAGAAGACCCTGGCCGAGATCCTCATCAACGCCTCCCGGGACGGCATGATCGACGCCGCCCACGACCTCTCCGAGGGCGGCCTGGCCGCCGGACTGGCGGAGATGAGCCTGCGATTCGGCGTCGGCTCCCGGGTGGCCGTGGACGGGATCTGCGAGCGCGACGGCGTAGACGCCTTCACCGCGCTGTTCAGCGAGTCCCAGGCTCGCGCCGTCGTCGCCCTGCCCCGCTCCGAGGAGGTGCGGTTCACGGACATGACGACCGCCCGCGGCTTCGCGGCGCTGCGGATCGGTGTGGTGGACGCCCAGTCGGGCGAGATCGAGGTGGCCGGGCCGTTCGACGGCGGTTCCTTCACCCTCGGACTGGACGAGCTGCGCGAGGCCTGGAGCGCGGTGATCCCCAGCCGCTTCGGCTCGGAGATCTGAGCCTCACACCCCTGCATCGAGTGGCCACGAATCCCGGCATCTCCCCTCCCGACACGGCGTGTCACCGGGGAGATGCCGGGATTCGCGGCCACTCGTGTCAGCTCTGCGGGACGATCATCAGCGGTCCTTCCGCGTGGTGCATGATCGCCAAGGACGTGGACCCCAGGAGCATGCCGGTGAATCCGCCGTGTCCTCGGGTGCCGACGACCGTCAGCGGCGCCGACCGCGTCTCGTCCACCATGACTGCGGCTGCGGCGCCGTCGCGGACTTCGGTCTCCACGGTCACATCGGGGAACGCTGCCCTCACGGCGGCGGCATGCTCCTCCACCGTGCGGGTGAGCTGCTCGCGTGCAGAGCGCCGCTGTTCCTCGAGCGAGACCCAAGCCTCGACGTCCGGGGACACCGGCGCCAGCGCACTGATCAGCCGCACCGGGAGATGGAGTGCTTGGGCCCAGCGGGCGGCCTCCTCGGCGGCCGCCCGGCTGTGCCCCGACTCGTCCACGCCGACGGCGAGGACGGCTCCCGCTGAGAAGTCCCGCGTGCCATCAGCGTCCGGAGGGACGATGATCACCGGACAGTGGGAGCGTGAGGGCAGGCTGGCCGATGTGGATCCCAGCAGCATTCCGGTGAACCCTCCTCGTCCTCGTGTGCCGACGACGATGGCCGAGGCGTTGCTGGAGAGCTCCGCCAGTGCCTGGGGTGCGGGACCACGCTTCACCATTCCACGGGCATCTGCGCGGTCGGCCCCCGCCTCGGCCAGTGCCTGGCGCAACATAGTCTCGCCCTCATCCCGGATCCCGGCCTCGTCGACGACGGGCTGCCCGTAGGAGGCCGCTTGGACTGCGTAGTGGGAGATCGGGTAGGCGAACACAGCCGTGAGCGGAACGCCGGCAGAGGCCGCCAGCCTGGCTCCCGTATGGAGCGCCGCCCTGGCATGATCGGAGCCGTCGACTCCGACGACGACCCCGTGACGGGTGGCCGCAATATCGCGCGACGCGGTCTCTTCTCGGTTCTCAGTCATCTCTGACTCCTCTCGTCCAGCACCATGGCGATCCACCCCCACGTCGCCGAGCATAGATGTGCGGCTCTCCGTCGGCCAGAGTTGCCGTGTCGCGACCGGACCGGGGCGACGAGGTGTCGAGGCGGGAAGATCAGAACTCCTCGTACTCCGCCGGGTCCTGCCCGGCGAGGCGGCCGTCAGGCGTCGCCAACGAGGCGGTCCGAGCCATCTGCTCCTCGCTGAGCTCGATGTCGTAGACGTCCAGGTTCTCCCGCTGGCGGGCCGGGTCGGCGGACTTCGGCAGCGGGATGGTGCCCCGCATCAGGTGCCAGCGCAGGATCACCTGCACCGGGCTGCGGCCGAGCTCCTGGGCGATCTCGGTGACCACCGGCTCCTCCTGCAGCCGCGAGTTCCTCCCCACCGGGCTCCAAGCCTCGACGGCGATGCCACGTTCCGTGTTGGCGGCGATCTGGTCGTCTTGCGGGAACCACGGGTGGATCTCGATCTGATTCACGCTCGGGGTCACCCCAGTCTCCCGATGGAGCCGGTCCAGGTGCTCGGGCAGGAAGTTGCTGACCCCGATGGAACGCAGCAGCCCGCGCTCCCGCAGATCGATCAGCGCCTGCCAGGCTTCCACGTAGACGTCCTGCGTCGGGTTCGGCCAGTGGATGAGGTAGAGGTCGAAGTGGTCGAGGCCGACCCGGTACAGGGACTCCTCCACCGCCTGCACGGCCTTGTCATAGCGGTGGTACCGGCCCGGGAGCTTGGAGGTCACGCGCAGCTCGTCCCGGTCGACGCCGGAGGCAGCGATCCCAGCCCCCACGGCGCCTTCGTTCTCATAGTTGTAGGCGGTGTCCAGCAGCCGGTATCCGGACCGGACGGCGGCGGCGATCGACTCCGCCCCGGCCGAGCCGCGCAGATTGTAGGTCCCGAAACCGAGCTCCGGGAGCGTGGTGCCGTCGTTGAGGGTACGGGCGGGGATGTCGATCTGGTCGGTCATAGTCTCAGACTCCTCCTGACGGGCGGGGATGCAGTGTCGGCGCGAGGGCCGCCGTGCCCATCCTGCCACCCGCTCCCCTGCGGCTGTCACGCCGTCGTGACCGACTCTGCCACCTGGCCTGGAGGCGACGTCGCATCGTGTCATCTCCGCCCGCGGCGACCTGTCATAGTGCACACTGCTAGGTGTTGAACAGTGTTCAAATCGCACCGTCAGGAGACCCTCCCCATGTCCACACTGCAGCAGAGCACCCCGCCCGGATCCCCGACACCCGGATCCCCGACACCCGGAGCCTCAACACCCGGAGCCTCGACCTCGGTGGCCCGGCCGACGACCTCCTCGGTGGCCACCGCCCGCGCGCTGGCCCAGATCGCGGTCTTCGCCGGGCTCATCGCCGCCCTGGGACTGCCCGGGGCGATCCCGGTGATGGGGATGGCGGTCCCGGTGACTGCTCAGACGCTGGGCGTGATGCTCGCCGGGACGGTGCTCGGCCCGTGGCGCGGCGCCGCCGCGGTGCTCGCCTTCGAGGCCCTGGTGGCACTGGGCCTGCCGCTGCTGGCCGGTGGACGCGGCGGTCTGGGCGTGTTCTTCGGGCCCAGCGCCGGCTACCTGGCGGGCATGGTGGCCGGCGCTGCCGTCATCGGGCTGATCGTCCACGGGGTGCGGCGCACGGGCCCGGTCCGCCCCACCTGGCTGCGCACGGCGCTGGGCTGCCTGATCGGCGGCATTCCCGTGATCTACACCTTCGGCATTCCTGTGCAGGCCTGGGTGACCGGCCTGGGCCTGGGCGAGACCGCCCTGCTCGCCACGGCGTTCCTGCCCGGGGATCTGCTGAAGGTGATCCTGGCCGTGCTGGTGACCATGACGCTGCGTCGGACCTACCCCCAGGTGTTCGCCCGATGAGCCAGGCAGGCGCGTCTCCCACGCTGCGTCCCCTGCGCGGGAGCGACCACCGGCGTGTACTGGCTGATGCGCTGGCCGCCCGGGCGGCCGGGGAGGTACCGCTGGTCGGCGACGAACGCTGGTCCCCGGAGCACTGGGAGACCCTGCTCCGCTCCGTGCAGCGCAGTCCCCTGCCGGCGGGGGCCGCGTGGGCCTCGTTCACCTCCGGCAGCACCGGCCGGCCCCGTGCCATCCTGCGCAGCGCCCGCTCCTGGGAGGTCTCCTTCTCCACAGTGAACGCCACCCTGGGCATCCAGGACGACGACGCCGTGCTCGTCCCCGTCCATCCCGTCTCCTCCATGGCCACCTACGCCGTCGCCCATGCGCATCACCGCGGGCTCCGCTGGTCGACGCCAGCAGGCGCCCGTCTGCGTTCGGCCGACCTGGACGGACCCACGATCCTCCACGGCACCCCAGTGCATCTGCAGGAGACGGTCGAGCTGCTGGAGTCCGGTGCGCCGACCACGCTGCGCGCGGCCTTCATCGGTGGTGCTCGGCTCGGCCTCGGCCTGGCGGCCCGGGCCCGCACCCTGGGGCTGCAGGTGGTCACGTATTTCGGCGCCGCGGAGCTCTCCCTGGTGGCTGTGGACGCCGGAGACGGCCTGCGGCCGATCCCCGAGGTGGAGGTGGAGGTCCACGCCGACACGCTGTGGGTGCGCAGCGAGCAGACCGCCTTGGACGTGCTCGGCGAGGGCGGCTCCTTCCGACGCGACGGCTCATGGGCCACCGTCGGCGACCGCGCCGCCCTGAGCTCCGAGGGGATCCTGACCCTGCAGGGCCGGGCAGACGACGCCATCCTCACCGGCGGCGCAACGGTGGTCCCTGCCGACGTCGAGGCCTGGCTGCAGGGTCTGCCGGGGGTGCGGGCCGCCCTGGTGCTGGGCGAACCGCATCCCCGTCTCGGCCAGCTGGTCACGGCCTGCGTGGAGCCCACGCAGGAGGCGGCTCTCGACGCCCGGGTCCTGACCGAGGCCGCGCGGTCCGGGCTGAGTCCGGCCCAGCGGCCCCGGAAGTGGCGGCTGGTGGCCGAGCTTCCGCGCACCCCCAGCGGGAAGGTCCGCCGACTCGGGCCGGACGAGGCGTTCACCCTGCCACTGGCCGCTGCCCCGGCCGCCACGGAGGCCGCGCGGTGAGCGGGGCGACTGGCACTGGTGCTACGGGGTCTGGAGCTGCGGAGGTCGCCGTGGTCGCCGGTCTGCGCACCCCGGTCACGGGCCGCTCCCGGGCCCTGTCCTCCGTGCCGGCACATCAGCTGGCGGGCAGAGTGTTGGCCGCCGTCGCCGAACCTGCGGGCCGCGCCCCTCAGGCTGTGGTGCTGGGCAACTGCACCGGACCCGGCGGCAATCTCGGCCGGGTGGCCGCACTGGACGCAGGGTTCGGAGAGAGTTGCGTGGGCTGGGGTGTGGACGCCCAATGCGGCTCCGGCCTGGTCGCCGTGATGCAGGGAGCCGACCAGGTGAGACGCTCGGGGACCGCTGTGGCCGCCGGCGGGGCGGAGAGCCCCTCCACCGCGCCGGTCCGGCTCGTCGACGGCACGCCGATCCGTCAGGCACGGTTCGCCCCGGAGGGCTTCGCCGATCCCGACATGACCGCGGCCGCCGATGACCTCGCCGCCGCCTGCGACATCTCGCGGGCGCGACAGGATGCCTTCGCCCTGCGGAGCCATCGGCTGGCTCTGCAGCACGAGACTCTGCTCCGCCGTGAGCGGATGCCCGGGACGGCACCCTGGGGGTCGGTGGTCGACGACGGCCCGCGCAGCCTCTCCCCCGGCATGCTGGCCCGCTTCCGCCCGCTGGTGGACTCACCGAGCGCGACGGTCACCCCCGCGACGGCGGCGCGCATCGCCGACGGCGCGGCGGCGGTCATGCTCGTGCCCGCGGACCACGCTCCGGGACCGCATCTGGTCATCCAAGGCCAGGCGCTGGTCGGTGGGGATCCGGCGCTGCCGGGCCTGGCGGCCGCGCCGGCGGTACGTGCCGTGCTGGCGCAGGCGGGCGCCGTCGTCGCCGATCTCGCCGCGCTGGAGGTGGTGGAGGCCTACGCCTCCCAGGCACTGGCGACCCTCGACGACCTGGGCCTCACGGACGGCGCCCGGGAAGTGGACCCCCGGGTCAATGCGGCCGGCGGGGCGCTCGCTCTGGGGCACCCGTGGGGCGCCTCCGGGACGATGGTGCTGGTCCGTCTGCTGCACCGGCTCCTCGAATCCCCGCCCGGCGCGCTCGGGGTGGCGGCCTGCGCGGTGGCGGGCGGAATGGGTGCCGCAATGCTGGTGGAACGGCGGTGACGGTGGCCAGCCTCTGAGGGGAGCGCACCTGAGCCTCCGTTCACCGCAACCGCGCCAGCCGCTCCAGCCACGCCTCCACCTCCCGGGGACGGCGGAAGCGCACCACGTGCAGGTGCGGGAACTGCTCCTCGAGCGCGGGGATGACCGGCCGCAGCCTGTTCCGCACGCGGAAGCCCCACCGGATGATGTGGTCCTGGTCCGTGAAGATCCCCGTCAGAGGTCCCTCCCGGTTGCCGTTCCACAGCTCTTCGCCGGTGAGCCGACGCCGGACGGTCCGGCGCACCAGACGCTGCAGGGTGAACCAGTTCGGCCAGTCCAGCCACAGCACCGTGTCGGCCCGGGCGGTGATCAGCGGGCGCACCTCCCGGTACTGGTGCTCGATGACCCACCGGTCTCCGGCCGTGAAGGCGTCGACGTCGTCGGTGAAGGTCTCCCGCGGCACCCAGCCCTCCCCGTGGTACAGCGAGTCGAGCTCCACCCGCGGACAGTCCAGACGGCGGGCCAGCTCGTCGGCCAGGGTGGTCTTCCCTGACCCGGAAGTCCCCGCCACGGCGATGCGGCGCGGCGTCCAGGTGATCAGGTCCTGCGAAGTCAGCACCGCAGCAGTGTAATCACCCCGGTCGACGGGCCGCACCCCCTTCGGCCGGGAGGCATGCCCCCGGAGCGCGCGAACGGCTAGCGTCAGGCCATGACGTATGTGAACACGGGGTCCTTCGTGACCCAGCCGGGTCGGCGCGATGACGTCGTCGCCATCCTGACCCGCCATTCCCCGCAGCTGGCCGCCTCCGGCTGCCGCAGCTATGAGGTCGGCGTGGACGACGCCCAGCCGGACACCGTCTTCGTCGCCGAGATCTGGGACTCCGCCGAGGCCCATGAACAGTCGCTGCACCTGGAGAGCACCCGAGAGGCCATCGCCGAGGCGATGCCTCTGCTGACCGGGGAGATGACCCAGCAGCACTTCACCTCCGTGGGGTCCCCGCTGCGGGACTGAGACGGCTGTCCTCAGCTGAGCCGCGGAAGCGCCTCCAGCAAATCCCGAGTCGAGACCACCGTGGCGAACTCCCCGTGCAGGTTCGTGGCCGTGGCCCGGACCAGTTCATCGGCGGTGAGCACCCGGCCGTCAGGGCCGACGCGGTCGAAGGTGTGGGTGGCGTCCAGGGCGAAGAACACCCGGTGCCCCAGATTCCCGCCCACCCGGGCCGTGGTCTCGCAGCAGTGGTTGGTGGTGATCCCGCAGACCACGATCGTGGCGATGTCCTGCGCCCGCAGCCAGGCCTCCAGATCCGGTGTCCCGTGGAAAGAGGAGTTCACGGACTTCACCACCTCCAGGGCAGACGGCCCCTCCAGGAACGGCTCCAGCCGGTGGCCCTCCTGGGCGGGGTGCAGCGGCGATCCGGGGTCCGTGGAGGCGTGCCGGACGATCACCACGGGCATCTCCGCGGCCCGCCAGGCCTGCAACAGGCGCTGGATGTTCTGCTCGCTGGCCGAGTTGTTGCGCCGCCCCCAGTGCGTGGCATCGCGGAAACCCTGCTGGACGTCGACGACGATCAGCGCCGTCGCCGGGGTGATGTCGAGGCTCGCGGTCATGTGGTCACCGTACACCGCTTGCTACCCTGACCAGCGTCGGTCCGGATGTCCGGCAGGAAGTGAGGCGACGGATGAGCGTGCGGGTGCCGATCGAGCTGCGCTGGGGAGACCAGGACGCCTTCGGGCATGTGAACAACGCCGCGGTCATGAGGATCCTGGAGGAGGCGCGCACCCGCGGCTTCTGGCGCACCTCGGATCAGGACGACGGCGGTTTCCCGCCGCTGACCGCGGAGTCGCCGGTCTGGTCCGTGGTCGCCGAGGTCAGCATCCGGTACCTGCGGCAGATCGACTATCAGACCGCGCCGGTGATCGTGGAGATGAGCATCGCCAAGCTGGCCGGGGCGAGCCTGGACATCGCCTACCGGCTCTTCACTGACGGCGACACCGAGCCGAGGGTCACCGCCACCACCCGGATCGTCACCGTGGATCGGAGGACCGGCCGCCCCTGCCGCCTGCCGGCCGAGATGCGCGAGGCCTTCGCGCAGCACACGGCGTGACGCGGCGCGGCCCGACGTTCCGGTCGGCTGCTGATGGATGACGCTCGTTCCCTCGAATCTGTCCGCACCTCCTACGGGACCCGAGCCGCGGACTACATCACCGCACTCGGGAGCATCACCCAGGCGCACCCCGATGACGTCGCGCTCATCCAGCAGTGGGCCGAGAGTCTTGACGGACCGGTGGTCGACGTCGGGTGTGGGCCCGGACAGTGGACGGATCTCCTCCGGAGCATGGGCGTCGAGGCGTGCGGCGTCGACCCCGTGCCGGAGTTCATTGAGAGCGCGCGGGACACGTATCCCGGCGCACGGTATCGCGTCGGTCGAGCGGAGCGCCTGAGCGTAGACTCCGGCACTCTGGGCGGCGTGCTGGCCTGGTACTCACTCATCCACACCGCCCCTGAGCACATCGGCGCACCCCTGGCCGAGTTCGCCCGATGTCTGCGCCCCGGAGGCGGTCTCGCGCTGGGGTTCTTCACAGGCCCGACAGTGGAGCCCTTCGACCACGCCGTCACGACCGCCTACTACTGGCCCATGGACACCTTCACAGCCGAGGTCGAAGCGGCAGGGTTGACGGTGACCCGCACGGCCATGCGCACCGGTTCGGGGCATCGGCCGCACGGCGCACTCCTCGCCACCCGGTGATCACCGCATGCTGGCACCGTTCTGCACACACGAATCACGTCTGCACCACAAGATCTCGTAGTGCAGACGTGATTCACGTGTGCAGGTCGAGGAGGAGGGCGTCCGGAGCCCCCTCAGAAAGGCTTCAGCAGCCGATGCACGGTGCGCTACTCGCCACCCGCTGGTATCCAGAATCGGCACGTGTCGGAGCCTTTCGCCGCACCCGACTCTGGGAGTCACACGCCTCACGAGTTCTGCTGCTCCGGATTCACCAGGAACATCTGCGGGTAGTCCGCACAGTCGACGTCATCGCTCACCGGTGGATCGAAGTATCCCCCGGACAGTTCCACACCCTCACCGATGGGCAGGGGCACACCATCCGGCAGGCTGATTCCACCTCCAGGATCTTCCTCGGTCCCCTCGGGAAAGATCACCCCATAGTCAGTGCCATCGGCGGCACCGTAGAGGCAACCGGCCTCGTCGATGCCGACCTCACCGACGAAGAGGGCTTCCGGATGCCCGTCATCACCGCTGATATCGATGGTCAGGAATGTGAACTCCTGGGCCTCGATCTCCTCGATGGAACTCCCCCATGCCTGACAAGCAGCCACAGACAAGCACGCTCCTGCCACGATCGCAGCTAGGATCGCCGCCCCACTGCGGTCCATCCGGACCACCCCTCTCGGAGTACAGAAAGTCGCCTTCACTCTGAGTGTTGGCTACTCTCCCACAGGCCATGTCATCGCGCACGGCCAGACGCACACTGGTCGGGGCATCGGCCGCACGGTGCGCTGTTGACCACGGGCTGATCACCGCCTGCTGGCACCGTTCTGCACGCACACATCACGTCTGCACCACACGATCTGGTGGTGCAGACGTGATTCGCGTGTGCAGATTGAGGAGGAGGGTGTCCGCACCACCCTCAGAACGGGTTCAGCAGCCGGTGCACGAACCGCTGGGTGCGTTCCCGCCGCGGCTGACGCAGGACCTCGCTCGCGGGCCCCTCCTCCACCACGACGCCGCCGTCCATGAAGACCACCTGGTCCGCCACCTCGCGGGCGAAGGCGAGCTCGTGGGTCACCAGCACCATGGTCCAGCCCTCCTCGGCCAGCTCCTTGATCACGGTGAGCACATCACCCACCAGCTCCGGGTCCAGGGCGGAGGTGGGCTCGTCGAAGAGCAGCAGGGCCGGCTTCAGAGCCAGAGCGCGGACGATCCCGACCCGCTGCTGCTGACCACCCGAGAGCTGGTGCGGGTACTGGTCCCGCTTGTCGGCCAGCCCCACGCGATCCAGCAGCGCCTCCGCGTCAGCGATCGCCTCCGCCTTCGGCCGCCGCTGCACCTGCACCGGGCCCTCGATGACATTCTGCAGCACGGTCTTGTGGGGAAAGAGGTTGTAGCCCTGGAAGACCATCGCGCTGCGGAACCGCAGGGACTCCTTCTGCCGCCGACGGGTCCGCGGGGTGAAGGTCACCTCCGGGCCGCCGTCGAAGGTGATGGTGCCGGCGTCGGGACGCTCCAGCCCGTTCAGGCAGCGCAGCACCGTGGTCTTGCCCGACCCGGACGGACCGATCAGGGCCAGCACCTTCCCGGCATCGACCTGCAGATCGATGTGCCGCAGGACCTCGTGATCCCCGAAGGACTTGTTCAGTCCGGACACGCGCAGCAGCGGGCCGCCGGCGGGGACTGCGGCAGGCATCTCAGCGGGCGACATACCGATCCAGCCTCTTCTCCAGTCGAATCTGCCCGGCGGAGAGCACCAGGCAGAACATCCAATAGATGACAGCAGCCTCGATGTAGAGCACCATGAACTGCTGGCTGAACGCCGCGATCTGCTGAGCGACCCGGAACATCTCGGTCACCAGGATCAGCGAGGCCAGAGAGGTGTCCTTCACCAGGGAGATGAACGTGTTGGACAGCGGCGGCACCGAGACCCGCGCGGCCTGCGGCAGGACCAGCCGGCGCAGCGTCTGCACATGCGTCATGCCGATCGTGTACCCGGCCTCCCACTGCCCCTTGGGCACCGAGAGGATCGCGGCACGGATCACCTCGGCCGCATAGCCGCCCACGTTCAGGGTGAATGCGATGACCGCACTGGGCCAGGGGTCCAGGGTCACCCCGATGGACGGCAGCCCGAAGAAGATCACGAACAGCTGGACCAGCAGCGGGGTGCCGCGGATGACGGAGATGTAGGCGCGCGCGAGCCAGGAGACGGGCCGGATGCTGCTGATCCTCATCAGCGCGACCACCAGCGCCAGCACGAGCCCCAGCGAGAAGCTGGCCAGCGTCAGCGGGATCGTGCCGGTCAGCCCACCTTTGAGCATGGGCCAGAACGAGTCGGCCACCAGCTCCCAGTCCAGGTCAGTCAACCACTCCATGAGCGCGCGCCCTCAGCTCACTGGGAGACGTCGGCGTCGAAGTACTCTTCGCTGATCTCGGTCAGCGTGCCCTCCTCGGCCAGTTCGGCCAGGGCCTCGTCGACGGCCTCCACCAGGGACTCGCTGCCCTGCCGGAAGGTCAGCGCCGCCTGGGACTGGTCCTCGGTCTCGGCGGCGATCGCGATGTTCTCGTTGTCCTCGGTCGCCTGGTAGTCCAGGTAAGTCAGCTTGTCGTTGATCGTGGCGTCCACCCGGCCCTGCTCCAGCAGGGTCACCGACTGCGCCCATCCCTCGACGGACTCCACATCGGCCCCCGCCTCGACGGCGACGTTGTACCAGTTGCTCGTCAGCGACTGCGCGGTGGTCTTGCCGTCGAGGTCCTCGAAGCTGGAGATCTCGTCGTTCTCCGCCAGGGTGACGATCACGCCGTTGCTCACCGTGTAGGGCTCGGAGAACAGGTAGGTCTCCAGGCGGTCCTCCGTGATGGAGACCTGATTGGCGATCACGTCGAAGCGCGCGGACTCCAGCCCGGCGAACATGGCGTCCCACTGGGTCTCCTCGAAGTGGACGTCGACACCCAGCTTCTCCGCCACCGCGGTGACGACCTCGACGTCGTAGCCGGTCAGATCACCGGAGCCGCCCTCATGGTAGGAGAACGGCCGATAGGTGCCTTCGGTCCCGACCGTCAGCACACCCTCCTCCTGCACGTCCTCCAGCGTGAGCCCGGGGGCGGGCTCCTCCTCCGCGTCGTCGCCGGCCTCAGCGGTGTCATCGGCGCTGCAGGCAGCCGTGGAGACGAGCAGGGCGGCAGCGGCCGCAGTGGTCAGCAGACGGCGGTGAGTCATGGTTCTCCCCCAGGATATTCGTGACAATGGGTGGGCGGGTGCGCGAGCGACGCCCCGTCCGACGAGCAGGTGAGCGAGCAGACCGGCAGGCAGGTCGCCACAGACAGGTCAGTCGAGAAGCGAACGTAGCACGCCGTTCTGCCGGAAACCGACGCAGATGACGGCAGACGACCTGCCCACCATGGACAACCCGAGGCGCCTCCGGCTGATTCCCCGTCCGCCGCCGAACCGCCGGACAGAGCTCGGCGGCGCGTCAGACCTCGGCGACCTCCGCACCTGCGACCTGGACACTCGTGACCTCAACACAGGCGACGACGGCGCGGGGGCGGCCGGCCAGCCGCAGCGGGCCCTCGGGGCGGATGACCTGCCCCCGCTCCGCGAGGCGCCCGTCCGGCAGGATCACGGCCCCGGAAAGCACGACGACGGCGATCGTCTCCTCGGGCAGGTCAACGGGCGCCCCCTCCAGCCGCCGCACATGGACCGCACCACGGGCCTGAGCACGGTCGACCATGAGGTTCAGGGCCTGCTGAGGACCCGCAGACCCCAGCTCGACGGCGACGTCGTCCTCCCCGGCGAAGGCCACAGGCGACCCCGAATCCACCCGACGAGCCTGCCCCTTGACCGTCAGGTGGACCGGCCCCGGCGTCACGAGGGTGAACACCCGGTCCACTCCGGGCAACCGGGAGAAGGGGCTGTCCTGAGCGAGCTCGGCCAGACTGATCCGCCAGAGGAACCCGGGTCCATGGTCGGCGCCGCGCGGAGCGGAGGCGGCGGTGGCGATCTCCCTCGTGGTGCCCAGCCCGTTCGCCCACGGCACGGGACTCAGCTGCCGGGGGTGGATGATCCGGTGCGTCATGGGTCGCCTCGTCCTTCGCCTGCCGCGGTGTCGTCCGTCGCGCTGTCACGCCGTCGCCCGACGGCGACTGGGCGTCACGATAGCAGCGGCTCAGCGCAGCAGCGCGATCAGCTCCGCACGGTTCCGGGTGCCGGTCTTGCGCAGCAGCTTCGAGATGTGGAACTTCACCGTGTGGTCGCTGATGCCCAGTTCCGCGGCGATCTCAGCATTGCGGGACCCTCGGGCCAGGTGCTGCAGCACCTCGGCCTCACGGGGGCTCAGCTCCCCGAGGTCCTCCATGGGCAGAGGCGCCGGCGCCGGGTCCAGGGGGATGGCGATCGTGACCTCGGTGCCCCAGCCCGGCGTGGAGTCCACGTCCATCCGTCCGCTGAAGGCGCTGAGATGCTCAGCGATCGGCCGCAGCGCGTCATCGTGGGCGCTGAGCTTCCCGTTGCCGTCGTCGCGCAGGTGGATCAGCAGGTGCAGACCGTCGCAGTCCCAGTGGACGCGCACCCGACGGGCTTCGGAGGAGTCGACGACGGTCAGCACGGCGCTGCGGACGATGGCCCTCGCCGCCTGGGCCACATCGCCGGGCAGCGCCCGGCCGTTGGGCGGCGGCTCCACGAACTCCACGTCTACGCGGCCATGACGCACCAGCGGACGGAGCTCGGCCTTCAGACGCCCGAAGGCTCCAGTGACCGGCTCCAACAGATCAGCCCCTTGGCGCGCGGAGGAGCGCGCCTCCACCAGCGCCGCGGCGGCGATGCCGATCGCGGTCTCCCGCGCCTCTCGGTCACCCAGCCGCGGCGAGCGCAGCGCGGCCAGAATCGTCTCCAGCGTCACCGCCTGACGGTCCGCCAGCTCCGAGACGGAACGGGCGTGCTGCGAGGCATGGCGCCGATCCGCGGGCGCGGGCAGCTCCGCCGCGGCTCGAAGCTCCTCAGAGTGCGAGGCACCGTGGGGTTCCTCGGCCTGTTCGGGGTCCTGCGTCATGCCCCACAGGCTAGCCGACCTGCCCGTCCGGGCAGTCCTGGCCGAACGGGCAGTCTCACTGGACCTTCGAGGGATGGTGCAGGGCCCCACGGGTGGGCAGGATCGTCCCCATGACCGCGAACATCACGCTCACCGCGCACGCCACCGTCGGCAGTGCGCTGCAGGAGATCACCGCCGAGCTCGCTCGGAGCTCCGACACCCTGACGCTGGCCGGCCGCACCCTGGAGGACCTCGCCGAGGTCGTCTCGGGCGCTGAGCGGGTCTTCGTCCTGGGCTCGGGCCGCTCGGGCCTGGCGCTGAAGATGACGGCCATGCGTCTCATGCACCTCGGGTTCACCACCCACGTGGTCGGCGAGACCACCGCCCCGGCGATCCGTGCGGGGGACGTGCTGCTGGTGGCCAGCGGCTCCGGGACCACCCCGGGAGTCCTGCGGGCCGCGGAGAAGGCCCAGAGCCTGGGCGCCACCGTCGCCGCGCTGACGGCCACGCCGGATTCGCCTCTGGCCGGACTCGCCCACGTCACCGTGGAGGTGCCGGCCGCCGCCAAGCTGGATCGGAGCGGGGCCGCCTCGACCCAGTACGCCGGAAGCCTCTTCGAGCAGAGCCTGATGCTCCTCGGGGATGCGCTGTTCCACGCCCTGTGGCAGCGCAGCGGGCTGACCGGCGACGACCTCTGGCCGAGCCACGCCAATCTCGAATGACGTCCGCCCCCGACCCACTGTCTCGACCCAACGTCTCGACCCAACACCCCCAGACTCTGAAGGAGAACCCCCATGAAGATCCAGTTCGCCATGGACACCCTCACCACCGAGCAGGCCTTGGACTGGGCCGCCGCGGCGGCACCCCACGTCGACATCCTGGAACTCGGCACCCCGCTCATCAAGAGCGAGGGACTCCGCGCGGTCACCGCCGTGAAGGAGGCCCACCCGGACAAGGTCGTCTTCGCGGACCTGAAGACCATGGACGCCGGCGCTCTCGAGGCTGAGATCGCCTTCGCCGCCGGCGCCGACCTCGTCACCGTGCTGGGCACCGCGGATGACAGCACCATCGCCGGCGCCGTCGACGTCGCCCGCCGCCATGGCAAGGGCGTCGTCGTGGACCTGATCGGTGTCAAGGACAAGGCGCACCGGGCCCAGGAGGTCGTGGAGCTCGGGGCCCAGCTCGTCGAGATGCACGCGGGCCTGGACGAGCAGGCCCAGGAAGGCTATTCGCTGGATGACCTCCTGATCGCGGGGCGGGCCTCCGGTGTGCCGTTCTCCGTGGCCGGCGGCGTCAGCGCCTCCACGGTCACCGACGTGCAGGCCGCGGGCGCGCAGATCGCGGTCGCCGGCGGGGCCATCTACTCGGCCGAGGACATCGGGGCGGCTGCCCAGGCGCTGCGCGCGGCAGTCACCGTCCCCGCCTGATCTCCCCCGACACTCACATGGGGTCCGGCGGGGAAGCTCTGCTTCCTCGCCGGACCCCAGTAGTCTGTGCCCATGGAAGCCTCGGCTCCACCTCCCCTTCCCGCCACCGGTCCGTGGTGGTGCGCGCTGCTGCGCGGCATCGGCCCCGGGAACCCGAACATGCGCAATGAGAAGCTGCGCGGCGTCGTGGAGGACCTCGGCTTCTCCGAGGTCGCCTCGGTGATCTCCAGCGGAAACGTCATCTTCCGGGCGGCGCCCGATCACACAGACCGCGGCCTCCCAGAGCACGACGGCGGCGCGCTCGGCTCGGCGGCCCGCGCCGCGGCGGAGGCGCGCATCCAAGCCGCGCTGCAGGACCAGCTCGGCATCGCCGGCGGCACCGTCCTCCGCAGCCGGGAGGAGCTGGCGGCCCTGGTCGCCTCGGCACCCTTCGGGGACCGGGAGCATGCCAGGACCAGCTACCTGACGGTGACGTTCCTGAAGGATCCCGGAAGGTTCGCAGATCCTGCGGGCACCGCCGTCGTCGACGCCCTGGGCGCGCCGCCGTCGTCGGCGATCCAGGTGGTGGGCGCCCACGGGCCCGCGGGGGCGGTGCTGGCCGTCACCGACACCACCGCCACGGGATCCCCGGATGTGATGGCCTGGCTGGAGCGCCGCCTGGGCAAGGACATCACCACGCGCACTTGGCGGACCGTGGAGCGCATCCTGGCGACGATGCCCTGAGCCCACCGAGGCGGGCTCCTCCGCCCCCAGTCCTCAGAAGGAGGGCAGCAGCGTCTCGCTGTGCTCCTCCACCAGGAAATCGCGCACCTCGTCGGAGGTCATGGCCCGCTCCAGGGCCTGGATCTTCTCGCTCTCGGCGTCCTCGGCGCGTGAGACCAGCTGGATGGCGAAGCGCTGGTCCACGGTCTCCTCCAGCAGGACCGCGTCTTCGGGCGTCAGCCCCACCCGGGCGATGTAGGTCGGGTAGTTGTAGACCAGCGCGACGTCGTCCTCCTCGTAGGCCGAGGAAAGGTTGAGCAGGTCCACCTGGACCCACTCCAGGTCATGAGGGTTCTCCTCGACGTCGGCGATCCGCCCCTCGAAGCCCACCCCGTCGGCCAGGCTGATCAGCCCGTGTTCGTCCAGGATGGCCAGGGCGCGCCCCTCGTTGGAGGCGTCGTTGGGGATCGCGACCTTCGCGCCATCGGGAACCTCCGCCACGTCGTCGTAGTCCCGGGAGTAGAAGCCCACCTTGGCGTCGTAGATGGGAGCCAGCGCCTGGAGCTCGGCGTCGTGTTCGGCGTTGAACGCCTCCATGTAGGGCTCGTGCTGGGCGAAGTTGGCGTCCACCTCACCGTCGGCCAGCAGACGGTTGTACTGGACGTTGTCATTGACCTGGACCAGCTCCACGGTCCAGCCGTCCTCGGCCGCGACGTCGGCGGCCACCTCCACGACGTCGGTCATCGGCGTCATATGGGAGGCCACCCGGATGGTGGTGTCCTCGCCGGTCTCACCGGCCTCCCCGGCGGACCCGCCGGCGTCCGAGGCGCAGCCGGTCAGCAGCAGCGCACCAGCCGCGAGCACGGCGGTCCCGGCCAGCGCGGCCGAGCGACGTCGAGCCGATCGGGGAAGGCCGGGGCGGGAATGGGCAGGACGGGAGTGAGGGCGAGGTGACATGGTCTCCTTCTTCGGGGTGTGAGCGTGCACGTGATGACTTGGGTCGGCGGATACGGGTCAGCGCAGGCGCCGGTCGATGCGTCGGGAAGTCCAGGTGCCGAGGCCCTGGATGGCCATGACCACCACGATCATGATGAGGATGGTGGCGTACATGACCTCGTACTCGTAGGTCTGGTAGCCGTAGCGGATGGCGAAGTCCCCCACGCCCCCGCCGCCGACCACGCCCATGATGGTGGAGTAGGAGACCATGGAGATGGTCACCGTGGTCAGGCTCAGCACCAGTCCGGAGCGGGCCTCCGGATACAGGAACCGGGTGACCAGCTGGAGCGTGCTGGCTCCCAGGGAGTCGGCCAGCTCCACCGTCTGCCGGGGCACGTCCAGCAGGGTCTGCTCCACCCAGCGGGCGTAGAGCGCCACGGCCACGAAGGCCAGCGGCACTGACGCGGCGGTGGTGCCGAAGGAGGTGCCCAGCATCCAGCGGGTGAACGGGATCAGGGCCACCACGAACAGCAGGAACGGCACCGAACGGACCACGTTCACATAGCCGTTGAGCAGCGCGTAGACCCCGGTGCGCGGTTGAGGACCGTTCTTCCGGCTCAGGTACATCCACGTGCCCATCGGCAGGCCAAGCAGCACCGCCGCGAGCAACGAGTTGCCCAGCATCACGCCCGTCTCGGCGATGGACTGCAGCATCTCCCCGCGGTAGGCGCTCAGGCTGGCGCCGAGCTCGTCCAGACGCCCGAGGACCCCCTGCCCGGCTGCTTCCTGCCCGCTCATGCGAGGTACCTCTGCGCGCGTTCGGCATAGGAGGAGTACGCCTCACGCGGCGGTGGGGCGACGACGTCGGTGACGGCGGTCAGGCGGCCGCGCTCCAGGACCGCCGCCCGGTCGCAGGAGGCCTTGACGACGTCGAGCTCGTGGCTGACCAGCACGATCGTGGTGCGCAGCTCGCGGCGGACCTGCCCGAGGATGTCCATGACCTCCTCGGTGTGGTGATCGTCCAGAGCGGAGGTGGGCTCATCGCACAGCAGGATGCCCGGGTCCGTGACCAGGGCACGGGCGATCGCCACCCGCTGCTTCTCTCCGCCGCTGAGCAGACTGGGATGCTGGTGGGCACGGTCCGCCATGTTCACGAAGTCCAGCATCTGCATGACCCTCTCCCGCTCCCTGCGGCGCTGCAGCCGTAGGGGCAGGGCGACATTGTCGAACGCGGTCTTGTTGGCCAGCAGGTTGAACTGCTGGAACACCATGCCGATGCGACGACGCTGCGCCCGCCGGGCCCGGGGACTGAGCCGTGCCAGGTCCACCCCGTCCACCAGGACGCGTCCGGAGGTGGGTGCCTCGAGATGGTTGATCAGCCGCAGCAGGGAGGACTTCCCGGAGCCGGACTCCCCGACGACGCCGAACATCTCCTCATCCCGGATCGTGAGGTCGATCCCGCGCAGGGCGTGGACCTCTCCACCGCGCCGACCGGTCCCCCGGCTCCGGTAACTCTTGGTGACCTGCTGCAGCTCGATCATCCGAGCCTGCTCGTCAGGGTCTGTGCTGAAGCGTCCACGACCCGTCTCAACGCGCCGGGAGGTCGGAGAATTCCACCGCCTCCACCCGCGGCCCAGGGTGACCGCCGGAGACGTCCGCCGCACCGGTGAGCAGCTTCGAGACCGGGCACCGCGCATGGGCGGCCTCCACATGGACCCGCGCCTGTGCAGGACGCAGCCCCTCGACGGCGGCCGCCGCCCGCGGCACGAAGCGATACCCCACTCCGGAGCGCTCCCGATGCAGCTCCACCTCCACGCAGACCCTGCTGCGTGCGGTGATCCCGGCCTCGGCGAGCACGACCTCCAGCGTGGCGTTGAGGCAGGTGCTCCAGGTCATGCCGAGCAGCTGCTCGGGATCGGCGCCGGCGCGGGAGCCCTCGGCCGGGACGGCGTCGAAGGGTGAAGCGGTCGGCAGGGAGGGCCCTCCCGCAGCGCGGACGTGACCGGAGGTGCCGCCGTCGTTGACCACGCGGGCCGTGTAGAGAGGGCAGGCGTCGTCGTCGGGGGTGGTCGTCATGGAGCCATGGTAGGCACGCCGCGCGCGGCAGGCCGCCGGAGCTGGTCCCGGGAGTCGGTCAGCGGCGCAGCGCCTGATCGATGCCGCGGGCGGTGGCCTCGTCGGTGACCAGGATGTTGAACCAGTCTGCGCGGGCGGCGGCGATGATGCTGGGCACCTTCTGCATGCCCGCCGCCGCGGCGATCCGCGTGGGCACGGCCTTCAGCGTGTCCGCGGGGATGCGGACCATCCTCTCGCTGCCGGGGAAGGTGACCTCGACGCCCGCTTCGTCATAGAACGCCAGGCACACGTCCCCCACCGAGCGGGCCAGCGAGGGGTGTTCCCGCGGCACCGACCGGGAGATCGACGCGCGGGTGGAGGCCGGAGCCCCGACACCGACCAGCGCCGCCTTGGCCGAGCGCCAATCGTCGACGATCTGCCGATACCCCGGGTCGTCCTGCAAGGCGTCGAGCAGCGCCGCCGAGGGCATCGAGGGCGCGAACAGGTAGTGCGGGTACCCGCCGGACGTCACCGTGAAGGCACGCACCACCTCGTTGGTCTGGTGCCAGGCGTCCGGCTCCGCCTGCCCACCCACCGTGGGCGCCACGACGACGCCGCTGAAGTCCCCCAGAGACTGCTGAGCCAGCGCATAGGTGGTCTCCCCGGAGGAGATCAGCAGGACGTCGCCGGCGCTGAGCGGCGCCTCGGCGAGCGCATGACGGGTCATCGGCCCCAGGCCGGGACCGAGGCGCCCGGATTGATCGCCGGGGGCCAGATGCACCTCATGCAGCCCCAGGCTCTCGCGGAGGGAGCGTCGCAGATCGTCGGAGCCGACGGCGCTGGGGCGATGTACCCGGATCTCCACGATGCCCAACCGGCGGGCCTCGCCGAGCATGCGGCTGATGGAGGGACGGGAGACCTTCAGCTGCTCGGCCACCTGCGCCTGGGTGGCGCCCTGCTCGTAGTACATCTGCGCGGCCCGGTAGAGCCGGTCGAGCTCCTCGAGGCCGGGTTCGCCCTCGCCCGCGGGTCGGGCCGGGGTGGGGTCTCGGTCCACAGGTGTGCCTTCCAGGTCGGTGCAATGGGGACCGCGCGCGGCTCGGCATCCGGTCCCGGAGCCGATGCCCGCGGGTCATCAGGGCTCTCCTCAGGGTATCTCGGGTCACATCGAGGATCGTGAACATATGTGCTTGACGTCTGTTCAGGTGACGCTACCATGGTCATCACGTGATCCGCCCCACGTGATCCGTCACTCATCCGCACCGGTCGGACCCACGACGGCGCACCTGCCCCACCCACGAGGAGCACACCGATGACCACCACCTCAGCCACCGCACACGCCACCTCCCCGGTGGCGACCACCGCCCCCGGGGTGGAGATCCCCGGCACCATGCGCGCCGTCGTCGTCCACGGCCCGCAGGACTACCGCCTCGAACGGCGCCCGGTCCCCACTCCCGGCCCCGGCGAGCTGCTGCTGCGCACCGACGCCGTCGGCGTCTGCGCCTCGGACCTGAAGTGCTACCACGGTGCCGAGAAGTTCTGGGGCGGCGAGCACAAGCCCGCCTGGGCCGAGACCGACCGCATCCCGGGCCACGAGTTCGTCGGCACCGTCGTCGCCGCCGGCGAGGGCGCCCTGGTCGCCCGCGGCGTGGACTTCGGCGACCGCCTGGCCTGCGAGCAGATCGTCCCCTGCGGAGATTGCTTCTACTGCGGCCGCGGCATCTACTGGATGTGCGAGCCCCACGACATGTTCGGCTTCAAGGGCTTCGACGGCGCCATGGCCGAGTACGTGCTGGTCCCCGTCCAGGCGCTGACCCACCCCGTATCCGCCGACCTGCCCGGCCAGTTCGCCGCCTTCTCCGAGCCACTGTCCTGCGCCATGCACGCCGTGGAGCGCGGCAGCATCCAGTTCGAGGACACCGTGGTCATCGCCGGAGCCGGCCCGATCGGCCTCTCGGCGATCGCCGGGGTGCGGCAGAAGAACCCGCTGCGCATCATCGCCCTGGACATGGTCGAGGAGAAGCTCGCCCTGGCCAGGACCGTCGGCGCCGACGTGACCATCAACATCGCCGAAGAGGACGCCGTCGCGAAGGTCAAGGAGCTGACCGGTGGCTACGGCGCCGACGTCTACATCGAGGCCACCGGCCACCCCTCGGCGGTGGGCCAGGGGCTGAACCTGCTGCGCAAGCTCGGCCGCTTCGTGGAGTACTCCGTCTTCAAGGACAAGGCCGCCGTGGACTGGTCGATCATCTCGGACGACAAGGAGCTCGACGTCCTGGGCGCCCACCTGGGACCGCACTGCTGGCCGGCCGCCATCAAGCTCATCGAGGACGGTGTGCTGCCCATGGAGCAGATCTGCACCCACCAGTACCCGCTCGAGCGCTTCCAGGACGCCCTGGACATGGTGGCCGACTCCTCCGGACAGTCCGTGAAGGTCTCCATCCTGCCCAACGGGCCGATCCCCGCCGGAACCGCCAACAACCTCCAGGACGGTGAGGCATGAGCACCACCGCGACCACCACCCGGGGGCCGCTGCCCGCCGGGCACCCGGACGAGACCCGCCTGGACCGCATGGGCATGCCGCACATGCTCCGCTTCGGATTCTTCGGCCTGCTGCTGGTGATGACCGGGGTTGGTGTGGAGTCCAACATCCTCGCCCCGCACATGGTGGATGTCCTCGGCTCCCCCGAGACCACCGTCTCCGCGATCATCACCGGACACTCCGTCTCGGTGCTGATCGCCTCCTACCTGGGCGGCTCCCTCTCCGACCTGTTCGGTCCGCGCCGCATCATGGCCGCCGGCGCGGCGATCTTCATCGTCTTCCAAGTGCTGTTCCTGCTCGCCCTGGCCGCGGGAAGCCTGGAGATGGCCGCCGTCACCTACTTCCTGCGCGGCTTCGGATTCCCCATGTTCGCCTTCGCGTTCATCGTGTGGGTCAACGTCACCGCCCCGCCGGAGCGGAACTCGACGGCGATCGGCTGGTTCTACGTGATGTACACCGGCGGACTGCCCACCCTGGGCTCGCTGGTCGCCATCGGCGCGATCCCCGCCTTCGGCGGCGGCGGGGCCGGCGGCATCGGCGAGACCGGCGCCATGTGGCTCGCCGGAGGCCTCGTGGCCGCAGGCTTCCTGCTGGCCCACTTCGGCATCCGCGACCCCCGCGGCTCCCAGCGGCTCGCCCCGGCCGGCGAGTCGGCCTCCCAGGTGCTCACCGCCGGGATCCGGCTGACCTTCACCAACCGCAGGGTCGCTATGGGCTTCCTGATCCGACTGATCAACACGGCCCCGCAGTTCGGCATGTTCATCATGCTGCCGGTGGTCATCTCCACCACGCTCGGCTGGGGGCAGTCCCGCTGGCTGGCCATGACCGTGGCGGTCTACGCCACCAACATCCTGGTCAACGCCGTCTTCGGCGCCATCGGCGACCGCTGGGGCTGGCGACGCACGGTCAAGTGGTTCGGCATCACCGGCTCCGCCATCGGCCTGCTGCTGTGGTGGTACGTGCCGCACCTGGTCCCGGCCGGGTCCACCTGGGGATACATCGTCTCGGTGATCGCCGGCTGTGTGTTCGGCTGCCTGCTGGCCGGCTTCGTGCCGATGGGCGCGATCATGCCGGCCCTGGCCCCGGACCACCGGGGCGCGGCGATGGCCATGTACACCACCGCCGCCGGCGGTGCCACATTCCTCGGCTCCGCCGTGGTCGCGATCGTCTTCAACATCGCCAGCTGGGTGGGCATGAGCGACTTCGCCCGCAACTCCCTGGTCGTCTGGGTCTTCGTCGGACTCTACGCCTGCGCCTTCGTGATGATCCGGCACCTGAAGGTCCCCCAGGACGAGATCAAGGAGAAGCACGGCAGACTCTTCGGCCGCCGCGAGGTCCCGCTCGCCGACGAGCCCTCCCCCTCCCCTGCTCGGTGAGCCGACCGTCCCCGATCCCGTGACCTGTCAGTCCGCAGACCACCCCCAGCCCGTCCAAGGAGCCCTCCCGTGACCACCCTGTACAACGACCCCTCCACCTTCATGGAGGACCAGCTCGCCGGCTTCCTCGACGCCTACGCCGACCGGCTGCGCGGCGTCGAGGGCGGCGTGGTCTCCACCGCGCCGCAGGACAGCCCGGAGGTCGCCGTCGTCGTCGGCGGCGGTTCCGGCCACTACCCGGCCTTCTCCGGACTGGTCGGCCCCGGGCTCGCCCACGGCGCCGTCGTCGGCAACATCTTCACCTCCCCCTCGGCCAGCCGGGCCTGCACGGTCGGCCGTGCCGCAGACGCCGGCCGCGGCGTGATCTTCACCTTCGGCAACTACGCCGGTGACGTCATGAACTTCGGTCTGGCCACCCAGCGTCTGGCCGCCGAGGGCATCGACGCGCGCGTGGTGGTGGTCACCGATGACATCGCCTCCGCAGACGAGCCGGAGAAGCGCCGCGGCATCGCCGGGGACTTCACCGTGTTCAAGGTGCTCGGTGCCGCCGCCGCCGAGGGGCTCGACATCGACGCCGTCGAAGCCGCGGGCCAGCACGCCAACGCCATGACCCGCACCCTGGGGGTGGCCTTCTCCGGCTGCACCATGCCGGGGTCCGAGGAGCCGCTCTTCGAGGTCCCGGAAGGGCACCTGGGCCTGGGACTGGGCATCCACGGCGAGCCCGGCATCGAGGATGTGCCCATGCTCAGCGCCGACCAGCTCGCGGAGCTGTTCGTGGAGCGGGTGCTCACCGAGGCCCCGGAGGGCGCCGGGCGCCGGGTGGCGGCGATCCTCAACGGACTGGGCACCACCAAATACGAGGAGCTGTTCCTGGTCTGGGGCCGAGTGTCCGCGCTGCTGCGGGACCGCGGCTATGAGGTGGTCCAGCCCGAGATCGGCGAGCTGGTCACCAGCCTGGACATGGGCGGCTGCTCCCTGACCCTGATGTGGCTGGACGAGGACCTCGAACGCTGGTGGACCGCCGATGCGTACACCCCGGCGTTCAAGCGGGTGGCCTCCGCCCTGCCCGTCGGCACCGCCGACCACACCGCCGTCGAGACGACGTCGGCGGCCACTGAGATCCCCGCCGCCGGGGAGGCTGGCCGTGCCCTGGCCGGCCAGGTCCGCGCCGTCGTCTCCGATCTGGCCGTGCTGCTGGAGGAGAAGTCCGGGGAGCTGGGCCGCATCGACGCGGTCGCCGGAGACGGCGACCACGGCCGCGGCATGCTGCGCGGCATCACCGCCGCCCAGGCCGCCATCGCCGAGGTCCCCGACCATGCTGGGGCGGCCGCCGTGCTGCGCGCCGGCGGACGCGCCTGGGCCGACGACGCCGGCGGCACCTCCGGGGTGCTGTGGGGCGCGGACCAGGAAGCCGCCGCCGGCACCCTCGACGACGCCGCCGCCTCCTACGCCGCCGAGGACGCAGTCGCCGCGGTGCAGGCCTTCCAGGACTCCATGCAGCAGCTCGGCCGGGCACAGGTGGGCGACAAGACGCTGCTGGATTCCCTCGTGCCGTTCGTGGACGCCCTCTCCGCCGCCGTCGCCGGCGGTGCCTCGCTGGCCGACGCCTGGTCCTCGGCCAGCGCGGAGGCCGCCAAGGCCGCCGAAGCCACCCAGGACCTCCGTCCGGCGGTGGGCCGCGCGCGTCCGCTCGCCGAGAAGAGCCTGGGCACCCCCGACGCCGGGGCCGTGTCCATGGCGATGATCCTAGGCCGCATCGCCGAACACCTGCGCTGAGCTCCACCCCTGCGCCGGTCCCCGCGCTCCACCCCCTGTCCCTGACCCAGACCCACATTCTGATCCCATCCGAAAGGCAAGAATCCATGACGAAGAAGCTGCGACTGGTGGTCGGCTGCGACGACGCCGGCTACGACTACAAGGAGGCCCTCAAGGCGGACTTCGAGGCGGACGACCGCGTGGAGTCCGTGGTCGACGTCGGCGAGGACTCCGACGGCCACACCCCCTACCCGCATGTCGCAGTGGATGCCGCCCAGATGGTGGCCGACGGCAAGGCCGACCGCGCGCTGCTGATCTGCGGCACCGGCCTGGGCGTGGCGATCTCCGCGAACAAGGTGCCCGGCATCCGGGCAGTCACGGCTCATGACCCGTTCTCCGTGGAACGCTCGGTGCTCTCCAACAACGCCCAGGTGCTGTGCATGGGCCAGCGCGTGGTCGGCAAGGAGCTCGCCCGCAAGCTCGCCGCCGACTGGCTGAACTACGAATTCGACACCTCCAGCGCCTCCGCGGAGAAGGTCGCCGCGATCAGCAGGTACGAGCAGACCGGGAGCTGCGGATGAGGTCGACCGGCGGAGCTCCCGTACCGGACCGGGCCGCGCTGTTCGACCTCACCGGGCGGGTGGCCGTCGTCACCGGCGGCGCCTCGGGCCTGGGTGAGGCGATCGCCCACGGCTTCGCCCGGCAGGGAGCCCTGGTGGTGCTGGCCGATCTGGACGCCGAGCGCCTCTCCGCCACCGCCGAGGAGCTGCGCACCGCCCACCCCGAGGCAGGCGGTGTAGACACGCTCCGTCTGGACGTCACGGACGCCGAGGCCGTGGAACAGGCCTTCGCCGACGTCGTCGCGACCCACGGCTCGCTGGACGTCCTGGTCAACTCGGCGGGGATCGTGGCCCTGGATCCGGTGGACGAGGTGCCGGAACGGACCTGGGAGAAGGTGCTGCAGGTCAACCTCACCGGCACGTTCCTGGCCTGCCGGGCCGCGGGCACGCACATGAAGGCCGCCGCCTACGGGCGGATCGTGAACATCGCCTCCCAGGCCGCCCATGTGGCGCTGGAGCATCACGCCGCCTATGGCGCCTCGAAGTCCGGACTGTTCGGGCTGACCCGGTCCCTGGCCCGCGAGCTGGGGCCTCACGGTGTCACCGCCAACACCATCTCACCGACCGTGGTGATGACCGAGCTGGGTCGGCAGGCCTGGGACGGGCCGCATGGCGAGGCACACCGAGCGGAGATCCCAGTCCGGCGCTTCGCCGAGCCCGAGGAGATCGCCGCCGCCGTCGTCTACCTGTCCTCCCAGGAGGCCGCGATGGTCAACGGAGCGGACCTGCGCATCGACGGCGGGTTCACGATCGTCTGACCCTTCCCCTGCGCCGTTGGCTCCGGAGCGATCGTCGCTAAACGTCGCGTCAGTAGGCGTATTCCGACCATCGCTCCGGGGTCAACACTGCGTCAGGGATGGGTGAGCAGCACCGACCAGCTGGCGCTGGGTGTGTCGTCGGGTTCCCCGTCCTGCAGGGAGGCCCGGAGCCCGGCCTGCTCCGCCAGGGCGACGAACCCCGCGTGGGTGTGCCAGTGCAGCAGCCACTCGCGCTCGTCGACCTGGATGTCATGGCCCCGGCACCGTTCATAGCGCAGCAGGGTCCGCTGGGTGCGGGCGGGGTCGTCGCGCTCCTGGCTGACGAGTGTCAGCCGCAGGATGGCGCCGTCGTCGTTGACGGTCTGGCGCACCTGGCCGATCTCCTGCTCCGCGGCGGGCTCGGGGATCCAGAGCGGGACGAGTGCGGCACCCTCAGGGGCGAGATGATCCCTGATTCGACGCAGCGTCTCGACGACGGCGGCATCGTCCGGCAGCAGCAGGATGGTGGGCCCGGCGAGGAAGACGGAGCGGTACCGCCGCGGAAGATCGAGCTCCTCCATGCGCTGCGCGTAGAGCCGCGGCGCCGACCCCTGACCCTCTGCGGCCGCACGGAAGCGGGCCAGCATGTCCGGAGAGGAGTCGACGCCGTCGACGTCGAGCCCCAGCTGCAGCAGCTCCAGCATCGGCTCGCCGTCGCCGCAGCCCAGCTCCAGAGCCGGCTGGCCCTGAGATCGTATGAATTCGGCATAGGGGGCGGCGTCGAAGCTCTCGCCCTTCAGCGGGGCGTACATCTCGGCCACCAAGCCGGTGTAGAAGTCGGCAGCACGCATGCCCTGCACTGTACTCGCACCTGATGGCGGTGGCTCCGCGGTTTGGGCCCTTATGACGACGTTTCTCACGTCAGAAGGGCCCAAAGCGCGGAGGCATCGGGACCGCTCAGCTGATCCCGTAGGCCAGCAGCGAGCTGGCCCAGTCCTCGATGGCGGGCCAGTCGCGGAAGTCCGCGTCCTTCGGAGCCTTCGCGACGGTCAGCTGCAGCTTCTCCAGGAAGCTGATCTTCTCCGCGTCCACCGCTCCCCGGAAATAGGCGATCTCCCGATGCGGGTACTGCCGCAGGGTGGCGTAGAGGGGCTCCTCGAGTCGCGGACCGCCGCCTACGGCGTAGAGGAACAGCGGCTTGCCGCTGAGCTCGGTGCGATTGCTGTCCAGGAAGAGCTTCCCCGGCCCGTAGAGCGCCTGCCGGTACACAGGCAGCCCGACGACGACGTGGTCCGCCTCGTACAGCCACGGCCCCGCTTCGGAGACGTCCTTGACATGGGTGGAGACGCCTCGGGCGCTCAGCGTGGTGGCGATCCGCTCACCGATCTCCGCCGTGGAGCCGTGCTTGCTCGCCGTGACGACCAACGTGGTCATGGGGTCATCCACCTTTCCCAGTCCTGAGATGCTCCTCAGAGTCTACTGATTCCGTGCCGCGGGCAGAACGCGCGATGATGGCGCGCCCGCTCGGATCGGACTACTCTCCCCATCAGTGACGTCTCGTGGACGCCCGCCCGCCGTCGTCGACCGCAGAAGGACACCGATGCCGACAGCCGAGTCCGACCCCCGCCCGGTGTCCGCCGACGCGCCCGACTGGCGCCGACGCGACCCCACTCCGGACGAGCTCCGCCATGACACGCTGATCGCCCTGGCCCTCTTCTGCGGGGCGGTGCTGTCGCTGACGCTGGGCCGCGGGCTGGGCTTCTACGAGGAGCCGGCTGGACCCGTGGTCTCTGTGCTGTGTCTGGCGCTGCTGCACCTGCCGGTCGCGTGGCGTCGGCGCCGCCCGGCTCTTGTCGCCGTCGTCGTGGCCGGAGCCATGATCCTCGCCGGTGAGCTGCACGTGCCGGAGCTGCTCATCAGCAACATCTCCATCTTCCTGGTCCTCTATACGCTGGGGGCATGGAACAACCGGGACCGCTCGGCTCGGATCGCCCGTTGGGCGGTGGTGGCCGGGATGGCTGTCTGGCTGCTGGTCTCCTTCATCCGCATCTCCGTGGAGCCGATGTTCGACTCCGACGAGCCGCTCGCCCCGGGAGCTCTGACCCCGGCCTTGGCGATGATCCTGTACCAGCTGCTCACCAACCTCCTGTTCTTCGCCGGGGCCATCTGGTTCGGCCACCGGGCCTGGGAGTCCGCCCGGGACCGTGCCCGGGCGGAGGAGCGCGCCGAGCAGCTGAACGCGGAGCGTGCCGTCGTCGCTGAGCAGGCCGTCGCGCTGGAGCGCCTCCGGCTGGCCCGCGAGCTGCATGATTCGGTGGCCCACCATGTCTCCCTCATGGGGGTGCAGGCCGCCGCCGCCCGGACCGTGCTGCCCACGGATCCCGCGGAGGCCGAGCGGTGCATCCGCCGTGTGGAGGACGCGGCACGACGCTCCGTGGCTGAGCTACACCACCTGCTGGGCGTGCTGCGCACGCACAACCCCGACGCAGTCTCCAGCACCTTGCGGGCGGAGCACATCCCTGACCTGGTGGAGCAGCTCCGCAGCGCCGGCGTCGCGGTGAACCACCAGGTGCACGGCGAGCCTCAGACACTCGAACCCCTGGCCTCGCTGACCCTGTACCGGGTGGCGCAGGAGGCCCTGACGAATGTGCGCAAGCACGCCGGCCCCGAGGCCCGGGCGAGCCTGCGGATACGCTGGCGCAGCAGCTCCGTGGAGCTGGAGGTCACCGACGACGGCGGCGCCCGCGCCCCCTCTCATCCGACCGGAACGCAGGACCCGGGTGGACACGGCCTCCTAGGGATGCGCGAGCGCGCCACGGCGGCCGGGGCCGACTGGAGACCGGTCCCTCCCCTGAGGGCGGCTTCATGGTCCGGGTGGAGCTCCCCCTGGACATCGCGGCGGATCCCGCGACGACCGCCGCCGTCGAGGAGGCACTGTGACGCCCCCACACGACATGTCTCCCTCCGAGACGTTCCCCCAGCAGCCGCCGGACGCCGCGGCGTCCGGGGACACCGTCCGGGTCCTGCTGGCCGATGACCAGCCGCTGCTGCTGCAGGGCATCGCCACGATCCTCGACGCCCAGCCGGACTTGGCGGTGGTCGGCACCGCCTCCTCGGGGCAGGAGGCTGTGGAGATGGCAGACCGCCTCCGACCGGACGTGATCTGCATGGACATCGAGATGCCCGGTGTGGACGGCATCGAGGCCACCGCGCGAGTCCGTGGGGCGGGCACCGCGGAGGTCATCATGCTGACCACCTTCAACCGTGAGGACTACCTGCTGCGGGCCCTGCAGGCCGGTGCCAGCGGATTCCTGCTGAAGACCGCCTCCCCGGAGCAGCTCGCCGAGGGCATCCGCACGGTCGCCGCCGGCGAGGCGCTGCTGGCGCCGGAGGTCACCCGGTCCCTGATCCGCCGAGCGGTCAGCTCCGGAGGACTCAGCTCCGTCCCCGACGGCGCCAGCGCCGACGATCTGGGTGGCCGGGAGTCTCGCGCCGGGACGGTGCCGGACCCCCTGAGCGATCGGGAGGTGGAAGTGCTGAGGCTGGCGGCCCGCGGCCTCTCCAACGCGGAGATCGGCGCCCAGCTGTTCATCGGCGCGGAGACGGTCAAGACGCATATGTCACGGGTCCTGGCGAAGCTGCACCTGCGCAATCGGGTGGAGGCGGTCGCCTACGCCTATCAGCACCGGATCGTCACCCCGGACGCGGACCCCGCCTGAGGTCGACCGCCCCACGGCAACGATCCCTCGCCAGGCTCCCCCGCCACGTTCCCCCGCACGGGGGATCCGCCTGTCGGTGCCCCGGCCTAGGCTCGGAGCATGCTCGAACTCGACTCCGTCTGCAGGTCCTACTCCGGACGCCAGGTGCTCCACGACGTCTCCTTCTCCGCCCGGCGCGGGAAGCTCACCGGTTTCGTCGGCGGCAACGGCGCCGGGAAGACCACGACCATGCGCATCGTCCTCGGCGTCCTGGACGCCGACTCCGGCGACGTCCGGCTCGACGGCTCCCCTGTCGCCCCGACGTCTCGGGGCCGGTTCGGCTACATGCCGGAGGAGCGCGGGCTCTACCCCAAGATGCGGGTCGCCGACCAGATCAGCTACCTGGCGCGCCTGCACGGCTTCGACCGTCGCGAGGCCCGACGGCGGGCTGAGGCCCTGCTGGCCCGCCTGGACCTGACCGAGCGTGCCGGCGATCCCCTGGAGTCCCTCTCCCTGGGGAATCAGCAGCGGGTACAGATCGCCGCCGCTCTGATCCACGACCCGGACGTCCTGATCCTCGACGAGCCGTTCTCCGGGCTCGACCCGATGGCGGTCGACGTCGTCCTCTCCGTGCTCACCGAACAGGCGGAGGCCGGCGCCGTCGTGCTGTTCTCCTCCCACCAGCTGGATGTGGTGGAGCGGCTCTGCGACGACCTGGTGATCATCGGTGCCGGCAGGATTCTGGCCGCCGGCGGCCGGGAGGAGCTGCGCGAGCGGCACGGAACGCGGCGCTACGAGCTGATCACCGAGGCCGACGCCGGCTGGGTCCGGGACGTCACCGGCGTCGAGGTGGACGAATCCGCCGCAGGGCGTGCGCTGTTCCGCGCCGACCCCGACACCGCCCAGCAGGTGCTGCACCGCGCCGTCCAGCGGGGGGCGGTCCTGCATTTCGCCCCCGTGCTGCCCAGCCTGAGCGAGATCTTCAAGGACGTCGCCGGCCGGGTCGACGAGCGGCCGGCAGCACAGACCACAGCACAGACCACGGCACAGGCCACCCGCCAGCTGGAGAAGGAGAACGTCCGATGAGCACCCCCGCCCTCGCCTCCCGGGCACCTTCCCCGGCACCCCTGAGCATCGGCCAGGCCTCCCTGCTGGTGGCCGAACGCGAGATCATCTCCCAGGTGCGCAGCAAGGCGTTCCTGGTGAGCCAGATCATCACGATCCTGTTCGTCGCCGGCGGCATCGTGGCCATGGGCCTCTTCGGCGGAGGGGAGGACGAGCCCGAGGTCGCCGTCGTCGACGCCGGTCAGGCGGCCCAGCTGATCCCCTCCGACGGGCTCGAGCAGGTGGAGGCGGCCGACATGGCGGCCGCCGAGGAGCTGCTGCGCGGCGGCGACATCGACGCGATCATCACCGCCGACGCCGACTCTCCGGTGGGTCTGCAGGTGATCGGGCTGGACTCGGAGCCCACGGAGGTCGCCCAGATGCTCTCCGCCGCGCCGAGCCTGGTCACCCTCGAGGGCGAGAACGCCGGGACCCTCCGCATGGTGGTGGCGATGCTCTTCGGCCTGGTGTTCATGATGCTGTCCATCACCTCCGGCATGATGATCGTGCAGAACACCATCCAGGAGAAGCAGTCCCGCATCGTGGAGATCCTGCTCTCCTCGATCACGGCCCAATCGCTCCTGGCGGGCAAGGTGCTGGGCAACTCGGTGCTGGCCATCGGTCAGGCCGTGGTGATCGCCTCAGCCGCCGCGGCGGCTCTGATGCTCTCCGGTCAGCAGGACGTGCTGGACATGCTCACCGTGCCGATGCTGTGGTTCGTGCTGTTCTTCGTGCCCGGCTTCGTGCTGATCGCCGCCATGTTCGCCGCCGGTGCGGCGCTGGTCTCCCGGCAGGAGGATTCCGGAGCGGTGGTCACACCGACGATGATGCTGAGCATGATCCCGTACTTCGTGGTCGTGTTCTTCCACGACACCCCGCTGATCATGACCATCGCGTCCTACGTGCCGTTCAGCGCGCCGGTGGCGATGCCGCTGCGGATGTTCTTCAACGAGGCGATGTGGTTCGAGCCGATCCTCGCCCTGGCGATCCTGCTCACCAGTGCCGTGGTGTTCATGCTCCTCGCCGCCCGGATCTACAGCCGGTCGCTGCTGCGCACCGGGCAGCGAGTCCCCCTCCGGGAGGCCCTGGGCTCAGGCGGATGAACCGGCGGTGCCCTCGCCCGCGTGCTCGGCCTCGTCCTCGTCCTCCGGCGGGGCATCCGGGTCCACCAGCATCCCGGGCTCGGTCTTGGCGATGATGCGCGTACCCGTGAGGTCCCCGGTGACGTTGCACAGGGTGCGGGCCATGTCCAGGATCGCGTCGATGCCCGCCACCAGCGCCACCGGCGCCATGGGCAGCCCCGCGGCGGTGACGGCCATGGTGAGCATGATGAGCCCGGCGCCCGGCACACCGGCGGTGCCGATGGAGGCCAGCACCCCGACGGCGGCCACGGTGGCCAGCTGGGTCAGGGTCAGCTGCGTCCCAGTCACGTTGGCGATGAACACCGTGGCCGCCCCGACGTAGATGGCGGTGCCGTCCATGTTGATGGTCGCACCCAGGGGCAGGGTGAAGGAGTACACCCCGCGACGCACGCCCAGCCGTTCGGCCGCCTGGGTGGTCACCGGCAGGGTGCCGGACGAGGAGCGGGTGATGAAACCTGTGAGCATGGGCTCCTTAGCCCCGCGGAAGAACCGGCCCACCGGGGCACGGAAGAGCAGCAGGATCAGCGCGTAGATCACGATCTGCAGGACGATCCCGCCGTAGACGACCCCGGTCAGTGAGGCCAGCGGCAGCAGCGCATCGGCCCCGGTCTCCCCCACCACCACGGCGATCAGCGCGAACACGCCGATGGGCGAGTACTGCAGGACCCCGCGGATGATCAGGAAGACCAGCTCCACACCGCCGTCGACGAAGCGCCGCAGGTGCATGGCCAGCCCGGCGAGCCGATCGTCGGTGCTGTCCTGCATGAAGGCCAGGGCGACGCCCGCGGCCAGGGCGAAGAACATCACGGCCAGCACCTCCCCCTCGGCCAGGGCGGAGAAGATGTTGTCCGGGACGATACCGGTGAGCACCTCCGCCAGCGGCGGGGCGGTCTGCTCGTCCACCTCGGCGTCCCCGGGGAGGCTCAGCCCGGCTCCCGGGGAGACGAGCAGGGCGACGCCGATGCCGATGGTCATCGCGAACGCGGTGGTCACCAGGTAGTAGAGGAAGGCCTTGCCGCCGATGCGACCCAGCGTCTTCGGGGACACCGAGGCCACTCCGGCCATCAGGGTCAGCAGGATCAGCGGCATCACCAGCATGGTCAGCAGCCGCAGGAAGATGTCACCGAGCGGCTGCACCACCGCGATGGGCGGGCCCACCACCAGGCCCGCGACGACGCCGAGCACCAGCGCCACCCCGAGCTTCCAGATCAGAGGGACGTCCAGGTACCACCGCCACAGGGAACGGCGCGACGCCGTCGGCTCCCCTGCGTCGGTGCGGGACGGTGACGATCCAGCCATGGTCATCTCACTCCTGCAGGGCGGACCTGTGCCGATCCGGCCCCCTCGACGAATGTGCAGGATTCAGTGTGACATGGCTGACGTGGGAGGACACGAAGACTCGGCCGATGGGGCGCAGGTCCCCTCAGCTCACTTGATGCCGCGCAGGTCCAGCTCCAGGGCGGAGTCCCCCTCGGGCCGCACCGTGACCGGGATGCCCCAGTCCTGCTGGTACAGGTGGCAGGCCGCGTGCATCGGGATCTCCTCGCCGGGGGCACCGTCGCAGGCGGCCGCGCGAGCGGTGATGTGCAGGACGCCCTCGGCGACGGACGGATTCAGCCGCAGGGTCCGGCGCAGCCCCTCGGCGCTGCCGGCACCCTCCAGGATGAGCTCCTCCGGGGAGGAGGAGATCTTCAGCTGGGTGGGATCGCCCCACCGGTCGTCGAGCTTCTGCCCGGTGGGGGCCTCGAAGCCGATGCTCAGGCTGAACTCCCCCGGCGCGACCTCGGTGGTGGGCCGCTGGGTCTCCCAGGCTCCCTCGTCCACGGTGAGGAACTCGTCGGGGATGGCCACACGCACCAGCTCGTGGGCGTTGGTCTCCACCACCAGCAGGGTCGTGCCATCGGAGTCCAGCAGCACGTCGGAGGGCTCCTTCAGTCCGCGCGCCACCGTGGAGACCGCCGCGGCCACCGTGGTGCCGTCGGCCGCGCGGTGCTCCCCACGGTAGCGGCGGATCGCCCCGTTGTAGGTGTCTGCCACCAGCACGGAGGAATCCGGCAGCACGGTCACTCCCAGAGGGTGCTGCAGTCGCGCCTCGGCCGGGTCGCCGTCCCGGAACCCGAAGTCGAACAGCCCCTCCCCCACGATGGTCTCCACTGCGGGGGCCTCCGGGTCCTGGCTGACCCGCAGCACTCGCAGCGAGGAGGTCTCGGAGTCGGCGATCCACACATCCCCGGCGGCGTCGGCGGCGAGCCCGGAGGTCTGCGCGAACCAGGAGTCCTCGGCGGGGCCGTCGGTCAGCCCCTCCAGCCCGGTGCCGGCCAGCACCTTCAGCTCCCCGGTGACCGGGTCGAAGGAGAAGATCTGATGCGTCCCGGCCATCGCCACGATCACCGAGCCGGTCACCGGGGACCACAGCACGTCCCACGGGGAGGACAGCGAGACCTCCAGCGGCACGGTGCCCAGGCTGCCCACCACGGGGCCCTCCGCCTGGGTGACCCGCTCGGAGTCGATGAGCCGCTGCACTCCGTTGCCGGCCAGCGTGGTCACCTGGCCCGTGGCCACATCGATGCCGCGCAGCCGGTGGTTCACGGTGTCCGCCACGACGACGTCGTAGCCCACCTGCTGGGCCACCTCGGCCGGCAGCAGGGCCAGGCCCTGCGGCTCGGTGAAGCGCGCCGTCTCAGCGTCGCCGTCCCGGTGGCCCTTCTCCGGGGAGGCGAGCACGCCGTCGTCATCGGCGACGCCGCCGCCCCAGCTGCGGACTACGGTCTGCAGGTCGGACTCCAGCTCCACGATCCGGTGATGGCCGGTGTCGGCCACCAGGAAATGCCCCACCGTGGTGGCGTCGCCGCCCAGCGGACGAGTCACCGGCACCGCCTTGCCCGGGAAGCGCAAGGTGCGGGACACCGGCTCCGGCGGCACGTAGGGCCCGTCGCCGCGGTGCAGCGTGCCCTTGGCCTCGTGCTCGGCCACCAGCTCCTCCACCAGGGAGGACAGGCCCGCCACATGGCCCTCACCGGCCAGGTTCGCGGCGATGTAGCCCTCCGGGTCGACGACGACCAACGTCGGCCAGGCGCGGGCCGAGTACGCCTGCCAGGTCACCAGGTTCGGGTCGTCCAGCACCGGGTGTGCGATCTCGTAGCGCTCCACAGCGGCGGCCAGCGCGTCGGGGTCGGCCTCATGCTCGAACTTCGGGGAATGCACGCCCACGGTGACCAGCACGTCGGAGAACTGCTCTTCCAGCGGGCGCATCTCATCGAGCACATGCAGGCAGTTGATGCAACAGAACGTCCAGAAGTCCAGGATCACGATCTTGCCGCGCAGATCCTCCAGGGTGATCTCCTGGCCACCGGTGTTCAGCCAGCCGCGGCCGACCAGCTCGGAGGCCCGCACCCGGTCGGTGCGGCGGATCGTCTGCGTCATGCGTGTGCTCCTTCTGCTCAGCCCCGCCATGGCGGGGCGTCCCCGGGGTGAGGCCTGCCTCGCACCCGAGATCATCTCCGGGCGCTCAGTCGGCGAGCGCCTCCGTGGTCGCGGCGGCGACGGCCTCCGCCATGGCGGTGAACTCCTCCTGCGCCGCGGCGGGCTCGCCGATGAACGACACCATCACCACGTCATCGCCTGCACGGGTGAACAGGATCTGGGCCCCGATCATTCCATCCTCCTCCGAGCCCGCCAGGCTGCGGGTGCGGGCGTAGCCCACCGTCCCGTCGCCGTCGCCGTCGGCGGGGCGGAGGGTCTCCAGCTCCACGTCGGAGAACTCCAGCACATAGTCAGCGTCCAACTGGGTCAGCTGCACCTGCGGGCAGGACTCCACTAGGGAGCGGACATGGTCCATGTGCTCCTGGACGCGAGCGACGGCCTCGCCGTCGTCGCCGTCGATCTCGGCGATCTCGATGGATCCCGTCCCGGTGAAGGTCTCGGAACCGAAGTCCACCCGGGCGGCGTCGGAGCCGAGCAGCAGCGGCGCCCAGTCCACTGCGGCCAGCGGCGCCTCGCAGGAGGCCGGGTCCACCTCGACGTCGGCCTCCCCGTCGGCCAGGGAACCCTCCATCTGCTCGCGGAACTCCTCCACGGCGGCCTCCGTATAGAACCCGGCGGAGTCGAAGCCGAACGTGGAGGCCCGTTCCATCCCCGCCTCCGCGGCGGCGATCAGCCGGTCGGATCCCGCCCGGGGACTCTGCTCGCCCTCGGCGGCGTCTCCGTCGGAGCCGCAGGAGGTCACCGCCAGTGCGGTGCTCAGCAGCAGCGCCGGCAGCAGTGAGATGCGGGTGCGGATCATCGGGGAGCGTCCCTCTCTGCCATGCGGGCGAACATCTCGTTGTACTCGTGCAGCTCAGCGTCGCCGGTCCGGTCGGCCTCACGGTCCTCACGGACCATCTCCCGGCGGTCCGCCCGGGACCACTGCACCGCGGCGATGACGGCCAGCAGCATGGTGGGGATCTCGCCGAGCCCCCACATCAGCTCCCCGCCGCGCTGCTGGTCCTCGATGGCGGAGAAGCCCCAGTCGTGACCGATGTTGCCGAACCAGCTGGCCTGGATGAGCGACTCAGACCCGGAGAGCGCGACGGCGATGAACGCGTGGAAGGCCATCGTGGCCAGCAGCATCACGAGCCGGATGGCGTGCGCGGGACGTTTCGGCAGCGGGTCGTGACCCACCATCACCAGGGCGAAGATGTAACCGGTGAGCAGGAAGTGGACGTTCATCAGCTCATGCCCCACGTGGTACTCCAGGGCGTAGCCGAACAGCGGGGTGTAGTAGAACAGCACCAGCGATCCGGCGAAGTTCGCCGCGGCCACCACCGGGTGGGTCACCACCCGGGAGAACCGCGAGTGCACCAGCCACAGGATCCACTCCCGGGCCCCTCGGGTGCCGTCGGTGCGGGGAGCCAGCGCACGCATCGCCAGCGTCACCGGAGAGCCGAGCACCAGGAACATGGGCGCCACCATGGTCAGCGTCATGTGCTGGATCATGTGGCCGGAGAACAGCACCATCCCGTAGACGGCCGGGCCGCCTGAGGTCACCCACAGCAGCACCGCCAGCCCCACCAGGAAGCTGACCGCCCGCATCACGGGCCAGCCGTCGCCGCGGCGTCGCAGCCGCACCATCGAGTACAGGTACCAGGCGGCCAGGAATACGATGATCGCCACCCACAGCCAGTCGAAGCGCCACTGGCTGAACCACAGGCCCACCGTCGGCTCCGGCGGGAGGTCGTAGCCGGTGAGGATGCGTGCCGGGGTGGCGTCCGGAGGCAGGTCCTCCGAGACCGGCGGGGAGGTGCGCCCCAGGATCGCGCTGACCCCGATGACCGCGGACATGACCGCGATCTCCACCAGGATCAGCTGCCACAGCAGGCCCGTGACGGCCCGGGTGCGGGCCGGATCACCGGCCGGCAGTGCGGACGGCGACGGCGCGCCGGCCCCCTCATGGGACCCGGCCAGCCGGGGGATGATCCAGCTGCGGTTCATCCATCCGACCACGCCCAAGCCCAGGGTCGCCCCGACCTTCAGCGCGATCATGATCCCGTAGGGGGTGGTCAGCAGCTGGTCCAGCGTGGCGATGCGCAGATCGGCGTTGATCACCCCGGAGAACGCGACCGTGGCGATGGCCAGGCCGGCCAGCACCGAGTAGCGGCGCAGCAGAGTCCCGACGATCTCCGGCCCGCCCTGCTCCCGGGCCGTCAGCGCGGCCGCCTGCCGACGGATCTCCGGGGAGAGCAGCGCCAGGACCACGAGTCCGCCGACCCAGACCACCACACCCAGCAGATGCAGGCCCAGGGAGTTCACCGCCGCTGAGTGGTCGTCTCCGGACCCGGAGTGCCCCACCAGGGCCATCGGGACGATCCCGCCCAGGCCGAGCACCGCCACGAAGAAGAGACCGGCCGGTGAGCGCACCGCGAAGACCAGGGTGGCGAAGACGGCGGCGATGATCACCACCGCCATCCACGCCTGGCCCGTGGCGATCGACTGCACGTAGCCCAGGAAGCCCGCGGAGAAGTTCTCGTCCGCAGACAGCGGCTGGCCGGCCAGCGCCGAATAGGAGAGCACCAGCACGACGACGGCCGCCACCGTCCACACGACGGAGGAAATGCCGGCGATCTGCAGTGTGCGGGCGTAGAGCGGGTGCTCCCCGGAGGCGGATGAGGCGGAGGTCCCGGCGCGCTCCACACGGGCCTTCTCCGCGCGCTCCGCACGACTCTGCCGACTGCGGGGACCGAGCCGCGCGGGCACCGCCACGACGGCGAGGATCACGGCGGCGACCGCCGTGGCCATGGCCAGGTGGTGGACGAAGCGCGCCACGGGCAGGCCCCACCGGGTCACAGCGCCGGGGTCGGCGATCTGCGAGGGCCGGCCCACCCCGGTGAGCAGGCCTGCGAGTGCCACGGCCACCAGGCCGAGGCAGAGGACGGCGCCCACCGCAGGCAGCGCGACGGCGCGCACGGGGGCGTCCGCGGTGGGACGGGCGGCGCCTCGGCCGCCTGCGGCAGGCGTCATCGGGGGTCCCTCACTCTCGTGTGTCGTCGCGAGGACGGTCATCGCCCTCGTCCGACCGGTCGTCTCCAGGCTGCTCACCGGCGGCCCCGGCAGCGCCGGAGGTGTCGCGCGGCTGGCGCGGCGCCTTCTTCCAGTCCTCCACCTGGGTCATCTTGCGGCGCATGAGCACCACAGCCAGGATCACGACCAGCACACCGCCGAGCGCGAACAGCACCGCGGCCCAGGCGGGGAACTGCCCCTCAGCCGTGGCCGGGTCCTCCTGCGAGGCGGCGTCGGTGTCCACCGAGCCAGTCTCGCCGGCGTCTGCCTCTGCGTCTGCCTCTGCGTCTGCCTCTGCGGCATCAGTCTCCGCGGCATCTGCTTCGGCGGCATCGTCGTCGGTCGTGCCGTCGCCTGCCTCGTCCTCAGCGGCGTCAGTCTCAGCGGCGTCGGCCTCTGCAGCGTCAGTCTCTGCGGCGCCCTCCGGCAGGTCGACTTCGAAGCTGAAGCTGCCTTCCTCGTCATGCCCGTCGGAGTAGACGACCCGGTAGAGGACCTCGTACTCGCCGTCGGCCAGCTCGCCGTCGAGCTCGGTGCTCATCGACGGACCGTCGACGACGGTCTCGGTCTCCCAGCTCTCGCCGTCGCCGTCGGTCACGCGGATCTCGTTGGTGATGTTCTCGCCCTCGGTGAGGCCGTCTCCGGTGAATTCCAGGACGATCTCCTCGGGGCTCTCGGTGAGCACCTCGTCCGCCTCCGGGGTGGAGGAGATCAGCTCGTCATGGGCCCAGGCGGGGGTGGCTGTCATCGCGGCGAGCCCCAGTGCCGCGACGGCGGCGGGGGCCAGCAGCCGCGGCGCGCGGCCTGCTCGAGTGCCCCCGGCCGTGATGTCAACGGTGGTGGAAGTGGTCATGGTGTCCTTCTCTGCGTCTGTGCGGGGTGGACGTGGCGTCCGGAGCCGGCGTGAGGGTCCGGGGACGTCCTGTGGGCAGTCCGGCCGCGTCTGCGTGCTCACCGCCTCGGAACTGAGGTGGTCCCTCCAGGTCGGAGGGTCTGACGGGGCGGCCGTCGGGCGCTGCGGCCCTGACCTCGACGTCGTCGTCGACGACGTCAGGCCGTTGCCGGTGGCCCCCGCAGGGTGCGCGGACCCCTGCCGGCCCACAGATCCTCCAGCGTGCGCACCACCCGCGGCGGGATCGGACGCGCCCGGCGAACCCCGAAGAGCGCCTCCCGGGGCGTCATGAGCAGACGGACCGGGCCCAGCGCGAGCAGATCCGCGAAGGCCCTCAGCAGGGTCTCGCCGCGGTGGAGCAGGGCGATGGTCAGCGCGGCCGCGCCCAGGTGGGCCCCCAGCATCCCCACATCCAGGGTTCCGCCCGAGGACACCACGAGCAGTGTCTGCTCCGGTCCTGGCGCGGCGATCCCCGGCGTGCCCGGCAGCATCGCTGCCTCACCGTGACCACCATGGCCGCTGTGCGGGCTGACGCTGGCGAGCCTCCCGGCGGCCGAAGCCGGCAGGGCGGAGAAGAGCGCGTGCAGCACCGCCTGGGAGACCAGCACGGAGACGGTCAGCCGTGCCCGCCCGAGCCGCGCCCCGGCCAGCGCGGTGCACAGCGGCAGGCTCACCGCCAGGGCGAGGACCACCACCAGCGCATGCGGACCCTGATGACCGGCGGCGAAGTGGGCGGCGGCGGCGCTGCCGACGGCCGCACCAGAGGCCAGGGTGCCGCGGGCCAGGCGTCGCGGACCGCTGAGCCGCGGAGCTGCCGCCATGGTCCACCTCCCTGTCCGGGTCCTTCCGGTCGGATCGACCGTGCCAGCCATAATTCTACGCGCCGTAGAAATCAACGGAGCAGGTATGACGGCGCGGGTCCTGCCCCGGCACGAGGCCTCCGGAGACGACGTCGGCCCCCGCCCGCCGAGAGGCGGGTCGAGGGCCGACGTCGCAGGCCTGTGAGGCTGTGGCTGCTCACTTGCCAGAAGCGGCGGCCTTCAGCTTGGAGCCGGCGGTCAGCTTGACCGAGAAGCCCTCGGGGATCTCGATGGTCTCGCCGGTCTGCGGGTTGCGACCGGTGCGAGCGGCGCGCTTGGTGCGCTCCACAGCCAGCCAGCCGGGGATGGTCACCTTCTCGCCAGCGGAGACCTGGGAGGTGAAGACCTCGAAGACCGCGTCCAGCACGCCGTTGACGGCGGCCTGGGAGTTGCCGGACTTCTCTGCGACGGCTGCGACGAGCTCGCTGCGGTTCATAGCCATAGTGTGTCCTCCTGGACTGGTTCGGCGTCAGTCCCCGTTGCCGGGGCTTTCAGAACGGCAACCTACCACGCCGTCACGCCCAGAACCGCATGATTCCGGGCGATTCACAGTGATTTTCCAGGCTCACGGCCCCCTGTGCAGGTCGAGTCCACCCGGGTCCGGACATCTGACGACACCTCCTGCGACCTGTCGAGCAGTCGCTCCGGCGACGGCCACGAGACCTGGTGACCGCCTCAACGCCCCCGCCCGCACCCGCTGTGGCCCGGCCGGAGGGGCGACCACCTATCATTATGTGACGCGCCCCACGTGGCGTGCGTCGCTGTGGCCGGTATTCTGTGCTCACTGCGCTGTACCCCTGGCTGTGGAGCCGAGGGTCCCGCGCGCACCCAGCAGTTCCGGACCGGGCAGCGTCGCCCGATGCGGAGGGCGCGCACACCAGGGACTCCGGCGCGCCCGTCCGCAGAGCTTCTGCCAGGCCGCACAATGGCGTGTGGCCGCAACTGAGAGGAACGCGACAACGGATGTTCTCCAAGATTCTGGTGGCCAACCGCGGTGAGATCGCCATCCGCGCCCTGCGCGCGGCCAACGAGCTCGGCGCCGGCACGGTCGCCGTCTACCCGCATGAGGACCGCAACTCCTTCCACCGACAGAAGGCCGACGAGGCCTACCGCATCGGCGAGGAGGGACACCCCGTCCGCGCCTACCTCGACGTCGAGGAGATCGTGCGGGTGGCCCGCGAGTCCGGCGCCGACGCCATCTACCCCGGCTACGGCTTCCTGTCCGAGAATCCCCACCTCGCCCGCGCCGCTGAGGAGGCCGGCATCGCCTTCGTCGGCCCGCCTGCCGACGTCCTGGAGTCCACGGGGGACAAGATCCGTGCCCTGCGTGCCGCCCGCGCGGCCGGGGTGCCGGTCCTGGAGAGCTCCGACCCCTCTGACGACCCCGAGGGGCTCATCGCCCAGGCTGAGAAGATCGGCTTCCCCATCTTCGTGAAGGCCGTCGCCGGCGGCGGTGGCCGGGGCATGCGCCGGGTGGAGACCCGCGAGGAGCTGCCCGACGCCCTGGGCGCGGCCATGCGCGAGGCCGAGACCGCCTTCGGCAATGCCACCGTCTTCCTGGAGCAGGCCGTGGTGCGGCCCCGCCACGTGGAGGTGCAGATCCTCGCCGACGGTGAGGGCAATGTGGTCCACCTGTTCGAACGGGACTGCTCCATCCAACGCCGCCACCAGAAGGTGGTGGAGATCGCTCCGGCCCCCGAGCTCGACGATGAGATCCGGCAGGCGCTGTTCCGCGACGCCGTCGCCTTCGCGAAGGCCATGGGCTACCGCAACGCCGGCACCGTGGAGTTCCTGGTGGACACCGCCGGCGAGCGCGCGGGCCAGCACGTGTTCATCGAAATGAACCCGCGCATCCAGGTGGAGCACACCGTCACCGAGGAGATCACCGACGTCGACCTCGTCACCGCGCAGCTGCGCATCGCCGCCGGGGAGACCCTGGAGGACCTGGGCATTCGGCAGGAGGACCTGCGGGTGCGCGGCTCCGCGATGCAGTGCCGCATCACCACCGAGGACCCGGCCAACGACTTCCGCCCGGACATCGGCACCGTGACCGTCTACCGCTCGGCCGGCGGCTCCGGCATCCGGCTCGACGGCGGCACCGTCTACACCGGCGCCGAGATCAGCCCACACTTCGACTCGATGCTGGTCAAGCTGACCAGCCGGGGGCGGGACCGGCTGACCGCGATCCGCCGGGCCCGCCGCGCACTGGCCGAATTCCGCATCCGCGGCGTGGCCACGAACATCCCGTTCCTGAAGAACGTGCTCGACGACGAGCAGTTCCTCGCCGGGGACCTGGCCACCGACTTCATCGACAAGCGCCCCGAGCTCGCCAAGGTCAACCGCTCCAAGGACCGCGGCACCAAGGTGCTGCAGTACCTGGCCGACACCACCGTCAACCAGCCGCACGGACCGCGGGTGGACGGCATCGACCCGCGTGACAAGCTGCCCCGCTTCCCCGGGGACAAGCGGGACGAGCCCGACCGCAGCCCCTTCGACGGGCCGTCGTCGCACCCCCGGCCCGCCGGATGGCGGGACGTCCTGCTCGAGCAGGGCCCCGAGGGCTTCGCCCAGGCCCTGCGTGACCAGACCGCTCTGGCCGTCACCGACACCACCTTCCGGGATGCCCACCAGTCCCTGCTGGCCACCCGGGTGCGCACCCGGGATCTGCTGGCCGCCGCTCCGGCGCTGTCCCATGTGGTGCCCGGGCTGTTCTCGGTCGAGGCCTGGGGCGGGGCCACCTACGACGTCGCCCTGCGCTTCCTCTCCGAGGACCCGTGGCGCCGACTGGCGCTGCTGCGGGCGGAGATGCCCAACATCCCCATCCAGATGCTGCTGCGCGGCCGCAACACGGTCGGGTACACCCCCTACCCGTTGGAGGTCACCGACGCGTTCGTCGCCGAGGCCGCCGAGACCGGGGTGGACATCTTCCGGATCTTCGACGCCCTCAACGACGTCGACCAGATCGCCCCGGCCATCGCCGCGGTGCGCAAGACCGGCACCGCCGTGGCCGAGGCCGCCCTGTGCTACACCGGCGACCTCTCCGACCCGGCCGAGGATCTCTACACGCTGGACTACTACCTGGGTCTGGCCCAGCGCATGGTGGACGCCGGGGCGCACATCCTGGCCATCAAGGACATGGCCGGGCTGCTCCGGCCGGCCGCTGCCCGCACCCTGGTCACGGCGCTGCGGGAACGCTTCGACGTGCCGGTGCACCTGCACACCCATGACACCGCCGGCGGCCAGCTGGCCACCCTGCTGGCCGCCGCGGAGGCCGGGGTCGACGCCGTCGACGTCGCCACCTCCTCCATGGCCGCCACCACCTCCCAGCCGCCGGCCTCCGCGCTGGTGGCCGCGCTGGAGCACACCGAGCGCGACACCGGCCTGGGGCTGGAGGCCGTGGCCTCGCTGGAGCCCTACTGGGAGGCGGTGCGAGCCATCTACAAGCCCTTCGAGTCCGGGCTGCCCAGTCCCACGGGACGCGTCTACCGCCACGAGATCCCCGGCGGCCAGCTCTCGAACCTGCGCCAGCAGGCCATCGCCCTGGGCCTGGGTGAGCGCTTCGAGGACATCGAGGACATGTACCACGCCGCAGACCAGATGCTGGGCCGCCTGGTGAAGGTGACGCCCTCGTCGAAGGTGGTCGGTGACCTGGCGCTGCAGCTGGTGGGCATGGGGGTGGATCCCGCTGAGTTCGAGGCGGCGCCGCAGAGCTTCGACCTGCCAGACTCGGTCATCCAGTTCCTGGCCGGACAGCTGGGCGACCCGCCCGGCGGCTGGCCCGAGCCGTTCCGCTCCAAGGCGCTGGAAGGCCGCACCGTCCGTCCGCTGGACGAGGATCTCACCGAGGAGGACCGGGCCGGGCTGGCCGGGGACTCCGCGACCCGCCAGGCCACGCTGAACCGGCTGCTGTTCCCGGGCCCGACCCGGGACTACGAGGCCGCCCGCGACGCCTACGGGGACGTGATGGTCCTGCACACCCGGGACTTCCTCTACGGGCTGCGCCGCGGCGAGGAGCACACCATCTCCCTGGGCAAGGGCGTCCGGCTGCTGGTGACCCTGCAGTCCGTCTCCGAGCCGGACGAGAAGGGCCTGCGCACCGTGATCTGCGCGCTCAACGGCCAGCCCCGGCCCCTGGTGGTCCGCGACGAGTCCGTGGAGGCCACCGTGCACACTGCGGAGAAGGCCGACGCCGCCGTCCCCGGTCAGGTCGCCGCGCCCTTCGCCGGGGCCGTCTCCCTGCTCGTGGAGGAGGGCCAGACCGTGGAGCCGGGACAGAACATCGCCACCATCGAGGCGATGAAGATGGAGGCCGCGATCACCACCCCGGTGGGCGGCACCGTGGCCCGCACCGTGCTCAACGGCGTGCAGCAGGTCGACGGCGGCGACCTCCTGGTGGTGGTCGAGCCGGCCTGAGGGCCGCCATTGACATCGAGTGGGGGATTCTTCGAGGTCCCCGGTCGGATCCCGACAGTTGACCTCGAAGAATCCCCCACTCAGTGGTATTGAATGGTGACCATGCCCCAACCACGGAGCCGACGTCCGCTCGCCGCCCCTGACCACGAGGCCGCCCGCACCCTCTGGGAGCAGTACGCGCAGGCTCGCCCGGCGGCCGCGTCTGCGAGCTCCGACTACCTGGTCGACCAGTTCGGCGACCATGCCGAGCTGGCCGACGAGCTGCTGGACCTGGTGCGCGCGGGGTACAAGACCGCCACCGCCAGTCTGCTGTCCGAATACGTCTGGGAGGGTGAGGCCCCACCCGGGATCGGCGCCCACACGGTGTTCTGCGACGGCGACGGCGCCCCTCGGGTGATCGTACGGACCACCGGCCTCGCGCTGGCCGGTTTCACCGACGTCGACGCCGACCACGCCTGGGCGGAGGGTGAGGGCGACCGCAGCCTGGCGCATTGGCGCACTGAGCATCGACTCTTCTGGGAGCGCGTCTGCGCGGCCGCCGGTCGCAGCTTCACCCCCGACATGGAGGTGCTCATGGAGCGCTTCGAGGTCGTCTGGTCCGATGCCGAGGGGTGAGGATACTCTGGCAGGCATGCCGACCGGATCCACGCCAGCGACGACGCCCGCCTCTGCCCGCACCCTCTCCCCCATCGCCGCGGGGTTCCTGGAGGACCTGCGCGGCTGGACACCGGTCTCGACGGCACAGCGCCGTCTCCAGCAGGATTACGTGGACCTGGGGGCGCAGGGAGACGAGGCCTTCCGCCGTCGGCCGCGGCCCGAGCACCTCACCGCCAGCTGCTTCATCTTCGACGACACGCTCACCCAGGTGCTGCTGTGCTTCCACGGCAAGGGCCGGTTCTGGGTGCAGCTGGGCGGCCACATCGAGGACGCCGACGACTCCGTGCCGGAGGCCGCCTTCCGGGAAGCCGCCGAGGAGAGCGGCCTGACCACCCTGCGGCCCCTGCGCCGCACACCGGTGGACCTCAATGTGCACCCGCTGGGCTCCGGATTCTCCCACTGCACCGCCCACTGGGACGTCGGCTATGCGGCGATCGCCCCACGGGACGCGCGCATCGTGGTCAGCGAGGAGAGCGAGGACGTCGCCTGGTGGCCGGTGGACCGGCTTCCGACCGACGCCGCCGACGAGTTCGACGTCCGTCTGCACACCGTGCTCACCGAGCTCGGCGCGAGCTGAGGGCCGGCACGTGCGCTCGCCGGCTCAGCCGCGCGGCTTCGCGAGGAAAGCACGCCCGACACCGCGGAGCCGCAGACGGCCGGGGTCAGTATGGAGCAGCTGTGCTCCGCGGCCGGCAGCGCAGGGACCGCTCGTCGGCGACGAGACGGTGAACGTCCCGTCGAGGACGATCAGTACGCTGGGTCCCGGAGTCGCGACCTCCGCGGCCCCGGTGATCTCCATCAGCTCGAAGGGTGCCTGCTCCTGTCCATCCGCGCGGTGGGCCAGCAGATGCTCCTCCAAGGGCATGGGAGCGGTGGGGCGGGGCCGCCCCGGCGTGAGGTCTGCGATGCGGAGCAGCTCCGCGACGTCGATGTGTTTGCTGGTCAGTCCGCCGCGCAGCACGTTGTCGCTGGGACCCATGAGCTCCACCCCGATGCCCTGCACATAGGCGTGAAGGACGCCGGCCGGCAGCCACAGCGACTCCCCCGCCCGCAGGGTCAGGTGGTGGAGCATGACAGCGACGGGGATGCCCGGATCCCCGGGGTAAGCGGTCTGCAGGCGACGGATGAGGTCCCACGGGGCGAGCTGCTCGGCGTCGACGGGCTGCCGCGTCTCCTCGGCGGCCAGCAGGGCCGGCACGACGCCGGCGGCCTCCTCCGCGGCGAGCAGCCAGGCGACCACCGCCCCGAGGTGCGTCCGACCCTCGTCGACCTGCCGGAGGTGCGCTCGCCAGCGGCTCAGCGCCTGGAAACCGTCCTCGAGGGCGACGATCATCTCCGGTTTCGGCCGGGGGGTCGCGATAGTTCCGGTGCGCGGCGTCGATCGGGACTCCGGCAGCCTCCTCCCGGGCGAAGCCCACCTCTGCCTCAGCGGCAGAGGGATGAGCCTGCAGTGAGAGCGGCCTGTCGGCGGCCAGCATCTTCAGGAGGAACTGCAGATGAGATCCTGTGCTCTGCTCCCACTCGTGGGCGTCGCTCCATCGAGAGTCATCGAGGATGCGGCTGGGGGCCTTCGGGTGGGCGCCCAGCCACAGCTCTGCTTCCCGAACGTCCCTGCCGGTGCGCCCCAGTCGTAGGTCGTGCAACGGCTGTCGATGCTCAGCAACGTCATTCTTGGCCTTCCTGACGCCGCGCCACGGAGATGAGGGCACGCAACGGGTGGACCTCCGACAGACCTGCCATGAGGGCGGAGCCGTCCACACCGTCGACCTCCGAGTTGAGGAGTTGCGCCCGCGGCACCGTGTCCGCCAGGCAGCCGCGGAATGCGCGGAGAACCGCAGGTGAGGCGAAGACCCCTCCGATGGCTGCCACCTGGGTGGGATCGTCCCCCTGTGGCTCCTCCACGCGACGCAGGGCCGTCCCGGCGGTATGGGCGAGCTCGCGGCCGGCCTGCGCGCAGATCTCAGCGCAGACGGCGTCCGACTCAGCGAGTAGGGACACCTCTGCGGCGAAGGATGCCACCGTCCTCACCCGCTCCGGGTCGTTCTGCAGCTGCACGTAGGCGCTCTCCAGGTCCGGCCATCGTGCAGCGGCCACTTCCCGGAAGGCCGTCCGCGGACCGCGCCCGTCGTGGTCGCGCATCGCCGCGTCCAGCGCAGCTCGGCCGATCCAATAGGCGCTGCCTGCATCGCCCATGATGTTGCCCCAGCCATCGACGCGGGCCACCCGCACCCGCCCCACGCCGAGGGCGACGGTGCCGGTGCCCGCTGCGACGACTGCTCCGCAGGAAGCACCCAGCGCACCGAGGGCGGAGGTCACCGAATCATGCGCCAGGCGAACTTCACGGGCGTCGAGGTCCCCGGGCAGCTCCAACAGCAGGCCGGCAACCGCGTCGGGGCGTGTGAGGCCGGTGACCCCAAGAGCGACGACCGCGTCCTCTCCCAGCTCATTGAGGGCGTGGGCGATGAGGACACGCAGCTGCGGCACCAGCGGGCGGTCAGTCTGCACACCGCCGAGCCGAAATCGCCGCTCGGACCCGAGGGCGTCGCGGATCAGAACCTTGGTGCTGGTCTGTCCCACATCCATGGCGACAAGCGGAGCACCGGGCGCAGCAGCCCGGACCGGCTCGAGAGGACGCCGTCGGCCAGTGGTCATGGGCTCAGCTCCTCACAGTCAGTCTCCGGACAGCGGGAAATCACGTCCGCCAGGGTGATGACATCGTAGGACATTGTGCGTTCCTCAACAAGACGTGAAGCTCCGTGGCATCACAGCACGCGTCACATTCCTGCTCCCAAGGCTGCCTGCATCTCGCGCGTTGACCTGCAGCCGCCCACTCCGCCCTCGTCAGCGAATCATCAGAAGCCTGACCGAGCTGTCACTGTCCCACGTGGCCTCCTCTCGCCATCTCGCCGCTGCAGATCTCATCCATGTCCACAGGACCGGTCAGCCGCTGTGGCCCGCCCAGGCGCTGCTGGTGCACCTCACCGAGGCCTGAGGGCGACCCTGGGCAGACACGACAGGGGCGGGACCACCCGAAGGTGGTCCCGCCCCTGTCAGCGGACCGGATCAGCCGAGGCTGATCACGGGAGAGTCGTCACCAGGACGACTTGGTGATCCCGGGCAGCTCGCCGTTGTGCGCCATGTTGCGGAAGCGGATGCGGGAGATGCCGAACTTCTGGAAGGTGCCGCGCGGACGGCCGTCGATGGAGTCGCGGTTCCGGACTCGGATCGGGCTGGCGTCACGGGGCAGCTTCTGCAGGCCCACGCGGGCGGCCTCGCGCTCCTCGTCAGAGGCGTTCGGGTCCACGAGGGTCTTCTTGAGCTGAGCGCGCTTCTCGGCGTAGCGCTCGACGATGACCTTGCGCTGCTCGTTCTTTGCGATCTTGGACTTCTTGGCCATGATCAGCGCTCCTCTCGGAAGTCGACGTGCTTGCGGACGACCGGGTCGTACTTCTTCAGCACGATGCGGTCGGGGTTGTTACGGCGGTTCTTCCGGGTCACATAGGTGAACCCGGTGCCGGCCGTCGACTTCAGCTTGATGATGGGACGTACGTCCTTGTCCTTGGCCATTAGAGCTTCTCACCCTTCTCAATCAGCTCGGCGACGACGGCGTCGATGCCGCGGGCATCGATGGTCTTGATGCCCTTCACGGACAGGGTCAGCGTGACGTGACGCCCCAGCGAGGGCACCCAGTAACGCTTCTTCTGGATGTTCGGGTCGAACCGCCGCTTGGTGCGGCGGTGCGAGTGGGAGATGCTGTGGCCGAACTGCGGCCCCACTCCGGTTACCTGGCAACGTGCTGCCATGATCACTCCTCCAACATAAGTACGAAAATATCTCCGGGCGGAGCCCGCGAGCACACAGTTCTCCCAGGTCAGACCCAGGATGGCCGTGCAGTCGTTGAGCCGAGTCCCGCCACCAGCTATGACACCGTGACTTACGAGGACGGACCAGGCTGGGTGAGATCCAACCGAAGTGCCTTCACATCGTGGACGAAAGACGGTGGTGCTTGTCTTGTGGTGCGCTGGAATCCAGGCTTCACAATCCACCGGGCTGCTTTCCGGAGCCGAGCCCCGTCCTTCCTCCGGGCGAGGACCTGAGCATCTCGGGTCCTGCACCCCTCGGGCACACGTGAGCACAGCACAGCACGGCTTGCGACTGTCCATAGTAGCTCGCCGACGGCGTCTCGGCAAAGCGAGGCGTGCAGGATCACATCCCCGGCACACCGGCGATCACGGACCGCCGGCCCGACCTCAGCTCAGTCGCTCGAGGACCATCGCCATGCCCTGGCCGCCTCCGACGCACATGGTCTCCAGACCATACTGACCGTCGGTGCTGCGCAGACCGTTGAGCAGGGTAGCGGTGATGCGCGCCCCGGTCATGCCGAAGGGGTGCCCCACGGCGATCGCGCCACCGTGGACGTTGAGCTTCTCCCACGGCACGCCGAGCTCCTTGGCAGAGGGAATGACCTGCGCAGCGAAGGCTTCGTTGATCTCCACCAGGTCGACGTCGTCGATGCTCAGGCCGGCGCGGCCCAGCGCCTGACGACTGGCCTCCACCGGCCCGAGTCCCATGATCTCCGGGGACAGCCCGGTCACCCCGGTGGAGACGATCCGCGCCAGCGGGGTCAGGCCGAGCTCGCGCGCCTTGGCGTCGCTCATGATGACCAGTGCGGCCGCACCGTCGTTGAGCGGGCAGGCGTTGCCGGCTGTGACGGTGCCATCGGGCCGGAACACCGGGTCCAGCCCGGACAGCGCCTCGGCGGTGACACCGGGGCGGGGGCTGTCGTCGGCGTCGACGGTCCCGCCGTCAGGCAGGGCGAGCGGGGTGATCTCGCGGGCGAAGAACCCTTCGGCGATGGCCTTCTCGGCGCGGTTCTGGCTGAGCTGGGCGAACTCGTCCTGCTCGGCGCGGGAGACTCCGGTGTGCTGGGCGACGTTCTCTGCGGTCTGCCCCATGGAGATGTAGGCATCAGGCAGGGCGCCATCCTCGCGGGGGTCGCGCCACGTGGTTCCCCCTTCGGCGGCCTTCGCGGTGCGAGCCGTGGCCTCGGCAAAGCGGGGGTTCTCCAGCTCGGCACCGGGGATCCAGTCCGAGGTGCCCTGGGCAAACCGGCTGACGGCCTCGACGCCGGCAGAGACGAAGACCTCCCCCTCCCCTGCCTTGATGGCATGGAAGGCCATGCGGGTGGTCTGCAGGCTGGAGGAGCAGTACCGGTTGACGGTGGTGCCCGGCAGGTGGTCCATGCCGGCGAGCACGGCGACGATGCGGGCCAGATTGAATCCCTGCTCTCCGCCGGGGAGACCGCAGCCGAGCATGAGGTCGTCGATGTCGCGGGGGTCGAGCTCCGGAACCTGGGCCAGGGCGGCCTGGACCATCTGGGCGGTCATGTCGTCGGCGCGCAGATCCACCAGGGATCCCTTGCGGGCCCTTCCGATGGGTGAGCGGGCCACGGATACGATGACAGCTTCAGGCATGATGTGATCTCCCTCTCAGAACGATAGTGACTACACAGTAACATCGCGGGGAGGCGTCACCCCAGCCGGCCCGGCGAGGCCGCGCAGCACATGGCGCACCGTGCCGACCGCGGGTGACTCGCACAGACTGCCCCGAGTGCGCAGCACGATGGTGCGACGCAGTGCGGTCCCGCCCAGCTCGACGGCGACCACCTGCGCCGGATCCGCCCGCACCGAGGAGAAGCTCAGCCGCGGCATCACGGTGATCCCCACTCCCGCCGCAACGAGGGCCACCGCAGCGCCGTAGTCCTGGGTCTCATACTGGAAGCCGGGCGTGAAGCCCGCCGCCGCACACGCCTCCAGCAGGATCAGCCGGCACGTGCCCAGCGTCAGATCGTTGTCCACCCAGCGCTCGACGGCGAGCTCCTCCAGATCCACCGCCTGCCGCCCCGCGAGCGGATGGCCCCTGGGCACCACCGCCACATAGGGCTCGGTGAGCAGCGCCTCGACGTCGAAGCCCGGCCGGGCCGGCAGGTCACGGTGGGCCACGCAGATCTCGACGTCGACGTCGTCGTCACGCCCCTGCACCGCCTCCCAGAGCCGCAGGTCCAGGCGGAGATCCCGGAACTCGTCGGAGAGCGCCGCGACGACGGACGGGATCCAGGTCACCCCCACCGAAGCGATGTGCGAGATCACCAGAGAACCGGTCCGCCCCTCCCGCAGATCCACCGCAAGGGCCTCCAGCCGAGCGGCCTGCCCGAGCAGGCGATCTGCCTCCTCGGCGAAGCGTCGCGCCACCCCGGTGGGCGCCAGTCCGCGCCCGTTGCGGGTGAAGAGTTCGAGACCGGTGTCCTTCTGCAGGGCCTGCAGCTGCTGGCTCACCGCTGACGGCGTATAGCCGAGGCTCTCTGCGGCCGCGTGGACGGAGCCTGCGGCGAGCACCGCGCGGAAGGTCCGAAGCCGGATCAGATCGATCATTCCTGCATCGTAAAGCCCTGCTGAACGATCATCCAGAGATGTTCGCTTGTGCTGTCGATTCCGGCGCGGAAGGATCATCCCCATGACCCGCCTGATGAATGCACCGACGGCACGCGCCACGGAGTCCCCGACGCACCGGCCATTCGGCACGCTCCGGACCCGGCTGGCAGCCCCGGCCGCCGTCGCCACCACCGTGGTGCTGTGGGCCTCCTCCTTCGTGATCATCCGGTGGGTGGCTCCGGTGTTCTCCCCCGGCCCGCTGGCGCTGATCCGACTGCTGGCCGGCGTCGCCGCGCTCACGGTGCTGGTGATCCTGCTGCGTCGGCACACCCTGAGGATGCCCGGCCCGCGGGCGCTGTTGGTCATCGCTCTCTACGGCGTGCTGTGGTTCGCCGCCTACACCGTGGTCCTCAACCACGCAGGCCATCTTCTCGACGCCGGCACCATGGCGATGGTCGTGAACCTCTCGCCGGTGCTGGTGGCCGCAGGAGCCGGCCTGTTCTTCCGGGAGGGTTGGCCGCGCTCCCTGTTCGCCGGGATGGCCGTGGCTTTGGCGGGCATCGCGGTGATCACCCTGGCCGCCGGGGACGGACGGATCTCCCTGCTGGGAGTGGTGCTGGCACTGGTGGCCGCCGCCGTCTACGCCGTCGCCATGCTGCTGCAGCGGGCCGTACTCCCGGACACGGATCCGCTGACCATCGTCTGGCTGGGCTGCGTGGCGGGCACCCTGGCGGTCCTGCCGTTCGCGGGGCAGACGTGGGCCGAGCTGCAGGACGCACCGGCCGCCGCCGTCGGCGGGGCGGCATTCATGGGAGTCGGCGCCACCGCGCTGGGATTCTGGCTGTGGGCCTTCGCCCAGACCCGGATGCCGACGGGACGTCTGGCCGCCTGCTCCCTCGCAGTGCCCGCCGTGGCGGTGCTGATGTCCGCGGTCGCCCTCGGTGAGGTGCCCACCGTGTTGGCGATCATCGGCGGGACGACCTGCCTGGTCGGCGTGGCGATCGCCCAGCTGGGCCGCCGCTGAGCCCGGCCCGCTCCTGACTGCTCAGCCCACGCCGGCCCAGGTGAAGAACTGCTCGGCGGCCAGCACGGGCTTGCCGTACTCCTGGGCCTTGCGGGCCTTGCCCGACTGGGTCCCCAGCTCGGCCACCACCAGGACGTCGCAGCGCGTCTTGGTGACGGTCGCGACCGGGGCGAGGCCGCAGCGCGAGGCCAGCGCGGTCATCTGGTCGCGGGACCACAGCCGGCCGTCGGCGGAGACCGCCTCCCCGGTGAAGCAGATACGCGTGCCGGGCTGCAGCAGCTCGTCCAGCGCCTCTGGTGACCCCGCCGTCGCGGCGAGCCTCTCGGGAGCCACGAGTTCGCGTCCCAGCAGCCGGCCTGCCCGCTCCAGGCGCCTGGCCACCTCGTCGGTCAGCTGGGCCCGCGAGGCCGCCGCGACGAGCTGGTCTGCCACGGTCTGCCGGGCTGCCGCATGCCAGGAGTCGGCGTCGTCGTCCCCGACGACGGGCTCCTCCCCCAGCAGGACCCCTCCCGCCTGACTGCTGACCTCCAGCAGGGCGCCGAGTCCGGGCATCTCCTCGAAGGAGGGCGAGGGCGCCGCCGGGTCGCGGGTCAGCAGATGGCCGGTGCCCTGCACCGTGTCCTCGGAAGGCTCAAACTCGGTGGCCGTACGGTCCAGCACCTCCGGGTCCTGGGCCTCGGCCTGCCGCACATCCTCCAGCACCGCACGGGCCGCCTCCAGGGCCCGCCGCGGGCCGGCCCGGCCCGACGGCGGTCGCGGCGCCTCCGCCCCGAAAGGCATGGGCTCCACGTGCCCGAGCCGCTTGAGCTCGAAGTCGATCAGCCCCAATGTGCGGTCCACGTCCTCGGCCACCGGGACATGGCCGGCGAGCGCCGGGGAGAGCACCGTCCAGGCCTCGGACAGGGTCGGAGCGAGCAGGACGTCCGCCGTGGCGATCCCGTAGGCGATCCGCGCGTCCCCGAGGTCGCGCTGCGGGTTGACCAGCGTGGACAGGGCCGTGCCGTCCTCGAAGGCGACCGCCAGCTCGACGGGTCGTGGCCGGGACATGCGCCCCTCATCCCCGATGGTGAGCACCGCGAGCGCGCAGCGCGGCCGCCGTCCCTCCGCGGAGGCGCCGCCGCGCAGGAAACGCAGGATCCTCCGGTCGGTCTTCATGTCCTTCGGGAACACGGGCCGGGTGAGCACCAGGCCGGACAGCGAGGTGACCCGGCTCAGCGCCACGTAGAGCTGCCCGTAGGAGAAGGTGCCGCCGGAGAGGTCCACCACCAGGCGGTCGGCCGTCTGCCCCTGGCTCTTGTGCACGGTGATCGCCCAGGCCAGCTTGAAGGGCAGCTGGGTGTAGGTGCCCACCACCAGGTGGGTGAGGGTGCCGCCGTGGACCTCGGGGCGGGTGATGTCCCAGGTGTGCGGACCGACGTCGACCCGGGCTCCATCCCGCAGCACCACACCGACCCGTGGCTCGCCGTCGTCGTCGACCCCCACCTCCACCACATGGCCGAGCGTGCCGTTGACCCAGCGGCCCATGGGGTCGTTGGTGAGGAACATGATCTGCGCGCCGACTGCGAAGACCAGCCGCTCCTCCACGGGCCGGTCGAAGCCGTCCTGCTCGCCGCGCAGCACCGCCCGGCAGGCGTGCTCCGGGCCGGGGAGCCGCTCCAGACGACGTCGATTCCGGGACTCGGCGATCCGGTTGGTGGTGGCCAGGGTCAGCCAGAACTCACCCTCGGGCGGCTCGAACTCCGGGTCCACATGCCGGTTGAGGTCCTCCCTCGCGGCTCCCAGCAGCACACCCTCCCGGATGGAGTTCAGCACCGCGGTGAGGCGGTCATCGCCGAGCTGCCGGAACACGGTGGTCAGTGAGACGGTCGGGAAGTCCTCTGCCCTCCAGCTGTCGGCCGAGAAGAAATAGGGGGTCTCATAGCGGGTCTCGAAGCGGACGCGCTCGGACTCGGTGACCACCGGCGGCAGCTGCAGCAGGTCGCCCACGAGCACCAGCTGGACCCCGCCCAGCCGCTGCCCGGGGCGCGGGCCGAAGCGCTCGAGCGCGGCGACCAGCTGGTCGAAGAGGTCGGCGCGCACCATGGATGCCTCGTCGATGATGAGGGTGTCCAGGGCCTTCAGGGTCCCGGCGAAGCGGCCGGGGTAGTACCGGCCGTGACGGATCTCCTCCAGCGTGATCTGCGGGTGGAAGCCGAAGAGCCGATGGATCGTGTAGCCACCGACGTTCAGTGCGGCGATGCCGGTGGGGGCGGCGACGACGACGGCACGGCCGGAGGGGCCTTCGTCGTCGGTCAGGGCCGTCTCACTCGCCCAATCCTCACTCGCCCAGTCCTCGCCGGGCTGCGTGCTCTGCGCGGCCGACCCCGCCTCGCAGCGCCGCAGGAACTCCCGGATCAGCGTCGACTTGCCGGTGCCCGCCTTGCCGGTGAGGAACATCGACTCCCCGGCCTCGAGGCGCGCGAGGGCGTCGGAGAACTCCTCGGTGAGGACGATGCGCTGGTTCGACATGAGGGCCTTCCGGACGGCAGGAGCTGGCTGGACTGGCTGGTGCTGCAGAGTGCGGTGCGTGCCGCGCTCCGAGCGAGTGTATCGACCCAGCCCTCCCGCAAGATCGTCTCTCTGTGAGAAATCGCCGCTCAATCCGGCGACGATCTCTCACAGAGAGACGATGCGTGCACGGGCGGGGCGGCCAGGGCTTCACGGGGTGGTCAGGACTTCACAGGGCGGGCAGCACGAAGCCCGGACCGCAGGAGCGATCCGGGCTTCGCAGATGACCCAGCGTACTGGGCCTGTGGATTCAGTGTCTGCCGTGTCAGTGCTCGTCGTAGTGGTCACCATGCTCGGCGTGCCGGTGACCGTCGTGGACGTAGTCCACGTGGTCCTCGTGCTGGACCGCCTCGTGCCCGCAGCCCTCGCCGTGCTGGTGCTCGTCAACTGTGTGCTCTGCTGTCTTGTGGTCGCTCATCGCTGGCCCTTCCGGCCGTCAGTCGGCCGATTTCGTAGTGTCTGACTCCTGGGCGTGCGCGACGGCGTCGTCGACGATGTGAGACACGTGCTCGTCTGCCAGCTGGTAGCTCACACTCTGCCCTCGGCGATCGGGGGTCACCAGCCCTGCCTCCTTCAAGGAGCGCAGGTGCTGCGAGACCAGCGGCTGGGACAGTCCGGTCGCAGCGACCAGCTCCCCCACCGTCAGGGGCGCCTCGCCGAGCAGCCGCAGCAGCCGCAGCCTCGACTCATTGCCGAGCACCTTGAACAGCTGGGCAGCCTCCGAGAGGCCCTGATCGTCACGCACATCTCCACCTCACCAGAAATATCAAGACATTGCAATATATTTATTGAGAGGCGATCTCATCACGCCGCACGAGATGCCAGCCTCACTCGGCCCCCCGGGCCAACAGCTCGGCCAGATGGATGGCCTCGACGTCGGCGAGGTCGTCGAGCTGGATGCGGCAGGACATGCCGTCGGCCAGGACGACGGTCTCCCCGCCGGAGGCGCCGTCGTCGGGGAACGCGTCGCGGACCGCAGGCAGCAGATGCGTCTCGGCCACCGCCACGCTGACCTCGTAGTGGCCGGCCTCCACGCCGAAGTTGCCGGCCAGGCCGCAGCAGCCGGGCACCGCAGTCACCTGGGCGCCGGCCTGCTCCAGCAGCGCCTGGTCCGCCCGCCACCCGATGACGGCGCGCTGGTGGCAGTGCGGCTGCGCCACGACCCGCACGCCGCTGAGGTCCGGCAGCTGGATCCGGCCCTCGTCCACGAGCCGATGCACCAGCTCCGCGAAGGTCAGCACCCCGTCCGCCACGGTCCGGGCCTCGGGCCGATGGGAGAGCTGCACCAGGTCGCTGCGCAGTGTGGCCGTGCAGGAAGGCTCCAGTCCGATCACCGGCACGCCGGACTCCACCGGGTCCAGCAGCGCATCCACGGCCTCGTCCACCAACCGACGGGCCTGGTCCAGCTGGCCGGTGGTGATCCACGGCAGCCCGCAGCAGCCCTTGCGCTGCAGCACCCGCACCTCCAGGCCCTGGGACCGCAGGAACTCCAGGGCCGCGAGGCCGGACTGCGGGAAGAAATGGTCCGTGAAGGAGTCCGCCCACACCCAGACGTCCGGGGCGGAGCGAGATCCGCCTCCCCGCTCCCGCCGAGCGGCGGCCCGGCGCAGCGTCTGACGCGCGAAGGCCGGGACGTCCCGACGCCGGTCGATGCCGGCGGTCCACTTCGCCACGGCCGCCAACGGCGGGACCTTCATCATCGCGTTGACCAGCGGCGCCATCGGCGAGGCCAGCCGCGCCCAGAACGGCATCCGCCCCAGGATGTAGTGGGACCGAGGACGCACACGCCGACGGCGCCCGGTGCCGTCGGGCCGAGCCTTCTCGCCGACGTCGTAGGTCTGGTACAGCGCCTCGGACTTGTAGGCGGCCATATCCACCCCGGCCGGGCAGTCCGAGGCGCATCCCTTGCAGGACAGGCACAGATCGAGGGCCTCATGCACGGCCGGGTCCGCCAGCCCGTGCACCAGACTGCCGTCCAGGGCCTCTTGGAGGATGCGGCCTCGCCCGCGGGTGGAGTCCTTCTCCTCCTTGGTGGCCAGATAGGAGGGGCACATGACCGACGGCGTCGTCGGAGCCACGCACTTGCCCACCCCGGAGCAGCGGTGGACGGCCGCGCCGAGATCGCCGGCGTCGTGGGTGTGCCGCATCCCCGGCCAGGGAAGCTCTCGGGTCGTCTGGGTGGGCCGCAGGTCCTCGGTGTGCGAGGCCGGGTCGGTGATGATGCCCGGGTTGAGCAGGTTCTCCGGGTCGCAGATCCGCTTGGCCCGGGCGAAGAGGTCCAGGGAGGTCTGGTCGTACATGTACGGCAGCAGCTCGGAGCGCACCCGGCCGTCACCGTGCTCCCCGGAGAGCGAGCCGCCGTAGGCGGCCAGGCGCTCGGCGCAGGTGCGCATGAACTCAGCGAACCCCCCAGTGCTGCCGGGGTCGCCGTGGGCGAAGGGGAAGTCGATCCGGCAGTGGATGCAGCCGTCCCCGAAGTGCCCATAGGGGTAGCCCTGCAGGCCGAAGTCGACCATGAGCTCCTCGAACTCGCGCATCCAGGCGCCCAGGTGCTCAGGCGGGACGGCGGCGTCCTCCCAGCCCGAATGGGCCGGGGTGTCCAGGCTGATCCCGGCCAGCCCGGCGCCGTCCTCGCGGATGCGCCACAGGGCGGCAGCCTGGGCGGCGTCGTCGATCAGTGTGGAGTCCACACAGCCGGAGGCGGTCCGGACGGCGGCGACGACGTCGTCGGCGTCCTCCCCAGCGGCCTCCACGAACAGCCAGCTCTGCCCTTCGGGCAGGGGCGGCACCTGCTTGCCCGCCCCGCGGACGAGCGCCACCAACCGAGAGTCCATCCCTTCACAGGCGATGAGCCGCCCCGGAGCCGCGGCCAACAGCTGCGGCACGGCGTCGGCGGCCTCGGCCACCGAGTGGTAGCCCAGCACGATGAGCAGCCTGCGCGGATGGTCGGCCACCAGGTTCACGGTGGCCTCCAGGACGGTGCCCAACGTGCCCTCCGTGCCGACCAGGAAGCGGTCGAGGCGTCCCCGGTTCTCCGGGAGCAGATGTTCCAGCGAGTACCCGCTGACCTGCCGGTCGAAACGGCCGAAGTGCGTGCGCACATGACCCAGGTCCGTCTCCACCAGACGCAGCAGCTGCTCGGCGGTGGAGCCTGACGATGCGACGCCGGCGCCGAAGGTGCCGACCTCTCCGTTGCCGAACAGCACGGTGGCGGCCTCGACGTTGTCCGCGGTGCGTCCGTAGCCCAGCGCCCGGGAGCCGCAGGCGTTGTTGCCGATCATCCCGCCGATCGTGCACCGGGTGTGGGTGGAGGGGTCAGGGCCGAAGCGCAGCCCGTGGCCCGCCGCGGCCCGCTGCAGCCGCGAGTGGACCACTCCGGGCTCCACCCGAGCGGTGCACGCCTCGGGGTCGATCCCCAGGATGCGGTCCAGGTCCCGGGTGTCGACGACGACCCCGGGGCCCACCGCGTTGCCGGCGATGGAGGTGCCTGCCCCCCGAAGGGTCACCGGCACCCCGGTGGCCCGGGACACCTCATGGACGGCGTGGAGCTCGTCGACGTGCTGGGGACGGGCCACCACCTGGGGCACCACCCGGTACAGGCTGGCATCGGAGGAATACATGCCGCGGGCCAGGGCGGAGTCGTCGACCCGGCTGACCCCGGCACGACGCAGCTCGGCGGCGATCTCGGCGCCGGCGGCCGTGTCACCCGCCCTGGCTGCGGCGCGGGCGTCGGATGGAACAGTCGAGGTCACGTCGTCGTCTCCTTTCGCCGCCTGGGTCCGAACCTACCGGACTGCGGGCCGCTCGGCGGCGGGATCAGTCCTCCCCGGCACGGGCGAAGGCCAGGAACTCCCCGCGGGCGCCGTCCATCCAGATCGACTGACAGGCCTCGGCCATCACGTCCAGCCCGTCCACGACGGTGGCGAACACGTTGCCCGGCACCCACCCCTGGTCCCCGTTGATGAGCAGGTTGTTCCGCCCGTAGAACAGGGCGAGATCGATGAGCTCCGCGCGATCCCGCACTCCGGCGGAGGCCTCGTAGCCGTAGCCGGGATTGCCGAGGTCGTCAGAGTCGAAGTGGAACCAGCACACGTCACCGGGGATGGGAGTGACGGTGGTGTTCTCCTTGCCCGGGTCCTGCGCGGAGAAGACCGGCAGCAGGGCATAGATCTCATTGCGGGCGTACTTGCCGTGATAGACCTGCCCGTCCAGCGGGAGCGCGTCCCACACCGCCGCACAGGTCCGGGGCGCGACGTCGTCGAGCAGGCGGGCCGTGCAGCTCACGCCCCGGGTGGTCAGAGTCAGGCTGATGTAGCGGGCCATAGTGCTCCTCGCCTCCTTCCGCGGCTTGCGCCGTCCTCGTCTCAGGCTCCCAGGACTGCGGGCTCCACCGGACGGACGAACCGCTCCCCGGAGGCCTTCTCGTAGGCCCGGGCGGCACGCAGCACCAGACGGTCCTGGGTGCGGGCCCCCACGATCTGCAGCCCCACCGGCAGGCCGTCAGCGGCCACTCCGCAGGGCACCGACGCCGCCGGCTGCTGGGTCATGTTGAACGGATAGGTGTAGGGGGTCCAGGAGGTCCACAGATCAGAGGGCCACCCGTCAGGCGCCTGACGGGTCTTGTCGAAGGCCGTGATCGGCATCGTCGGGGTGACCAGCAGGTCATAGCGCTCGTGGAAGGTCCCCATGCGCACGCCCAGATCCATCCGGGTCGCCGTGGCGCCCAGATAGTCCAGGGCACTGGCGTCGCCGTACCGTTCGATGCCGGCCCGCAGGCCCGGGTCCACATGGTCCACCGCATCGGGCCCGAAGGCCTCCAGGACCTTCGCGGCCCCGGTGAACCAGAGGATGTGGAAGTCCTCCACCGGGTCCTCGAAGCCGGGATCGACCTCGTCGACCACCGCGCCGACGGCCTCGAGCACCCCGACGGCCTCGGTGACCAGCCGTTCCACCTCTGGGTCGTTCTCCCCGAATCCGAGGGTTCGGGAGTAGGCGATGCGCAGCCCGGCGACCCCGTCCTCGAGCCCGTCCAGGTATGAGCCGGTGGGGCTCGGCAGGGCCGCCCAGTCGCGGGCGTCGAAGCCGGCGATGATGTCCATCAGCAGCGCGGCATCGGTGACGGTGCGGGTCATGGGTCCGGCATGGGCCAGCGTCCCGAAGGGCGAGGCCGGGTACATCGGCACCTGCCCATAGGTGCCCTTCAGCGCGACCGTCCCCGTGAACGAGGCCGGGATGCGCACCGACCCGCCGGCGTCGGTGCCCACCGCCCAGGGGGCCATGCCGGCGCCGACGGCCGCCGAGGCGCCCCCGGAGGAGCCTCCGGCCGTAGTGCTCGGGTCCCAGGGGTTGCCGGTGGCGCCGCAGCGGATGCTGTCCGTCGTGCCCTTCCAGGCGAACTCCGGAGTGGTCGTCTTGCCCACCAGCACGGCGCCGGCCTCCCGCAGCCGCGCCACACAGGGGGCGTCCACGTCCCACGGGCCGTCCTCCCCGATGAGCGTGGAGCCCTTGAACGTCGGCCACCCGCGGGTGAGGAACATGTCCTTGATGGAGGTCGGCACGCCATCGCCGGGCCCGAGCGTCTCGCCGGTCTGCCAGCGGCGCGCGGAGGTCTCTGCGGACGCCCGGGCGGACTCGGGGTCCACGAGCACGAAGGCGTTGAGGACGTCGTCGTGCCGCGCGATCTGCTCCAGCACCGCCTCGGTGGCGTCCACCGGGGTGAACTCCCCGGCCCGGTAGCCTGCGATGAGCTCGGCGGCGGTGAGCTCCGCGAGGCTGCGCGTGGTCCGAGTCTCCGTCATGGTGACCTCCTGTGTGCCGGTGGTGGGCGACGTCGTCCCCCGGGCGGACCCGGGGCGGCGTCAGGACTGCGGGCGGGGCACGTACCCCTTGTGCTTGTCGACGACGTTGTGCAGCTCCTCGCCGTCGAGCCAGCGGCGCGCGTTGTCCAGGAACTGCTCGGCGAGCGCGTCGCGCCAGCCGATGACGTCACCGGACATGTGGGCGGAGATCAGCACATCCTTCCGGTCCCACAGCGGAGAGTCCTCCGGCAGCGGCTCCTGCGCGAAGACGTCGAGCGTGGCGAAGCCCAGAGGCCCGGCCTCCAGAGCGTCCACCAGGGCCGCCTCGTCCAGGGTTTCCCCCCGGCCGATGTTGATCAGGTGCGCCCCGTCGGCGACGGCGCCGAGGACCTCCGCGTCCAGCAGGCCGGTGGTCTGCGGGGTCAGCGGTGCGGCGTTGACGATGATGTCGGCCGTGCCGATGTGCGCGACGAGGTCGTCGCTGGCGATCACCGTGCCGAAGTCGGGGTCCTGCTCGCGCGCCGTGCGTCCTGCGGCGAAGACCTCGACGTCGACGGCACGCAGCAGGGCGGCGATCTCCCGGCCGATGGCCCCGGTGCCGATGACCAGGGCGGTGAGCCCTCCGACGCGCTGGGTCTCGCGATGCTCCCAGGTCCTGTTCTGCTGGCGCCGCAGACTGCCCGGCATGTCCTTGGCCCGGGCCAGCACCGCGCCGAGCACATATTCGGCGATGGGCCGGTCGAAGATGCCCTGAGCATTGGTGACGACGACGTCCGAGTCCGCCAGCTCGTCGAACATGAGCTTGTCCACGCCGGCCGCGGCCACGTGGATCCACTCCAGGGAGTCCGCGGCGTGCCAGGCGTCGGAGACGGCGCGGGAGAAGAAGTCCCACAGGAAGAGCGCGTCGGCCCCGGGCAGCGCGTCGGCGAGTTCGCCGGCGGTCGTGGTGCGGATCTCCGCCCGATCCTCCAGCTCGTCCAGCCCTGGGGGCACGGCGTGCGGGACGTCGTCGTCGGGGCACAGGACGGTGATGATCGGCAGGGACTCCGCCATCCGTCACCTCGCTTCCTCCAGCGGCGTGCTGAGCGACGTCCGCGGATCCGTGATCCGGCAGCTTCGCCCAGATGGTCGCGCGGCCCCTCGGGAAGCCGTCTGACGTGGACCTCCGGATGGCCGCAGGGGACTCTCCCCGGGGTCTTCCCGGGGCGGGGCCCGTGCCGCTATGCTAGGGAGACCTCACGAAGATTGTCAACAATCTTGCAGGAGCTGATCGCACCGTCTCAGATTGGAGCGGCCCATGGCGCTCACCCCCTTCTCCGGACGCGGCCGGACGACTCTCACCGATCACCCCGAGCCTCCGCTGGAATCCGCCGCAGTGCCCACGGATCTCAGCCCGGACCTCCCCCTGGACCGCTCCCCCGGACGCACGCCGGGCCTCATCCCCGACCTCGTGCACCAGGGCCACCCGCAGCCCGACGACGCCGGGCCGGGTCGGCAGGTCCCGGCGATCGGCGTCGTCGTCCCCTATGACATGGCCCTGGACCGCGAGCTGCGGGGCTTCACCCGCGACGAGCACGGCGCCGAACAGCTGGACCTGCTGTTCACCCGCACCCGGCATGAGCCCCTGGCCGTCACGGTCACGCAGGCTCGTGCGATCTCCCGCCCGAAGGCGATCGCCGAATGCGTCCGGGCGGTCTCCGCCGTGGTCCCCTCCGGCTATGTCTACGCCTGCACCTCCGGCAGCTTCGTGCGGGGGATCTCCGGTGAGCGTGCCCTGCTGCGCGCCATGGCCTCCGCGGGCGGAGCGCCCAGCTTCACCACGTCAGGCGCCCTGCTGGCCGCAGTGCACGCCCTGGGGGCAGGCACCATCGCCGCCGCCACCCCGTATGACGACGCCATCACCGCCCAGTTCGCCGCATTCTTCGCCGAAGCCGGGATCCACCTCATGAGCAGCTCCAACCTGGGCCTGAACGGCCGGATCTGGGAGGTGCCCGCGGAACGGACCTACGAGCTGGTGCGGCAGGCGGACTCGGATCAGGCCGACGCCGTGGTGGTCTCCTGCACGAATCTGCCCACGGCGGCGGTGCTGGACCAGCTGGAACAGGATCTGGGGAAGCCGGTGATCTCGGCGAACCAGGCCACCGTCTGGGCCGTGCTGCAGCACTTCGGACTGCCATATCGCGGCCCGGGCCGGGCCCTGGCCTCGCTGGAACCCGTCCACCCCACCCTCATGAAGGAGGCGCCATGAGCGACCACCTGCTGGAGACCCACGCGATCACGGACGTCCAGGAGATCGTCGACACCCGGCAGCAGATGCCGATCCCGGGCCGGCCGGAGACTCCGACGGTGGGGATCCTGTATCCGGGCCATGCCGCCGAGGACGACTATCCGGCCTTCGAAGAGGCCTGCGGCGGCGCGGTCCGACTCCCGCTGACCCACACCACGATCGGGGTGGACGAGCACACCACGCAGGCGCTGCTGGACACCGGCTCTCCGGACCGGCTCGCCGAGGGTGCGCAGCGCCTGCTGGCCGAACATCCTGCGGAGGCCCTCATGTGGGCCTGCACCTCGGGCAGCTTCGTCTACGGCTTCGACGGCGCCCACGACCAGGCCCGCAGCCTGGAGCAGATCGCCGGGGTGCCGACGTCGTCGACCTCGCTGGCCTACCTCCACGCCCTGCAGTCCCTGGATGTCCGTCGGGTCGCCGTGGCGGCCTCCTACCCTGCCGACCTGGCCGAGCACTTCCAGGAGTTCCTGGGCCGGTCCGGCGTCGACGTCGTCGCCTTCGCCTCCCACGGCATCTTCACCGCCGCCGAGGTGGGCCTGATGGGACGGAACGATGTGATCTCGATGATCCGTGCCGTGGACGTGCCGCAGGCCGAGGCGATGCTGGTGCCGGACACCGCCATGCACTCGCTGCAGTGGATCCCCGCGCTGGAGGAGGCGCTCGGCAAGCCGGTGCTGACCGCCAATCAGGTCACCGTCTGGGAAGGCCTGCAGCTCACCGGACGACCGATGCCGACCCTGCCTCAGCTGGGAACCCTGGGAACGCCGGGACCCCTGGAGGACCCGGCCAGTCTCGGCAGGCAAGACGCCGTCAGAGGCAGGCCGGAGGACTGAGGGCCGCGCCCTCTCGCCGCGGGCCGGGAGGTGAGGACGCGATACCATCATTGTCGACAATCTGCGGATCCTGTGATCCACCTCTCAGCATCCTCTGCACGTCAGCCCACCCCCACACACCACCCGCCACTCATCCGCTGGAGTCTCCGATGTCCACCACCGCAGCCCGATCCGCCGACCGGCTCACCGGCGCGACCTCCTCCGGTCGGTTCACCCCCGTGAACAAAGAGTCCACGGCGTCGCTGATCACCCGGCAGCTGCGCGAGGGCATCATGGACGGCTCCCTGCCCGCCGGCAGCCAGCTCTCCGAGGCGCGCCTCTCTGCGGCCTTCGGGGTCAGCCGCGGCCCCCTGCGTGAGGCCATGCAGCGCCTCGTGCAGGAGGGCCTGCTGCGCGCGGAGCCGAATCGCGGACTCTTCGTCAAGGAGCTCGACGCCGAGGAGATCCGCGATCTCTACGTGGCGCGCACCGCCGTGGAATCGGCGGCGGCGCTGAAGATCGTGCGTGACGCCGCCATGGAGACGACGCCCCGCGCCGTCGCCCTGCTGCGCGAGACCTGCACCGCGATGCGTCGGGCGGCGACCGCCGGGGACCTCAGCGCCCTCTCGGATGCGGACTTCGACTTCCATGAGGAGCTGGTCACCGCCTCCGGCAGCGCTCGGCTGCGCCGGATGCACGAGACGCTCATGGTGGAGACCCGGATGTGCCTCACCGCCCTGGAGGGGACCTACTACGATCCCGAGGACCAGGTGGACGAGCACCGCCGCATCGCCGACGCGATCGCCGACGGCGACGAGGCCGCCGTCCTCGGCGCGATCGACGATCACATGCATCAGGCCCTCGAGCGCCTCATCCGCGGCGGCGAGGCCGACACACGAGGCTGAGCCTCAGCGGCTGAGGTTCTTGAACTGACGGACCGCCAGCGGCAGGAAGATCAGCATGATCACCGCCGGCCACATCACGGCACCGGCCACGGCATGGCCGTCGATCCAGTAGGCGGGCTCCAGATGCTGCATCCCCGGGGTCTCGAAGAGCTCACGGATGGCCGCCGCCGTCGAGGACACCGGGTTCCAGGCCGCGATGGCGCCCAGCCAGCCGGGCATCATCTCCGGCGGGGCGAACACCGAGGAGATGAACCCCAGAGGGAAGGCCACGGCGAACAGCATGCCTGCAGTCTCCGTGTTCCGGATGCACAGCCCCAGGTAGATGCCGACGAAGATCAGTGCGAGGCGCAGCCACAGCAGCAGCGCGAACGCCAGCAGCGTGGCCCCGAGGCTGCCGCCGGCGCGCCACCCGATCAGCAGGGCGACCCCGACGATGACGGCCAGGTCGATCGCCGCGCGGATGACGTCGGACACCGCCCGCCCGGTGACGGGTGCCGAAGAGGCCATGGGCATGGACCGGAAGCGGTCCATGAACCCCTTCTCCTTGTTGTGGGTCACCGCGTAGGCGGTGTCCATGAAGCCGAAGGCCATGGTCATGGCGAACATCCCGGGCATGGCGAAGTCCACATACCCCTCCCCCGCCCCCTGCCCGGTCACGTCCATGGCGGAGCCGAAGACGTAGACGAACATCAGCACCATCACCACCGGGAAGCCGATCTGCCAGGCGAAGGTGCTGGGCTGACGCACCAGGTGGGTGAACTCCTGCAGGACGATCGTCCAGCAGTCACGGGCCGCCCAGAGCAGCCCGGCGCCGGGCTGGGCCGTCGGGGCCGCCACGGAGCCGAGGGTGCGGCCGCCAGCGCGTCCGTCAGTGCGTGCGTTGCGCCGGCCGTCGTGGTGAGTCGTCGTCGTCATCGGGTCTCCTCCTGTGCGGCACCCGTTCGGGAGGTCAGGTGCAGGAATGCCTCATCCAGCGTGGGGCGGCGCAGACCGATGTCGGCGACCTCGATGCCCTGGGCTCTGATCTCCACCGCCACGGTGGTCAGGGCGGCCACGCCGTCGGGCACCGGGACGCTGAGCGTCGCGGCGTCCTCGTCCAGGGCGGGGCCTGCGCCGGTCGCCTGCCGGACGAGCTCCGCCAGCCCGGCCAGGTCGGCGGGATCGACCGCGACGACGTCGAGCCGCTCGTCCCCGATCCGACGCTTGAGCCCGGCCGGCGTGTCCTCGATGATGTTCCGTCCGTGGTCGATCAGGCTGATCCGGTCGCACAGCTTGTCCGCTTCGTCCAGATAGTGCGTGGTCAGCAGAACGGTGGTCCCCTGGGAGGTGAGGTTCCGCACCGCCTCCCACACCTCCCGGCGCCCGGCGGGGTCGAGGCCCGTGGTGGGTTCGTCGAGGAACATCACCTGCGGCGCCAGGATCATCGACGCCGCGAGGTCCAGCCGCCGCCGCATCCCGCCGGAGAACTTCTTGGGAGAGCGACCGGCGGCCTCGGTGAGCCCGAAGATCTCCAGCAGCTCGTCCGCCCGCCGGCGCGCGTCAGCCTTGCTGAGCCGGAACAGTCGGCCGAACATCGTCAGGTTCTGCCGGGCGGTCATCAGGTCGTCCACCGCGGTCTGCTGTCCGGTCAGACCGATGCTGCGGCGCACCTCGCGTGGCTGAGCGACGACGTCATGCCCGGCCACCCGGGCCTCGCCGCCGTCGGGATCCGTCAGGGTGGCCAGCACGCGGACCGTGGTCGTCTTGCCCGCCCCGTTGGGGCCGAGCAGCCCGTGCACCGTCCCACGGGGCACAGCCAGGTCGACGCCGTCGAGCGCCACCTTGTCCTTGTATCGCTTCGTGAGACCCACGGTCTCCACGGCGAGCTCCTGTGCCGTCATCCCACGCCACCCCTTCTTCGTACACTGAACGCAACAAATGTAGCGTACGCCGTGCGCAGTGATCAAGGGCGGTTAGGCTGAGGCCACCATGAATGCTGAGAATCCTGTCCGGAAGAGCCTGCAGCTGCTCTGGTACGGCCTGCCGGATCCCAAGAAGGGCCCGAAGCCGACGCTGACGCTGGAGCAGATCGTCCGCACCGCGATCGACCTGGCCGACTCCGAGGGCCTCGACGCTCTGTCCATGCGGAAGCTGGCCCAGCGGCTCGACGTCGGCACCATGTCCCTCTACCGATACGTCCCCTCCAAGACTGAGCTGCTGAACCTCATGCTGGACGCGGTCAGTGGACCCACGCATCTGCGCCGCACCACCTTCGATGCCGGGTGGCGCGTCGGACTGGAGGGGGTCGGCCACGGCGGACGGCAGCAGTACCTGGCGCACCCGTGGCTGCTGCAGGTCAACTGGACACGGCCCGTGCTGGGACCCAACAGCGTAGCCGACATGGAGCTGATCATGACGGGCCTGAAGGACCTGCCGCTCTCCGACCGGGAGAAGATGCACGTGGTGGTCGCTTTGGACTCCTACGTCACCGGCGCGGTGCGGCAGGAGATCCTCTCCCAGCGCGCCGCCGCGGAGAGCGGCATGACCGATGAGGAGTTCTGGGAGGCCCAGGCACCGTTCCTCTACGAGATCTTCGACACCGGCCGCTACCCCACGATGGCCTCCCTCTCGGAGGACACCTTCGCGGGCACCTGGGAGGAGAGCTTCGACTTCGGCCTGAGGCTGCTGCTCGACGGCATCGAACAGCAGCTCGCCCGGCGCGCGGAGTCGCCCGACACAGCGGACACGCCGTTCTGAACCGGCGGCCCGCCCGCCTGCGTCATCGGAGCCGGACTGGCTACTCCGCGGCCTCCGTGCCGCCGGACTGACGGGCGCCCAGCTGCTCGTCCAGCTTCAGCAGACCCGGGCCGTCGTCTCCGATCAGCCGGATCTTGCCGATCAGCTCGGAGACGGTGGCCTCCTCCTCGAGCTGCTCGTCGATGAAGGAGTTGAGCAGCGGCAGGGCGTCGATGTCACCCTCCTGCTGCGCCAGCCGGTACAGGTTCCGGATCGACTCCGAGACCTTCTGCTCATGCGCGAGCGAGGCCTCGAAGGCCTCCTGCACCGTGCCCGCGGTCGCCGCGACGGCAGGCACCGCCTGGATGCGCGGGTGGGCGTCCCGGTCGGTCATGTGATCGATGAAGCGATTCGCATGCACGACCTCCTCATCGGCCTGCGCCCGGAACCAGGACGCCATACCGGGCAGGTCAAGCATGTCCATCTCGATGGCGAGCTGGCGGTAGACCAGCGAAGCCTCCAGCTCCAGAGTGACCTGATCGTTGAAGGCCGCCTCAAGCGCGCCGGTGAGCTGTGCCATGGTGAGAACACTCCTCGTCTCGAATCTCTGGCGGCCGCCGGGTGCCGAGGCCGCCTCTGATGCCACTGTAGCCACCGGGAGCCGCGCTGACCACGCAGGAGAGGCAGGCCTCACCTGGGACGATCGGCCCGACGTCGCCATCGGAGGGCATCGCACCATGCCGGGAAGGACACATGCGCCCGCGCCGCGAACCCCTGGTCAGGGGCTCACCGGCTGACTAGTCTGATCTGCATGGAGTTCAGGTATCTCGGCCACAGCGGCCTCAAGGTCTCATCAGTCACGTACGGCAACTGGATCACCCACGGCTCGCAGGTCGAGAACGACACCGCGACCCAGTGCGTGCACGCCGCCCTCGACGCCGGCATCACCACCTTCGACACTGCGGACGTCTATGCCAACACCGTCGCAGAACAGGTCCTCGGCGACGCGCTGGCCGGCCAGCGCCGCGAATCACTGGAGATCTTCACGAAGGTCTACTTCCCCACAGGCCCCAAGGGACACAACGACACCGGGCTCTCCCGGAAGCACATCATGGAGTCCATCGACGGCTCCCTGAGCCGTCTCGGCACCGACTATGTGGACCTGTACCAGGCTCACCGCTACGACGTCGAGACTCCGCTGGAGGAGACGATGCAGGCGTTCGCCGACATCGTCCGGCAGGGAAAGGCCCTCTACATCGGCGTCAGCGAGTGGACGGCGGAGCAGCTGCGCGCCGGCCACGCCCTGGCCAAGGAGCTGGGCTTCCAGCTGATCTCGAACCAGCCGCAGTACAACATGCTCTGGCGCGTCATCGAGTCTGACGTCGTGCCGACCTCCGAGGAGCTGGGCATCTCCCAGATCGTCTGGTCGCCCATCGCCCAGGGCGTACTCACCGGCAAATACGTACCGGGTCAGCCGCTGCCGGAGGGATCCCGTGCCACCGACGAGCAGGGTGGTGCGCAGTTCATCCAGCGGTATCTGGACGACGAGATCCTGCACGCGGTGCAGAAGCTCAAGCCGATCGCCGACGAGCTCGGCCTCACGCTCGCCCAGCTCTCCATCGCATGGGTCCTGCAGAACCAGAATGTGGCGTCTGCGCTGGTGGGCGCCTCCCGGCCGGAGCAGATCGCCTCGAACGTCGCCGCCGCCGGGGTCACCCTGGACGGCTCGGTCATGGAGGCCATCGACTCGGTCATCGGGCACCTCGCCCAGGACGACCCGGCGCTGACCACCTCCCCGGAGGCTCGCCTGACCTGACGCTCAGCACCTGAGGCTCAGCACCCGGGACGATGCCCGGGAAGATCACGGTGGCCGTGATCTTCCCGGGCATCTCTGCGTCCCAGAGGGCCGCCCTGCCGGGAGCTCCTCCAGAGGGCACGCCTGGCGGGACGACGCCGGAGAGGCATCACCCCAGCTCAGACGCCTCAGGCCGCGGCAGTGACCAAATCGTTATGAAACTGTGGTGATCCTGCGTAGACTGTGGACCCTGACATCCCCATCCCCGGGTGAAAGGTGATCCGGCGTGAGCAACGCAACCGACGTCGGGCGGCATCCCCGCCTGACTGCCGCACTGTGCGGGAGCGCCCTGGCAGGCGTCCTGCTGCTGTGCGGCGCCGGCCCTGCGGCCGCCTCCAGCCAGGAGCCCGAGCCCAGCGAGTCCCAGCACCAGGCCGCCTCCAGTTCCGCCTCCCCCGACGAGGAGGAGACGCAGGACGACGCCGGTTCAGACGATGACTCAGGAACCGGTTCCGACTCTGACTCCGAGGACGCCGACTCCGAGGACGCCGACTCCGAGGAGGCAGGCGACGAGTCCACGGATGACGAGGCCGACGGGGAAGAGGAAGACGACCGGACCCCGGAGACCGAGGATCCCGGGTCTGAGGACCCCGAGTCCGAGGATCCTGAGACCGAGGATCCTAAGCCCGAAGCCCCAGAGTCCGAAGCCCCAGAGTCCGAGGATCCTGACGAGCCGGGCGACGAGTCCACGGTCGAGCCGACCGACCCAGGCACGACGCCGGAGCCGGACCCCACGCCCGAGCCCGAGCCGACTCCGGATCCGGGCGAGACGGACGAGGGGACGCTGTCCCCTGAGCCGAGTCCGGATCCGGAGGGCCTGCAGGCCACCTGCACCTCGGCCACCGGCTACCCCGGAGAGGTCCTGACCTTCGAGGTCAGTGTCAACGCCTCTGACGCCCGCATCACCTCGGTGAGCTCCGGAATCCGCGGAGGAAGCTCCTGGCATGAGGGCATGACGGTCCACTATCTGCTGGAGCGTGAGGTCTCCTCGATCACCCAGGACACCGTCACCGTGCAGGTGGAGACCGAGGACGGACGCACCGCCAGCTGCTCAAGCACGTTCACGCTGTACCCGAACGCCGTGGACGAGACTCCCGAGCAGGAGGACAGCCCGGAGAGTGACACCGACCCGACGCAGGAGGTGGACCGCACCAGCGCGCCCAGCCCTGCCGAAGTGCCCTCGGTCCCCGGGGCGCCGTCGACTCCGGACCCCACTCCGGAGGGCCGGCCGACGGGCCAGGACAGCGCCGACGAGTCCAGCGAGGACGACGGCGTCGAGGACCGCCCGAGCTTCAGCCCGCGTCCCCTGGTCCCCGGCGCGCCCGATCGCGACCTCAGCGACAGCGCCACCACGCAGCCCTCCGCGGAGGAGACGGGTGCTGGCGAAACGGGAGCGGACGACGAGGACGACGGCGACGGACTGGCTTCGACCGGTGCCGCCCCGCATGCCCTCGCCGCCGGAGCACTGGGAGTCGCCGCCCTCGGGGCCGGCTCCCTGGCCGTCTGGACGGCACACCGACGCGGTCAGCTCAGCCGGAGGCACTGAGCACGGACTGGTCCCACTCGTCCCCGGCGGGATCAGCGGCGGGGTCAGCGGCGGCGGATCGCCCGCCAGGCGGGGGCGTCGACGCTGAATGCACCGGGCCCGGTGAAGACCAGGGCGAGCCCTAGGACGGCGTAGAGCACCATGAACTCCACCGGGTTGCCCAGGAGGAGCAGGAACGGCTCATTCCACCCGTGCACGCTGACGAAGACGGTGCCTCCGTCGAGCAGCAGGAACGCCGCCATGCCGGAGAGCAGCGCGAGCACAGCGGCCGCGACCCGCGTCATCAGCCCAAGCGTCAGCAGTGCGCCGCCGATGATCTCTGTGAACACCATGGCAGCCCCGAGATGTTCGGCGAAGGGGACGGCGAGCCCGGCGACATACTCGCTCGAGCCGTCCACACCGAGCCAGGTGGCCTTGCGCAGGCCGCCGACCAGCAGGAGGATGCCCGCCGCGAGGCGGAGCAGGAGAAGACCGAGATCGATGCTGAAGACATTCCGCATGACACCACTCTGACACCTGGTCAGAGCTGATCCGCGGTTCACCACACGTTCGGCGCCGGCTTCCTGCTCGAAGGCAGTGCCGCTGACTCCCGCCACCGGCGTAGCTCCTCGCCGACGTCCAGGTCGGCGGGGGTCTCATGACCGAGGCCGCGGATCTCGTCCAGGATCTGCTCGTTGGTCACCGGTCCGGAGCCGGACAGCAGTCGCGCAGCGATATGGGCGCGGACGTAGATCTCGCCGTCGACGACGACGCGCTGCTCGAAGTAGATGCTCTTCTCATCCATGCCGAGCATGCGCGTGTGGATCTCGAAGCGGGTCAGGAAGGTGACCGACTTGCGGAAGGTGATCTGCTCCGCCTGGACCACCGGCGACCACCCGAGCTCACGCATACGCCGCCATAGACCTGCCCGCGCCATGAGGTCGAAGCGGCCGAGGTCGAACAGCGAGAAGTACTGCCCGTTGTTGATGTGCATGGCGATGTCGATGTCCGTGGGCAGCGCGCGCAGCGTGACCGTGGAGGTCTCCCAGGGCGAGAGCGGCGGGCGGCGACGAGCACGCAGCAGGGTCAGGAGGGTGCGGAAGATCACATGCATGGCATCCAGTCTGCCACAGAACCTACTTATCAGTAATCAGCGGTGCCGGGGTCGCTCGTCCTCGCCGGAGGGCCGTCATCCTGAGCATCCCCTCCAACTTCATCCCGCGCCTCCCCATCGGGCGGGCCGTCGGATGGACCGTCGACGGGTCGTGGGGGATCAGCCGGACGCAGGACGTAGCCCGCACCGCGAACCGTGTGGATCATGCGGGGCATGTCCGCTTCGATCTTCTTCCGCACATACGAGATGTAGAGCTCCACGATGTTCGCCTGGCCGGCGAACTCGTACTCCCACACCTGCTGGAGGATCTCCGTCTTCGGCAGCACCGTGCGGGCGTGACGCATCAGCAGCCGCAGCAGGCGGAACTCGGTGTCGGAGAGGTCGATGTCCTTCTCTCCGCGCCGGACGGTGCGTGCCGCGGTGTCCATCTGCAGGTCTCCCACCACCAGCCGCTCACCTTCGCGACGCTCCGGCAGCCGCCCGGTGAGGAAGTGCAGACGCCGCAGCGACTCCTCGACGTCGATCCGAGACGCCATGTGGTCGTCCACGGGTTCGCACAGCGCCGTCACGGCGGCGAACTCCACATCGGCGTCGAACCACACCAGAGCCGCGGCGTCCTCCATGAGCCGACGCAGCTCGGGCACGGTCTCTTCCACCCCCGGGATCCGTCGGCTGGACCGGGCGTCCACCACGAGAAGCTGTGGCTGCTCCTCTGTGATGAGGTGCCGGGCCGAGTCCGGGGTGGGCGCGTGGAGCACCTTCACGTCCAGGCCTCTGAGTCGCTGCGTCAGCTCGGAGACCGCCGGGGAAGGGCCGGCGAGGATCAGCACCGGAGAGGAGATATGCGGCTCTGGCGCGTCGGCACCCTCGCACACGGGGGCCTCCTCGCGCTCTGCCTCCACAGCGTCCTCCGTCCGGCGATCACTCGGCGTGGACGCCGCGCGCATGTCGGCGGCGCCGCGCACGGCGAGATCCAGCGTGTGTCCAGACAGCTAAGATAGCCCACATCTGTGCCGTCCGACACCCTGAAGGAACCGAACGACGAGCGGAACACCGCCGACATCGTCCCTGGTGAGCGTCGCGTCGGGCGGCGAACGACAGGGGTTTCCGCCATAGTGTCCCTCGCTGTCGGCGCGGCCCTGCTCAGGTGAGCAGGTGGACGAGCGTCCCGATCAGAAAGCTGGACACTGCGAGGCCGGCGAGGCCGAACTCCACCAGGATGCCCAGCCCCATGGCACGCAGCGCGGCAAGGCTGGCCTGCGCGGCGGCCTGCCAGTCACGGTCGCGCCGGATGAACTCGGCGCCGAAGAGTCCCAGTGCGAAGCCGAGGAAGAGACCCAACGGAGGCAGCATGACCATCCCGACGAGGGCCGCCACGACGCCGACGAGGATGGGGCCACGGGGAATCCGTTCACGGTGCAGCGCCCGTCCGGTGAGCACCGTGGAGGCCGCCCAGCCAGCCGTGGCCAGCACCATGCCGATCACCGCAGCCGTCCAGACCGCAGGCCCTCCCAACAGCACCGCCCACGCCAGGAGGGTGACGATGATCAGCAGACTGCCCGGCAGCACCGGGAGCACCACTCCGGCCATGGCGACCAGCAGCAGGACGAAGGCCACCCCGGTGGCGACACCTTCCGCGACGAGTCCTTCGAGCATGACTACAGCCTGCCACACTGCGCCGCCGCACCGACCACACTGACGCGTGCGCGACGTGGCCGGAGCCCTCTCCCCCGGAATGACGCGGATCCAGGGACCATGTCGACAGGTGACGCCGGCACTTGGCAGGACCTCACGCCGGGCCATAACCTTGTGAAGCCCGGGGCCACCTCCCCCAGGCCGGCGGACTGCGGCACCAGCGCCCGGATCAGCCGACGACGACGTCGTCCGGTCCACTCCCGCGCCGCACCTCAGCCCGACTCCGCCGCCCAGACCACCAGCGACCGCAGCCTCACAAGGGAGGCGGAGCAAGGAGACCAGATGATCATCGGAGTCCCGACCGAAGTCAAGAACAACGAGTTCCGCGTGGCGCTGACGCCTGCCGGCGCCGTCGACCTCACCCGCCGCGGGCACACCGTGCTGATCCAGGCTGGGGCCGGGGAAGGCTCAGGGTTCTCCGACGAGGACTACCGCGGTGCCGGCGCCGAGCTGGTGCCCGACGTCGACGACGTCTGGGGTCGGGCCGAGCTGGTGCTGAAGGTCAAGGAGCCGCAGCCCGAGGAGTTCCCCCGCATGCGTCAGGGTCAGGTGCTGTTCACGTATCTGCACCTGGCCGCGGAGCCGGCGTGCGCCGCCGCCCTGAAGGAGCGCGGCGTCACCGCCATCGCGTATGAGACCGTCACCGGCCCCACCGGCCTGCCGCTGCTGGCACCGATGAGCGAGGTGGCCGGGCGCCTCTCGGCACAGGTGGGCGCCTACCACCTGATGCATTCCCAGGGCGGCTCCGGGCTGCTGATAGGTGGCGTGCCCGGCGCACGCCCGGCGAAGGTCGTCGTCATCGGCGGCGGAAAGGCCGGCGAGCAGGCGGCCATCACGGCTCATGGCATGGGCGCGGACGTGACGGTCATCGACCTGAACCTGGACCGCCTGCGCGAGCTCTCTGCCATGTCCGGCCGCGGGCTGACCACTCTGGCCTCGAACACCCTGACCATCGCGGAGGAGGTCGCCGCGGCGGACCTGGTGATCGGCTCGGTGCTCATTCCGGGTGCCTCCGCCCCCAAGCTCGTGACCAAGGACATGGTCTCCCAGATGCGGCCCGGCTCGGTCCTGGTGGACATCGCCATCGACCAGGGCGGCTGCTTCGAGGGCTCCCGCCCCACCACGCACGCCGATCCGACGTTCCCCGTCGGCGAGCAGATCTACTACTGCGTGGCGAACATGCCCGGCGCTGTGCCCCACACCTCCACCGCCGCCCTGACCAACGCCACCCTGCCGTATGTCTTCCGCCTGGCGGACAAGGGCTGGAAGCAGGCGCTGGCCGATGATCCGCACCTGGCGGCCGGCCTGAACGTCCACGACGGACGGCTCACCCACGCTCCAGTGGCCCACGCCCTGGGCGAGGAGGCGCTCCCGCTGGAGACCGCCCTGGCCTGAATCTCACCTCTGAGGCACCTCGAGCGGGGTCCCGTCGACGTCGGCGCCATTGTCGCCGACAGATCGTCGGGGCCCCGCTCGAGTCGTTCTGCGGCCGAGGCTGGGGTCGGATCTGACCGTGCGTTTTGGCCGTCTGGTCCCGCTCCTCCGGGGATGTGTCAGAGGGCGCCGGAAGACTGAACAGCACCAGGAGGAGCCGGGGAAGGACCCCCGCGACAGGGCAGCCGGGACGGGCTCCCCGCAGGGACGGCAGAGACGGGCACCCCGGCAGAGACGTCAGAGGAGGTGGATAGCGTGGGAGACATGGAGGACCAGGACGGGGTGAACCAGCAC
>NZ_BAAAVT010000015.1:101946-104278 GCF_039534665.1 Nesterenkonia aethiopica | reverse complement strand
GAACCTCCATCATCGGAAGGCCTCGACTTCTATCCATCCACCGCCACGCCGACTCCGGCGCGCGTCCCAGCTTCTACACCCTCAAACGCGAAGAGCCCGTAATAGACGAGCTCTCGCATGATGTCTCCAATCACGACATTTGTCGTAGTTAAACTACAACAGCAGTCGTGGTTTGGCTAGCATGGGCGACATGGCCCGCAACGACGAACGACGCTCCGCTCTTGCCGACGCCGGGATCCGTGTGCTCGCTCAGGAAGGAGCCCGCGGACTCACCCACCGAGCTGTCGACGCCGCAGCCGGCACTCCGCGCGGCACCGCGTCGAATTACTTCCCGACTCGCGACGATCTCATATCTGCACTCGTCGACCGCATCGGAGAGTGACTCACACCCGATCCCGACATCGCTCCTTCCCGTGGCGCTCGGTCCCCTGACCGCGCACTCTTCGCCGACTACCTGCGAGACGTCGTGCGACGACTCAGCGTTGACCCGCATGTGTCGCTTGCCCTCTTCGAGCTGCGGTTGGAGGCTGCTCGACGCCCCGCAGTCGCCGCAACGCTCGGAGCGTGGCGACAGCGAGCATTCCAGGAGGATGTCGCATTCAATGACGCTTCTGGCCTGCCCGGAGGACGAACCGAGATCGCCCTGTTCCACTACGCCATCGACGGACTGATGCTCGACCACCTCACCGCGCCGCTCGACACGGGACTATCTGTCGAAGCCGCAGTTAACGAACTCGTCGACCGGATACTTCAGTAAGCCCGCTCTCAGTCCTACGAATGTGCGCGTCAACAACCTCCTGGCCAACAACAACTAGAAATGATGACGCCACGGAACTCAGGGCAGACCAGAGTCTCCAAGAAACCCAGTGCGGCTCATAAATCCGGGTCGGTTCATCGAGTGGTTGCGATCACTTGGTGCGTCGGGTAGCATCCAAGCTGTGTCTCGCTCCTGAGGCGCCTGGGTGTATGCTATGCGTTGGTAGTGGTACACAGATTCTGTAGTTAGTTCCGTTCTGCTGACTCGCATTAGCTGGCGTGGTTGTCCCACGGAAGTGGTGCATCCGGATAACGCACCCTCGGCTGAGGGTAATCCTTGAGGGGATCTATGAAGAAACCGAAAAGAATGTTGCCCGACGCGGCAACAATTAGGCGTCGCGGCGGCGTGGGTGCCGTCGCTGCCGTTGCAATTGCTCTGATGGGGCCGATACCTCAGGCGGCGGCTGCTGACCTAGAGGAGGGTTCGTTCGCTGGAGCTGCTCGCAATTACGGTGCATTCGCTGCTGCTGGGGTTGTGAACGATCTTGTCAACGTGCGTGCTAACATCAGCGAATCTGTGTCGGTCGCGGACTCGGAGGGCCTTAGCGGCTACTCAGGTACTGCGGCCGGAGACTATGCGGTTCCGGCAGCCATCGCTGACGACCCTGAGTCTCGCGCCTATAGCAGGGCCGCTCCGCTTGGCGTTGGTGCCATTGGTGTGCCGATCAATATTGTGAATGCTGAGGCATACTCGACTACGGTTCGTGAGCAAGACGCGGATCAGAACGATTTTGGGAACCTCAATATTCCGTTCCTCGGCAATCTGGAAGCGCTCACTGGTGGCGGATCCACTGCCTGGACAGATGATGTTCTCATGAACGGCGGGGTTGTCGCGGACTCGTGGAGTAACACGGGTCAGGTTGATCTCATCACTGGATTGGATCTGCCGAATCTCCCTGGCCTGCCGGATCTGGGGGCACTTTTTCCTGTGGCAAGTGCTCAGTTGGGGCAGAGCGCTAATGAAGTGCGTCTAGTTCCGAATGGCGATGCGACATGTCCGAGCGGTCTTGCGGTCGAGACAGAGTCTACATGGAACTTTGCTGATGTTCAGCTCTTCGGAGGGCAGGTCGGCGTTTCTTGGGGCGGAGAAACGCAGGGCGAGGTTGGACGTGTTGTCGCGCACGCCAACGGCCACCCGGACGGTGCAAGTTTCACGGTGTCTGAGATGCCCGATATGGCGATCTGGATTGGCGACGACGCTGCCCTGGTCCTGGAGCCGGGCCTCTCGCTTGAACTTGACGAACTCTTCGAAGGTACAGCTGCCGCGCCTCTTCTGAACCTCATCAGCGGCGAATTGTCCTATGAGGGGCTCACTAACGTTCAGGAGGCTGCTGATGGAACCCACGCCTCTGGCACGATGGGTGGCCTGCAGGGGGACCTGCAACTCCTGGATGTGCCGTTTCTGGGGAGCCTTGGGAGCATTGAACTCGGCGTAATGCGTGCAGACGTTTCGGCCGACGTGTCACCCGGTGGTCTCCATTGTGAGGAGGACTCCGGCACCGAGGACGGCACCGAG
>NZ_BAAAVT010000015.1:0-101853 GCF_039534665.1 Nesterenkonia aethiopica | reverse complement strand
ACCGAAGGATGGCGTTGAGGACGGCACCGAGGATGGCGTTGAGGACGGCACCGAGGATGGCGTTGAGGACGGCACCGAGGATGGCGTTGAGGACGGCACCGAGGATGGCGTTGAGGACGGCACCGAGTACGACCCGTCCATCACCGTCGAGCCGGACACCGTCACTCCGGGTGACGACGTCACGGTCGAGGGCGAGGGCTTCGTGCCCGACTCCACGGTCACCGTGGTGATCACCGACGAGGACGGCAACGTCATCGACACCATCGAAGGCGTCCAGGTGGACTCCGACGGCGGCTTCTCCATCGACTGGACTGTCCCTGAGGGCACCCAGCCGGGCGAGCTGACCGTCACCGCCACCGACGATTCCGACCCGTCCGTCTCGGCCTCCGAGACTGTGACGGTTGCTGAGCCGGCTACCGCCGGCGAGGACAGCACCGGAACTGTCGACCCGGGAACCGGTGCTGAGGACGGCGACGGTAAGCCGGGCGACGGCAAGCCGGGCGACGACCTCGCCTCCACGGGTGTCTCCGGCGCGATCAGTCTGGGCCTGATGGCCTTGCTGCTCGTCGTCGTCGGCTCCGGTGTAGTCGCCTTCGCGAAGGTTCGCCGCACCAGCTGACCAGCCATGAGCTGATCAGCGGAGCACACGCAGCTGGCGGCGCAATCACCTGCACCGGTGATGGCGCCGCCAGCTCGTCAGTTCCTGAGGCGCCCCGCACCACGTCCGCCCTTGACAGCTGCGGACCTCGCCCGCTGCTGTTGTTCCAGCACCGCACCACCTGGAAAGTGACAAGGCTCCGTGACCAGACCAGACGTACCCAACAAAGCTGACCCCCAGCTGGCTCAGACTCGGCGCGCACTGCGGCACCTGCCCGGCGGGGCCCGCGCCCTGACCTGGCCCCTGGTGGCACTCGTGCTCATCCACACGCTGATCATCGGGCTGTGGGTTGCTCCCAGCACTCCGGCTCGGGACGCCGTGGGTCAAGAATGGGTCCGTGAGTACATCCAGCCCTGGTTCGGCCAGAACTGGTCGATCTTTGCTCCGAACCCCCGGCGAGTGGCGGTCACCTTCGAGATCCGCGCCATCGTGGAGGACCCTGACACTGGAGAGACAGCGCGTACCGACTGGGCGGATCTCATCGACAACGAGGACGGCATCGTGGCGGGTAACCCGTTCCCCGCCCGCACCGCGAAGATCTCACGCCGCACCGTGGACCGCCTCCACGCTGCCATCAGTGACATGAATGCGGAACAGCGCGACTGGCTCAAGGCCAGCTACACCGACACGTCCGTAGACCAGCTCCGGGAGCGCCTGTCGGACGTAATCGGCGGCGCCGGCGCTGACGACATCAACCGCTACATGACGGCAGATGCTGCGGCCACCCGCATCGCTACAGGGGCGGCAGAGGCCATCTGGGGTGGCGATGGGGAGATCCTCCACGTCCAGTACCGCACCTCCACCCGTCCCGCGCCGTCCTGGGACGACGAGGAACGGATGATCGACGACACCACCCGCACCGAACGGGAGTACGGGTGGCGCGCCGCGACAGACCTCACCGACGAGGAGATCGCACACTTCGCGCCCTACTTGGAGCAGGGAGGGGACTGGCGATGAACCTCCTGCGAGACCACTTGATCCGGCCTCTCAGGGACTGGAACCTCCGCGGCCAGGGCTGGCTGCTGCTCCAGCAGAACGCCCTCTATGGCCTTTCGGCCACCCGCATCCTCGTCGGCGTGGCCATGCTCGGACTGCTGCTGACCAACTTCACCTCGCGGCACATCCTGTGGGGGGTGGGGTCCTTCTGGGCGGAGCCCTATCGGGAGGTCAACGCCTTCGGCGAGCTCGTCGACGTCCTCGAGGTGGAGTCGCCGGCCATGTTCACACTGATGTACCTGGCCCTGATGGGGCTGGCCGTGGCGGTCATCATCGGCTGGCGCACGCGCTTCACGACCCTCCTGCTCGCCGTCGGGATGGCCGCCCTGGTGGAGCGTGCTTCCCCGATGGGAGATCAGGGAGACAACATCGCCCGGATCGGGCTGCTGCTCATGGTGCTGATGAACACCTCCGCGCACTGGTCGCTGGACGCCCGACGACGTCGACGCGGCGAGCAGCGTGCGGCCGCCGGCCAGCTGGGTCCCTTAGCGCATCTGTGGCACTCCCTGCCGGTGTTCCCCGGCTGGTGGACCAGCCTCATCCACAATGTGGCGCTGATCGGTCTCGCCTGCCAGATCTTCATCCTGTACACCGCCTCCGCCCTGTACAAGGTCCAAGGATCCACGTGGCAGGCGGGCACGGCGCTGTACTACCCGCTCAGCCTCCATGAGTACGGTGTCTTCCCTTGGCTGAACAGCCTGGTCACGGGCAACCCGGTGCTGCTCACCGCATTGACCTATTTCTCGGTGTATGTGCAGCTGTTCTTCGCCGTCGGGCTGCTCCACCCGGTCAGCCGCCGTCTGGCACTGATCGGCGTCGTTCTGCTGCACGGCGGCATCGCTGTCATGATGGGCCTGCCATGGTTCTCCCTGGCGATGCTGGCCTTCGACGCGATCTTCGTCTCGAGTCGTACCTGGCAGGGCATCGAGAGGATGACTGCGCGGACCCAGCAGTGGGTACGCCGTCATAGCCCCGAGCCTGTGCAGAAGGTCCTCGCTCGCCGCCCGGCGCCCAGGGCACCTGTGGGTGGCGCGTCCGGCGCGGATGGGGGCGGCACGGCCGCGGAACCCCTCGATTCGGCCGTGGGGGAGGGGCCACGGGAGACAACGGAGGCAGGGACCGCACCGGCCGGGGCAGGGCGCCGCACGCGCCGCTGAGGCGGCGTGTCTCCGGCCGGACAGGCCGCTGGTCCGGTCACCCAGGGAGACCAGGTGCCGGACCAGCGAAGAGGGCGCGAGGCGGACGCGTCAGGGTCCTTCGCCGCTGAACCGTGCGAGGAGAATGCGGTTCGGCCCGCAGATCGTCCTGAGCATCCGTAGGTGTCGCTGCCACTCGTCAATCAGGGATTCCCCCTGCTTGATCCGTCGGCGCCCCTCACCTGCGGGCGCACTGCCATCCTGACAATGCATCATTGCTCATGGCAACAGTTCCCGTTCGGTTTTCTCCAGGAATCTTGCCGAACCCTAGAGCACGGCGCTCTCGGGTGTGGGATTCTCAGACGCGAGGCCCGGACTCGGGGGTGCAGGAGAGCGCGGTGGCCAGCTGCACCACCTGCATGGCCCACGGGGCCGAGGTCCAGCCTCCCGGCCCGACGGTGCGCACCTCCCACCGTGTGGTGTTCAGCAGGGCCAGGTTGCTGTTGACGTACTGCGTGGCGTTCGGGCCCACGGTGAAGGTGTGCGTGGGCGTGTTGGAGGTGGGGGAGGAGAAGCGCTGGATCTGGTAGCCCTGGCGTGGCAGCGTGCCGGCAGGATGTGACCAGGTGATGGTCAGCCGTCCCAGCAGCAGCGAGCCTGAGCAGCTCAGGTTGGCCACGGGCGGCACCGTCGCCGCAGACAGCGTGGCCGCGCCTGCAGGCTGCTGGTGGGTCCATGAGGCCTCCGTCGGTTCGATGCGGGGCGCCACTGAACTTGAGGCGCCGAGGCAGACCAGACCCAGCACGGCGGTCGCGGCCAGGAGGCGTCGCATCATCGCACCTCCCCATCGCCGGTGCCGGCGGGGTCCGCCGCATCCGCCGACCTGGCGGGAGCTCGGCGCCGACGGCGGAGCAGGTGCCCCACCACCAGGGATCCCACGGCGGCGAGCAGCAGGAGCAGCAGCGCTGCTCCCGTGCTGGCCAGGTCTTCGGGCTCACGTGCCGTCGGGTCGTCGGCTCCCGGCACGTGATCCTCCGCCCCCTGGCCCGGCACGTCGTCCGGGCTCGGGGGGCCCTCCGTGCTCGGTGGGGTCACCGTCAGGTCGTCGCCGAAGGCCTCCGCATACACCCGCAGGGACGTCAGCCCGGAGGACGGCTCGGACGACGCCCCGTCGCTCAATGCCACCAGGACACGCAACCACTGCGGGTCGGTGGCGTCGACCGCCCCGAGCGACTCCACCGACCCGTCCCGGGGTACGTCCTCGGCCTCCCGGAGCACCACGGCCCCGTCCGGACACACCGCCTCGGCGGTCAGCCCCGGGTCAGCCCACGGAACCCCGCAGGACTCCACGCGCACCCTCAGCGGGACGTCCCCGGTGCTGCTGAGACCGAGACGGAGCTCGCCCGGCCCCGGCGCATCAGTCTCCACGGCGACCTCCCAGGGCACCACCTCACCGGGTGCCAGTGTGCGGGAGGCCTGCGGCAGGTAGGAGGACGTCAGCTGCAGGTGCTGTCCGGCGATCACCTCCACCTGAGGCTCATCATCGAGGGCCACGGCGTGGGCCGCCGGGGCGTCCGCCATCAGCAGTCCACCGGCGGTGAGCGCCGTGCAACCCCCGACCATCACCGCCAGGGCACGGGCACTGGGTGCGGAGGCGTGGCGGGGACGGTGCCGTCGCGACGGTGTCGATCCGTCGTCCCGTGGCCAGAACGCCCAGCCGACCAGCAGGGCGGCGGCCATCGTGATGGTGCCCATCAGCCAGGGATCACCCATGCGGTGGATGGGCTGGGCCAGACCCGGCACCGACCAGAGCACCTCGCGCACCTCGGTCACGGTGTACGGGTAGGGGTCCTCGGAGTCATTGGCGTCCCCCTGCATGGTGAGCACCCGTTCCTCGAGCGCCTGACCCGCGCTCACCGACGTCACCCGGTGCGTCACCGGCATCTGGTCCGGCCGGTCGACCGTCACGACATCGCCGACCTCCACGACGGCGGCGGGGACCTCCCGGACCACTGCGGCGGAGCCCTGGGGGATCGTAGGTTCCATGGAGCCGGTGCGGAACAGGATCAGCGAGATGCCGAACAGATGAGCGCATATCACCAGCACGATCGCCGTCAGACCCGCCAGGGCGGCGAGCCACAGCAGCACCTCCACGCACGCTTTCCGGATACGGGACACGGCGCTCACCCGCTCGAGGAGGTCCCCACGGCGCGCCACAGCGGCGTCGTCGAGGTGCCCTGGACCTGATTCGGGGCGGTGGAGGACAGGGTCAGCTCCAGGCAATAGTGCACCTCGGAGCCCTGGTCCGCCGCGACAGTCTGACTGTCTGCCGCGTCGCCGGTGAGCGCCGTGCCCCGGGACACCACCACGGTCCCAGCGTCGAAGCTGGCTGCGTTGCAGGTGGTTCCCGAGATGGTCCGCACCCCGTAGGTCATCGCATTCGCCAAGGTGCCGGTGTTGCCGTCGTCGCCCTGCAGCTGCACGGTCCCACCGGCGGACCCGGCTGCGGTGCGCACGCTGAACAGGGCGTAGGTGCGCTGGCCAGGGGTCAGCCCACTGGCCACGGTGAAGCTCAGCTGATGGGGGTCCTCCGCGTCCGTAGTGCGGAAGGTCGACCCGTCGGTGGAGCCCTCCAGGGTGAAGTGCCCGGCCGAGACGGTGCCTCCGGCGAACTCCGAGTCGTTCCACGATGCCAGCGTCACCGAGGCTCCCACGCCGAGCACCAGGCCGCTTGCCGCCAGAGCCCGGATCCTCCGGGAGAGCTGGCCACGGCGTCCGCGGCGGGGCCCCTCGGCAGAGGCCGGCGCCGCCCCGGTCATGGGTTGTCGACCGAGGTCGCCGTGACCTCCCAGGTCACCTCCGTGGTGTCATCCTGGAGGAAGTCGTCCTGACTGGCCTGGACTTCGAAGCACAGCAGCACAGGTGTGCCGGCGTCGCCGTCCCCGGCGGACAGGTCGAAGGAGGTGGTGCTGCCGATTCCCTCGCTGAGGTCCGCACCGGATGCCACCGAGGTGCCGCTGGCGGCGCCTGCCGCATCGCAGGAGTCCGGGTCGGCCAGCACCTCGTAGGACAGGTGCGCCGCGTTCTCCCCGCTGGAGGCGACCACGCCGATGCCGTCTGAGGCCTCCACGGATCCGTCGATGGTGGTGTCGGCGTCCAGGCGCACCCAGAACGGCGCGTAGACGGTCTGCCCCGGGGTCATGTTGTCCGCCGCGAAGGTCAGCTGGGCGGCCTCGTCGACGGCGTCATGGTCGGTGTAGGCCTCGCCGTCGGTGGACCCCTCCAGGTTGAACGACGCCGAGCCGAAGAGTCCTTCCGCGAACTCCGAGTCGTTCCAATTGGCCATCGTCACCGCCGCCCCTAGGCCCAGGACGAGTCCTCCGGCCAGTACGGCCTGGACCTTCCGGCGACGGGCGGTCTTCTGTGCGGGTGTGCGTGCCTCGGTCATGGATGCCCCCTGGACGAGTGAGTCGCGCCCGCGGAATGCTGAACCGTCCCGCCCCGAAGGCAGGCCGGTTCAGCTGCCGAGCGTCCCTGTCGAATGTAATGCGCTTCACCCTCTGGAGCAAGGGTTTCCACGGGGTCGCCAGTGCAGCGGGGGTCTGCGCAGCTGGGGTCAGAAGAGCGTCGCCGCGTCGGCCGGGCGCTGCAGACGAAGGGCCGGGTTCCGGGCCAGCCCGCGGGCCCACGCCTCCGGCGGGACTCCCAGGTCCTGGACGAGGTTGGCCACCACCACCGCGGTGGTCAGGCCGACGAGCTCGCCGAGCTGCTCCTCCGTGTAGTCGGTGGCCCCACCCGTATGGGTGAAGGAATTCCGCAGTCGGGCTGTGCGCTCGGCCCATACTTGGACCGGCAGCTTGACACCGATCCGGTCCGCCAGCTTCACGCGCTCGGCCATCGCCACCAGCTTGAGGCGCAGCGTGGAGTCCTTCCGCTGGCGCTTCGACCGGTTGTCGGTGGTGGCGAAGAGCGCCTCTGCGGCGGCGACGACCACCAGCAGGTTCAGCTCGGTGTAGCGGTGCGGAGCGCGAAGCATGCCCATGAGCAGGTCCACGGTGACGCGGTGCTTCCGGCGCAGCTCGTACCACCTCGGCAGGGCCGTGGTGATCGCCAGGTCTGCCGCAGAGAAGATCAGGGCTCCTCGTGGGGCGATCTGGGAAGGGAAGGACAGCGTCTGGCGCCAGAAGAGCTGGGCCTCGTCGTCTGTCTCACCGGTGGGGATGAGGGCGTGCATCGCGGACGGAGGGGCCAGCGAGGCCAGGGAGAACAGATCCTGGACGGCGTGTGCGTTGCGCCGTATCTCCTCCACCGACAGCCCTTCAGGGTCACGGTCCGTCACGGCCACCTGGACGTGGCCGCGGGAGGGATCGGGGGTGAATCGCAGACTGTGGGTCTCAGCGTGCTGACCGATGCGGCACGGCACCGCGACGGAGACAGGATCCCCCTCGGCGGCCTCTGATCCCGCCTCCTCGTCCGCGACTTTCCCAGAGCTCCAGGGAGTGAGCTCCGGGATCTCGAGAAGGGCTCGGCGGAAACGGTGCTCATCGGGGGACTCGACGGTCTCGCCGACGAGCATCGCGTCGACGGCGACCTCCCCCTCGTCGGGAGTCGGGCTGTCATCGCCCTGGAGGGGCAGCGTGCCGAACAGGGTCACCGGCCGACCGGTCACCTGCTCGGTGGGGACCAGAGCGGCGGCGGCCCGTTCGGTGGCGGGATCGGCGGCCGGACCCTCCAGCAGGCCATGGAACACGCCCGTGCTCCAGGCGGGGACGGGCGGGACGTCGCCCGAGCGGAGACGCAGATGCCCGCCCTGGGACCGACTCACGGTCAACGTGCCGGGGCGTCGGGGAGAGAGCCTGTCGTGCGGCCACCACGTGCCGGACAGGTGCTGCTGCAAGATCACGGTCGTCGTTCCTCGGGTGACGGAGGGCGCGCTGCGGGCCCGGACGCGGGGAATCGTCATGGGTTCCTGACCCGGAGCGGAGCTCGGATCAGCGCCTTCTGAGCGGGAGCACCGGTCACTGCGGAGCCTGAAAGACACGGTTCAGACCAGTCCTCACAACCTCCTCATTGAAACACTTTCACGCCTTCTCTGGTGAACTGGGGAGTCACAATCGCGCTGACCTGGTGCTCCTATGCGACATGCGAGCGCGGCGTGGTCACGAAGCGTCACGTCGAGATGCGCTGCGCCGGGGAGGCGTGCGCGAGATTCGCTCCGGTCCCCTTCGGCACGGGGAATGTGAGATAGTGCATTCAAAGACAGATGAGGACAGGACATCTGTTCGTCTGATCAACAGGATTCATGGGCCGGAGGAATCGCCCCCCCAGGGAATCCTAGTGGTCGGAAGAGTGGGTGACTGTCTTCCCATCGCGCTCCCATCTGGGGCATCCGATACGGCGGCGCGGCTCCCCAGGCGAGGAGTCTCCTGGGCCCACGGAAAAGGATGCCCCCATGCCCGACTCGACGTACCCCCAGGCATCGTCCGGCGCCTGCCCGCGCCGTGGCACCTCTGCGCCTCTGGCTCGGACCGCGCTTGAGCAGCACTGCCTGGAGGTCGTGGCACCGGTGGTGCTGGTCACCGGCCCCTTCGGCACGGAGCGAGCGGCTCTGCTCGCCCAGGGAGCGACGCGTGCCCAGGCGATGCTCGAGGTCATCGCCACGGTGGAGGCCCCGGGCAGGCTGCTGACCCGCCGTCTGCACATCCTGCAGGAGCTCGGCGTGCAGGAGGCGGCTCGCAGGCTCATCGACGGCACTGCCGGAGGCCCCGAGTCGGTGACCGGCACGGGAGAGCACCACCTCCTCATCGACCAGGCCGATCTGCTCGATGAGGATTCCGCGGAGGTGCTCGACGCGGTGATCCGATCCCACCGAGTGGGTGTGCTGATGACCGCCTCCGGGCCGTCGACGATCGCCCGGCGTCTGGCTCGCGTGCTGAACGGACCGCGGGGACTGCACTTGGAGCTGACCACACTCACTCTGGAGGAGACGCGGACGCTGCTGGCACAGCTGCTGGAGGAGCCGCCGACGGCGGCGTTGGCCTGATACCTGCATACCTGCTCCGGCGGTGTGCCCGAGGACCTCGCCCTCCTGGCGCGACACGGGACGGCGCAGGGCTGGATAGGCACCGTCGACTCACGCAGTGTGGTGGTGCGGCCGCCCCAGTGGATGGACCGCCGTGCCGCCGACGCCGAGCTCGTACGCCTGAGCGAGGCGTTCGGCGCCCTCGCCGTCCAGGCGCTGCGCGCCGTGGCGCTCCAGGGAGAGGTGCCGGTGGATGACGCGATGGCCTCCGATCTGCTCCGCGAGGCGATCTTCCCCCTGGAGGAAGCAGGTCTGCTGACGATCACCCGCACTGGTGTGGCCATCAGCCGACCGGTCCATCAGCACAGTCTGGTGATGGCTCGTCAGCCCGAGGAAGAGCCACCCCGGACTCCCGCGGGCACCTTGCACGCCTGGTCACGAGGGCGGCCGGTGCCCCCGGCTGACGCTCGCGCCGCCGCCTGGGATCTGTTGGAGCGTGGCCTCCTCGATCAGGCTCAGTTCCTCCTCCACGCACTGCCGGCCGACGACGTCGATCGCGTCCACCTTCAGGCCTGCTGTGAGATCGCCGTCGGGGCTCCCCGTCGGGCCCTGCGTCTGCTGCGGTCTGTGGCCCCAGGCTCGGACCCCACCACGCTCGGGCTGCTCGCCTTCATCGACATCGTGCTGCTCCGGGACGTCGAGGCGGGCGAGCGCCGTCTCGCCGACCTGGCCGCCGCCGCGCGGACGCATCCTGATCTTGACGATCTCCTGCGGGCGCTGACCCACCTGCAGGTGCACGCCGCGGGAGACGTGACCCCCCTGCCGTCGCCTGAGGCACTGTCCTTCGGAGAAGGTCCGCATCCGGGAGCAGCGGCATCGGCGCTGCCAGTGAGCAGGGAGAGGACACCGGAGGGGAGGCTGGACAGGACAGGGAAGTCCGATCCGGACCTCGCCCGACTCGGACGGGTGCTGCTGAAGACGCTGGAGGTCTGCCGGGCTGCTCACCAGGCTCCTCCGGACTCCACCAGCGGGGTGACGGCGCTGAGCGGTGTGCCCTTCCGCGAGGTGCCGATCATTGCGGCGAACTGGGTCGCCTGCGTCCTCGGAGCTTCCCGGCTGATGCTGGCTCCGGAGGAGGATGTCCTCCCGGAGGACTGGTTCGAGGGGGAGTCGGAGGGCCGGGTCCTGCTCCGGACCACCAGCACGGAGCTGCTGCGCATGCTCCAGGACCTCATCTGCGGGGAGCCGCTGGATGATCTGAGGAACCTCCTGGAGGACATCTGGGCCCAATTTGACGGAGGCCTGCCGCAGGGGCCCGTCCGCCGGGCACTGTTGGAGGCCCTCGACCATGCGGTCGAAGGCGGGCGGGCCGAGGAGCTGTTGGGCCCTCCGGGATACGTCCCGCCGCGCACTCAGGGCTTCTACGATTCGCCCTGGCGGCAGGCGCTGATCTCCGTGGGCTGCCTGCTCGATGCGGTCGGCCTCGGCGATGCCGAGCACCTCCTGCGTGCGCTTCACGCAGTGCCGCAGGACAGGCCGCATCGACGGGTGGTGCTGCGCTGCCTGATCCTCCGGGGCCTGGACGCCCTGCCAGTGGAGACGCTGGACCCGCTGATCCGTCAGGCCCGCGAAGCCGGCGTTGAGGAGGAGGTGGTGGATCTGCTCGTCGCCCGACTGGACGGCGCTCCGCACCGCGTCCAGGCCGCCGTCGCCGCCCTGGAGGGTCGGGGTGGTCGGTTCCGCGTCGCCTCCGTCGCACGGCGCCCCGTCCGTCCTCCGTCCGACATCACGGGACTGACCGCTGCCGGACGGAACCGCATGGCGCTGCTCTCGGCCCGGGAGCGGGAGGTCACGGCACAGGCCGTCCAAGGCCTGAGCCTGGCGGAGATCGCGGATGCCCTGAGGGTCTCCCAGCGCACCGTGCAGAGCCACGTGCGCAACACCTACCGCAAGCTCGGCGTCGGCTCGCGCACCGAGCTTCGCGCCCAGCTCTTCGAGGAAGGAGACCGCCGATGACCCGCAGTCCGTACCCCCGGGCGCAGGATCCGCCTTTGTCCGGACGGCTCGCCCACCGTTTCCTGGACGACGCGGCGGGGGACTCGTGGATACTCCATCTGCCCGGGCACTGGGGCGTCGAGGAGCTGCTCGTTGCGATGCGGAAGTCCTCGGTGCTGGCGATCATCGACGGCTTGGGAGGACACCAGCCCCGGCCAATCGAGACTGCCGCCATGGCCGCAGGGCAGCGGGGACGGGACGGACCGGTGGTGGTGCTGTGGCCCGGTCAGCTGGAGGACGACGTGGTGGAGGACCTCGTCAGCCTCTGCAGCTCAGGACGCCGACGCCTCCTGGTGGTGGTCCGCTCCGCCCAGGACGTTCCCGCCCGCCTGCGCGAGCTCGAGCGGACGGGGCATCTGCGCGAGGTGATCCCCGGGACGATCAGCGCCCGTGAGCTTGGCGTTCAGATCAGGCGGCACCTCGGAGGGCCGGTGTCACTTCGGGTGGTGCGGCGTCTGTACCATCTCTCGGCCGGGCAGCCGGCGCTCGCGGAGCGACTGCTGGCGATGGCTCAGAGCTGCGGAACCCTTCGGGAGTACGAGGGGTTCTGGGAATGGGACACCGACGAGGACGAGCTCCATCGGTCGCTGTCCGGAGGTGGTGACACCCTGCTGCTGGGGCTCGACGTGGAGGAGCGAGAGCTGCTGACTCTGGTCGCCGTGGCAGGCCGCATCCCAGAGCAGCACGCTGTGAGCCATTACGGTGACGAGCCGCTCGCTAGCCTCATGGCCCAAGGCATCCTGGGCTTTGAGACCTCAGCTGTCCGAGGCTGGTCAGACCTGCGCGTCACCGCCGAAGCGGTGCGTGTGATGATCCTCGGCGAGATGCGCTGGCCGGACATCCTGCGTTGGTGGCACAGCCAGGGCCGCAGCATCGACATGTCCCAGGGCGGCGAATCCTCTGCGACGGCGCTGAGCTGGTGGCGCGCCCGTGCACAGCAGACTCCCGACCAGCCCGAGGCCGCCGAGCTGGCCCGTCGAGGACTCGCGGCCTCCTGGTACCGGATGGTGCAGGTCCTCGTCGATCTCTACGCCCGTCCGTCCGCCGAGCTGATGGTGCTGGCCGCGCGCGCTGACAACGCTCTGGGCGCCGTCGACTCTGCACTTCACCGCCTGGCTTCCCTCCCGGAGGACGCCGACCGAGCCGAGATCAGGGCGGCCGTCCTCGTCGCCGAACGCATCCGACTGTTCCACCCCGAGAAGGCTCGGCCCGTGATCAAGGCCCTCCGCGGCCGAGCTGGTGGAGACTCGCTCACCAGTACCTTCGACGAGGTGCTGATGCTGAGTGAGGACGTCGGCCGCACCGACGAGCTGCTGGCCGCCCTGCAGAGGCTGCGGGCCTCGGAGGACTGCGAGGAGGCGCTGCTCAGTCAGTTGTGGGCCGGTGCTCTCCTGGGGCTCCGGCGCCAGTCCGACCTGGGTCGTGAGGTGCTGTCCAGCCTCATCGACGTCCTCCGCCGGGAAGGCGGGTTCCCGGATCTTGAGGAGAGCGCGGTGGCGATGCTGCTGCTCATCTCCGCCACCTCCGGGTGGCGGGTCGACATGCTGCGGGTGGAGACCGACATCTGGAATGAACGTCGTCTGCGCAGCCCCGCCCTCGCCGGAGTCGGCGACCTGCTGGCGGCCTTCCCCGCGATGCAGGACGATCGTGCGCACGTGGCCTGCCGCAGTGCCTGTTCTGCCGCGAGGATCCACGCGGCGGGTGACACGTACGGGCTGTTCCGGTTCAGTCGAGATCTGGCCGCCGCGGCGGCGTCATTGATGACCCAGGCCCCGCGCGAGCTCCTCGAGGATCCGGTCCTCCAGGATTCAGTCCTCCGGGAACCGGCGCTGCGGGAGTCCGAAGTTCCCGACGGGATCCCTTGGCTTCGGCTCGCCGGGGAGGGCCTGCGGCTCAGCGCCGCAGGGCTGCGGGAGGATGACCTGCGTCGTCGCCTCGAGGGCCTGGCAGAGCAGGCGGCCGCCGAGGGTGAGACGGCCCAGGAACAGCTGCTGCTGTTCATGGTGCTGCTGCGCCGTTCCTCCCGGGCCGCCCGTCAGGTGCAGCGAGCCCACTGGCGGGACGACCCAGGAAGGCCCCGGCTCATCCGCCTGTTCGCCGAAGCGCAGGACACAGACGACCCGGTCGCGGCGGTCGACGCAGCAGAGCGTCTCATCGGTTCGCACGCCCGCCTGCTGGGGCTCGCCGTGCTGGCCAAACTGTGGGACCGACGGGAGGAGCTGAGCAGCGGACTGCGCATCCGGCTGATCAACCTTGTCCTGGACTCTCAGCGCCCGGGCGAGGCGTCCACGCTGTTCCGAGACCAGTTCGCGCTGACGCTCTCCGGCCGTGAGGCGCCCGTGCTGGCCGGGCTGCGCGCGGGGCGCACCACCGCACAGATCGCCCGTGATCTGCACGTCTCGGCCCGCACCGTGGAGGCGACCATCTCCGGCATGCTGCAGCGGTTCGGCTGCAGCAATCGGATGGAGCTGCTGTCGCTGCGCCTGAGACTCGACCTCACCGCCGCGCCTGTGAGGTGAGCCGCCCGCCCGCCCGCCGGAGTCCGTCGGGCAGACGTCCTGTGAATCCGTCCGACGTGGCGCTGAATCAGCGCTGACCTGCGACGCTGCGGTGATGACGCAGGTTCGCTGACGCACCTTTCGCGGCCTGCGTGAGCAGCTGAGGCCTTGAGGTTCGGATTATGGGCAGCTCGGGTCAGCTCCATCGGAGGAAGATACGCATACGGTCACGACAGCCGTCGTGCAACGACGGATTCCGGCGTCGTCTGCGCCTTCCTAGGTTGGAGGAGTGCCCCTGGAGCACTCATCGCCGATGACCTGGAGGGATCGCGAGATGACCACATATGCACTTGAGACGGTCCGTACCGTCCCCATCCTGGACCTCAGAGTCACTCCCATGGACCAGGAGACCCTGCTGGCGCGTTTGGCCCGGGAGATCGCGTCCGGGGGACGGGTCACCGTCGCCGGGCACAACCTGCATTCGGCATATCTGATGCGCACTGAGGCGCCCTTCCGCCGCTTCTACGAGCAGGCTGAGGTCCGACTGATCGACGGGATGCCCCTCCTGGCGCTGCTGGGGCTCCACATCACGCGCGACGGACGGGCCCGGCTGGGTCCGCGGCACCGCCTGGGATCCACGGACTGGGTCCCTCAGGCGGTGCACCTGCCGGCCGTCCGTCGCGTCGCTCTGCTCGGCGCCTCCGCGTCCTCCAACGCTGGGGCCGCGGAGAAGCTCTCCGGCAGCACCGGCGGGGGTGCCGACGACGCCGTCGAGGTGCTGTCCCTCCCCGCCGACCCGTGGTCCCCTGAAGACCTCGACGACGTCGTCGCTCGGCTGAGAGCCTTCGCACCCGAGATCCTGCTCATCGGGATGGGGATGCCGTTGCAGGAGCAGATCGCCACCGCACTGCGGGCCCGCACGGAGATCCCGGTGATCGCGACAGTCGGGGGAGCGATCGACCAGCTCTCCGGAGCGCAGTCTCTGGCGCCGCGGTGGCTGGGACGGATCGGACTGGAGTGGGCCTGGCGCCTGGCCTCCGACCCGCGCCGATTCGCCGGCCGCTACCTGGTGGAGCCGCTGCGGCTGGCCCGCCTGATCCTGCGAGGTGCGGCATGAGCTCCGACGACATGACCGCACACGGCCCCGCGGAGGGTCCCACCGAGAGCCCTTTCGACGGCGGGCTCTCCGCCGATCCGCTCGTCACCGCCGTCATCCCTACGGTGGGGCGACCCTGCCTGCGGGAGGCGGTGCGTTCCGCCCTGCGCCAGACGGTGCCCACGATGCCGCTGGTCGTCGTCGACGACCTCGATGCGCTGGCCGTGGTGCAGAGCCGCCTGACCGGCCTGGAGTATCGCCTGGTGTGCACCGCCGGCCGACAGGGCGCCGGTGCGGCCCGCAACCTCGGGGTGCAGTTCGCGGAGACTCCGTGGGTGGCCTTCCTCGACGATGACGACGACTGGGTCGCCGAGAAGTCCGAGGCGCAGATCCGGCTCAGCCCGGCGGCCCCCGAGCAGGACGGGCGTCGGCCTGCCGAGGGCACCGCGATGTCCTGCCGCGCGCTGCTCGTCGGCGCCTCCACCCGGGCGGTCCCGGAGCGTCCCTACAGCACGCAGCGGGGAGCCGACGGGGTGCTGGCGCCCGGCGTGGTCGGCTATGTGCTGGACCGCTCCACGGTGCGGCTTCGCCGGAACTTCCTGCAGACCTCCACCCTGCTGTGCCCCCGCGAGACCGCCCTGGACGTCCCCTGGGATGACAGCCTGAACCGGCACCAGGACTGGGACTGGCTGATCCGACTCGAGAGCGCCGGAGTACGCATCGAGACCATCCCGGACATCCTGGTGCGTGTCCATCAGGGCAGCGTCGGATCTGTCTCTAGGAGCCTCGACTGGCAGGGCAGCCGCGCCTGGCTCGACTCCCTTGCGGTGGAGGTGCCGGCCGCCGCGCGGGCCGACTTTCTGGCCTCCGTGGTGGCCCGCGGCGCGCTGGCCTCACGCGCCTGGTCCCGCGGGATCCGGGAGCTGGCCTCCGGGCTGCGTGCGGGCGCTCACCCCGCGGCTCTGCTGGTGGGACTGAGCGGTATGGCCGCCCCCCGGCTGCCGGTGCATCATGGCTGAACGCAGCTGGGTCTCCGCGTTCGTGCGCACGGCCGGACTGCGTATCGCGGTGCTGCCGGTGGCCGCGGCCCTGACCCTGACCAGTGCCGCCTTCACGATGCACTTCGCCGGAGCGGCCGCCTTCGGGTTCATCGTCCTGGTGGCTCAGCTGCGCATGGCGGTGCCCTTCGCCGACCTGGGGCTCGGCGCGGCCGTCTCGCGGGCCGTGGCTCGAGCGGGCGAGTCTTCAGCCGCCCGACGGGAGGCTGTTGAGCTGCGACGCCGGACCGCACGGCTGCTGACCGTTGTCGGCCTCATGGGATCCGTGCTCGTCGTCGTGGTCGGGAGAGAGGGGCTGTGGTCGTGGGCGTTCGGCGCTCCCGCGGAACTGAGCGGCCAGCTCGACGCCGCGATGACGATCTCCCTGGTGATGTTCCTGCTCACTCTGCCGCTGGGCCTGGCGGAGCGGGTGCTGATCGGCCAGGACCGGGCGGACCTGCTCGTGCTGCTGGGCCTGGTCCCCGCGGCCATCAACCTGGCGTACGTGATCCTCGCCGGCTCGGCGGGTGTCAGCCCCATGTGGCTGGCGCTGGGACTGCCGCTCGGTATGGTCGTGTTCCTGCTGCTCTGCCGGAGCGCGGCGGCACGCTCCGGCGGCACCTCGCCAGAAGGGCGCGACGCCGGCACCGTGGCCGGGAGCGAGTACCCGAAGGGCGCCGCCCGGCCGTCGATGGGCAGCATCCTGTACGGCGGGCTTCCGGTGCTCATCGCCAGCGCCGGGATGGTGCTGCTGGAGCAGCACGGCCGGTTCGTGCTGGCCACCGCCGCCACTGCGGAGCAGCTGAGCGAATACTCGTTGGCCCTGCAGCTCTACATGCCGATCTACTCAGTCACGTACATGGCGGGCATCGTGTTCTGGCCGCGGTTCTCCCGGGGCCTCGACCGAGGACTGTGGATTCGGGCCAATGCGGCTCTGACGGGGCTGGGACTCGCCGCCGCCGTCGGATACCTGCTCCTGGCCCGCCCTGTCTCCCGGCTGGTCTCCGGCGGCGAGCTGCAGCCGTCCTGGATGCTCACCGCCGCCATGGCGATCCTGCTGGTCGCGCAGTCGGCGCATCTGACCCAGATCAATCTGCTCACTGACCGCTCAGGCTTCACGTGGCAGGCCCTGATGTCCTGCACCGCCCTGGCCTGCGCGGTGCCGCTGAGCGTCCTCGGGGTCCACCACGGCCTCGGGGCCGCCGCACCGCCGATGGCGATGATCGCCGTCGTGGTGACGCTGCAGGTGCTCCCCGGCGCGCTCGTCGCCGCGCGCCGCACCGGTGCCGCAGTGCGGTCACTCGGAGAGGCCGCTGCACCCCCTGACGCCCCCGCGGGCCTCACCCCCGCGAACGCCTTCACGAACACCGATGAGGACACAGGTGGCGACGCCGTCGACGTCACCGTCATGACAAGGAGCACCCGATGATGAGGACCACGCTGAGACAGCTCCTCGGGCCCATCCCGGACCCACTGGTGAGGCATGTGATGTACCGCCGCCGCTTCGGCCGGTGGGGCGACTTCCGCCGCCCCACCCGCTTCACCGAGGCCCTGACCCGCCGGATGCTGGCCGAACGCACCCAGCAGATCGCCTGGACGTGTGACAAGACGCGGATGAAGGAGTTCGCCGCCAGGACGTGCCCCCAGCTGCAGGTGCCTGCGACCCTCTGGCGCGGCCGCGAGGTCGACGATCTGGACGTCTCAGACCTGCCGGAGCGCTGGGTCATCAAGCCTAACCACGCCAGTGGGATGGTCGCCTTCGGGGACCGATCCACCACCGTGAAGGAGCTGCGGGGGATCACACGCGGTTGGCTGCGCACCTATGATCGGGCAGCCCTGGGGGAGTGGGCCTACCGGTGGGCGGACCACAGCCTCATCGTGGAGCCGGACCTGAGCCGGGACCGCGGCCGAGACCTGGTGGACTACAAGTTCTATGTCTTCCACGGCCGGGTGAAGATGCTGCACCGCTCCTCGGGGCGTTTCACCGCCGACCACGGTGAGCGGTTCTACAGCCCGGACTGGCGGATCCTGGACCTCTACAACGGCGTCACCCAGGAGCCGGTGGCGCCGCGGCCGACGTCGCTGGCGGAGATGATCGCCCACGCCGAGGCGCTGGGCGGCGGATTCGGCTTCATGCGGGTGGACTTCTACGAGATCGACGGCGTGCCGTGGTTCGGGGAGCTCACGCCCTACCCGTCGGGTGGGATGGATCCCTTCGAGCCGGAGGAAGTGGACCTGGAGATGGGCCGCTGGTGGATGGACGCCCCCGAGGGGAGCCTGCGATGAGTCTCGACATCGTCCCCGAGAGCGACGCCGTCGACCCGAGCCGAGGGCGCGCCGCGCCGATGGACCAGGCGCCTGAGCTGTGGTCTGGGCCGGTGTCCGAGCAGGTCTCGGCTGCAGCGTTGACCGTCCCTCACACCTGGGCGGAGGCCTCGGCCGAGCTGCGCACGCTCACCCACCGCCGGCGAGGGGCATGGCGGCTCGCTGACCCGGGAGGCGCGGGCCGTGGAGTCTCTGGCGCCCCGCGCGTCCTGGTCCCTGACGCCGTGGTCACTGACGACGTGGTCACTGACGCTGCGGTGCCGGTCTCGCTGGTCGGCACCGGCGAGCTGCGTCGCTGGCACCGCCGGGTGTCCGGCGGAATCGCCGCCACGGACCAGCTGCTCATCCTGGTCACCCTGCTGGCTCTCCACGTGCTCGGCGTCGTGCCCTCGGGCGTCGGAGAGGTGTCCCTCTCGGTCGGTGTGCTGCTGGTGTGGGGGCTGCTGCTGACCGTGGCCCGGACCCGCGATCCCGGGCGCCTGGGCACCGGCGTTCGAGAGCTCGGGAGGGTGCTCACCGCCTCCGGCGCGGTGCTGGGGCTGACCGCGGTGCTGGGACTGCTGCTTCCGCAGGCATCTCTGCGGCCCTGGGCGCTGGCGGCGATCCCCGCTGGTGTGGTCGTCCTGCTCCTCGGCCGGCTCGCATGGCGGCGGACGCTGCGGCGCCGCCGAGGATCCGGTGAGGGGGTCAGGCGCGCCCTGATCATCGGGGAGAGCGACAAGGTGGGCCACCTGGCCGATCACCTGCGGCGGCTCGGCCCGGACAGCGGCTTCCTCCCCGTGCGGCTGCTGATCCGGGAGCCCCGGGACGAGGACGTGATCGCACCGGGGGCCGTCGTCTCCGAGTCTCGGGCCACTCGGGAGCAGATCATCGCGCAGGCCCGCGACGCCGTCACCCGGGACGCTGCGGACACGGTCATCCTCACCGGCGCCGATCAGCTCACGCCCCAGGCGCTGCGCGAACTCGGCTGGGCGCTCGCCGCACTGGACGTCACACTGGTGACGGCTCCGTCGTTGAGTGAGGTCTCCGCCAGCCGCCTGCACACCACCAGCGTGCACGGGGTTCCCCTGGTCCAGGTGGACTACCCGCAGCTCAGCGGCGCGGCGGCGGCGCTCAAGCGAGCCTTCGACATCGGCTTCTCCCTGGCGGCGCTGCTGGGACTGCTGCCTCTGCTGGCGGTGGTCGCGGTGCTGGTGCGGCTGGACAGCCCCGGCCCGGCCCTCTTCTCCCAGACGCGGGTGGGGCTGCGTCACGAGCGGTTCCGGATGCTGAAGTTCCGCTCCATGGTCACCGACGCCGAGGCACGCCGGGACGACCTGCTGGCTGTCTCCGAGGGGAACACGGTGATGTTCAAGATGCGCCACGACCCCCGTGTGACGAGGGTCGGCGCCGTGATCCGCCGGCTCAGCATCGACGAGCTGCCGCAGTTCCTCAACGTGCTGCGCGGCGAGATGTCCGTGGTGGGGCCGCGGCCGCCGCTGGTCAGCGAAGTGGAGAACTACGCGGAGTCTGATGAGCGTCGCCTGCTGGTCAAGCCCGGCATCACCGGGCCCTGGCAGGTGGGCGGCCGCTCCGACCTCAGCTGGGAGGAGTCGGTCCGGCTGGACCTCTACTACGTGGAGAACTGGTCGTTGACCAGCGACATCGGCATCGTGCTGCGCACCCTCCGGGCGGTGGTGCGCGGTGCCGGAGCGTACTGACACCCGTGAGCGGCAGTCTCGGCGGAGCCCGCCGGAGACGCCGTCGCGACGGCGAGGGCACCAGTGCCGCAGGCGACGACGAGCATGACAGGCACGACGACGAGAGCAGTGAGACATCAGACAGGACTGGGGAAACCATGAGACCGAATCATGCACAGGAGATCTCGGGCAGCCGCCTGGTGGAGGCGCAGCTGCTCCTCGACGAGCCGCAGCTCACCGACAGCCTGACCGGACCCGGGCCGTGGCGCGGCACCCTCCCGTTGGAGGGCAGCTCCACCCGCGGCGGTGCTACGTCCAGGATCACCCTGGAACCTGCTCAGGGCTCGAGAAGGGCCGTGCGGCTGCGCCTGGTGCCGAGTCGGCCGGCATCGGCCGCCGAGGTGGACGAACAGATCAGGAGCGTGCTCGGTCTGCTGGCGTTCGCCCGCCTGGCCCCACGCCCCGCGGTGACGTACCAGACTCGGATCGCGGCCGACGGCTCCGAGAGCTCCGAGCAGGTCTGGGTGACGCGAGACCTGCCGGGCACCCGCCGGGAACCGGTCGGCGGGGACGCTGCCGACGGGGACCCGACCGAACCTGGTCCGCCGATGTTCTGCACGGCGGACGTCGCCTTCGCAGACCTGCTGACAGGCTGGTACGAGCTGCGCACCCAGCATGAGACAGCACTGTCCCTGCTGCTGGCCGGCACCGAGCTCTCCGAGGAGTTCCCGGAGGCCAGCATGCTGGTCCTGCTGGGCGCGGCCGAGGCGATCTTCGTCACCACGTCCGGTCTGCGCCGTCGGGAGATCAAGGATTCCACGCTGCGCCGGAAGCTCGAACATCTGGCCCAGCAGGTCGGCGTCGACAAGGTCCTGGCGCCCGAGGTTCCGGCCGCCGTCTGGGCGGAGCATGCGGCACGCCTGCGCAGCACCTTCACGCACAGCGGGCGGTTGGATCCGGGAACCGCCGCTGAGCTGAGGCTGTTGGTCCAGCTGACCGCCGGCGTCGTGGTCCTGGTGCTGCTGCGGGAGCTCGGCGTCCCTGCCGGAGAGGACCGCCGGCGCCTGCGGAGCCTGCCGATGCTCCGGGCGGTGGTGCCGGCACCGCAGGCGAGTACGTCCCCCACTGACCGCCCTCCGGCGAGTGCACCTCCAGGCCTTGTCGGAGGGCTTTCGGCGTCGTTCCCGGGCGATGTGCAGGTCTGCGCCTCGGGAAGGAGAGCGTCATGAGCATGTCCACCATGCTGGCCCATGCCGTGGGACGCCGGCGTGACGATGAGCTCTCACGCTCTGGCCCTGCCCCTGAACCCGCCCCTGAGGACACCCCTGAGGACGCCTCTGAATCGGCGCCGGATGCGCGCCCTGACTCGCCTCCCGGCGGCGAGGTGCTCCGACCCTGGGACGCGGCACGTCCGCTCAGCGGGAGCCTCGTCTGGGCAGGGGAAGAGCCCGGGTGGCCCACGAATCGACACGATCGACACGAGGAGTCACAGATGACGGTGCGGGACATGCTGCGCGTGGTGCGCCGATACTGGAGGTCCTCCTGTGCGCTGTTCCTGCTCGGCCTGGTGTTCGGGGCCACCTTCTTCGTCCTGGCGCCTCGGGAGTACACCTCCACGGCGCGGATCTACGTGACCACCGCCACCGGTGAGGACCTGTCCCAGCTGCAGCTGGGGCGGTCCGTCTCGGAGCAGATCGTGTCCAGCTACGCCGACCTCGTGAGCACCCCGGTGGTCCTGGAGCCGGTCATGCGGCGCGAGGGGGTGGAGGAGCCGCTGGCCGACTTCGCCGACTCCGTCGATGCGGAGGTGGTCGACGGCACGACCCTGCTGGAGCTCTCGGTGCGCGCCTCCACCCCGGAGGTCTCGATGGCCCGGGCCGAGGCGCTGACCGGCAGCCTCGTGGAGTTCGTCGGTGACCTTGAAGCGATGCAGGGGGCGCCGCAGGACCTGATCTCCGTGAGCATCATGCAGCCCGCCGTGCTGCCGGAGGCGCCGACCTCCCCGCAGCCGCTCCTGGTGTTCGGCGGGGCCGCCGGTGCCGGGGCCGCCCTGGGCCTGGGGTCGGCCGCTCTGCGGGAGAGCCTGAACCGGAGGGTGCGGGACCGGCATGACGTGCAGGCCAGCACGGCGATGCCGGTGCTGGCGATGGGTGGGGAGCCCGACGCCGGCGTGGCCGGGGCGGCCCGGAGGGTCCTGGCCCCGATGCAGGCCCTGCGCGCCCGGTCCGGAGTCCGCGGTGCTGAGAGGCTCGCACCGGTGATGCTCGTGGCAGGGGTGGACGCAGATGTGCTCTCGGCCGATGTGGCCGAAGTCCTCGCCCGCGCCGCCGCGGCCGATGGTTTCCGCGTCCTGCTCATCGAAGCCTCCGGAGGGCATGGCTGGGCCGCATCCGATCTGCCGCAGAGCGCGCAGAGTGCGATGAACGGCCGATCCTCACCTGCCGTGGGGACCTCCGAGGGCGGACGGCAGGCCGCAGCCGGCGTGGAGATCATGGCCCTGAACGCCCCGACGGGGGTCCTCGAGGCCGACCTCCGGCTCACCCGACAGACTGTGGACCGGGCCCGGGCGGCCTGCGATCTGGTGATCCTCAACGCGGCACCGGTCTCCGCCGACGCCCGGGGACTGGGGCTGGCGGGGGAAGCCGATGCCACGTGGCTCGTGCTCCGGGCCGGGCACACCGTTCAGGAGGATCTGTCCGGCTCCCTGGGCGTGCTCGAAGGTCTCAGCCGGTCGCTCGCCGGCGTCATCGTGGTGGGGAGGACCACGGGGCGCCGCCGCCGACGCGCTCGTCGTGAGGCCTCTCGTGCTGCGAGCTCCCACCGTGAGGCTCCTCCGCGGGAGGGTGCTCGCGGAGGAGGGCGGCACGGAGCAGGAAGGCACCGGGGAGGGCAGCGCCGGGCCGGTGCGCGAGGACGGCGGCCATGACCCGGCGGCCGGCGGGCCCTCTCCCGCCGGGGCTGCAGAGGGTGCTGTCCGTCGGGCTGGTCCTCTGCGCGATCATCAGCGTGCTCTTCGTGGGTCGGTTCTCCCCGTTGCCGATGACGATGCTCCTGGACGCCTGGATCATCGTGTTCATCGGTGCGGTGCTGCTGCGCGGGCGCATCGTCACGCTGCTTCCGCTCAGTCTCGTGGCGATCTACGCCTACACCCGAATCATGGGAGTCTGGGCGACTGACGTCCCGTGGGACGACTTCTTCCAGGCCTACCGCTGGCTGCTGTACCTGGTGGCCATGGGCGTGGCCGTCGGGCAGCGCTGGACGCGCCGCGGGGCGCTGACCACGCTGACCTGGTGGCTCGTCTCACTGGCGACGGTGAAAGCGGCCCTCACCTGGGTGCTGCACGGACCGGGGGAGCGTCCTGGCCTGTTCCTGGAGAACAACTTTGAGCTGGCGCTGTTCAGCGGGCTCACCGCCGTCGTGCACCGGGGATCGCCCCGGTCACGTCTGTGGCTGCTGCTCCTGCTGGGCGTCCTCACGGTGCTCTCCGGGTCGCGCAGCGGCGCGGTGGCCTATGTGCTGTGTTTCCGGTATGCGATGCTGAGCACCCAGACGCGCGACGTGTTTCTGCGGATGGTCGCCCTGGCGGTGCCCATGGTGGTCGCGGTGATCCCGTTGGTGATCTTCCACGAGCGTGCCGCGGAGTCCGAGGTCATCGACCGTGTCCGGTTCTTCGACGTGTTCCTCCGGGAGACGCAGGACTGGGAACCGGTGAACTGGTTGGTGGGCACGCTGCCGATGACACCGATGAGTCCGGCCACCTGCGAGGAGCTGGCCTACTACGAGGCGCTGTTCTCCTCGGCGGGAGACGGCACCTGCTACTCAGTGATCTTGCACGCCTTCGCCCTGCGGGTGGTCTTCGACGCCGGGGTCCTCGGCGTCGTGCTCATCCTGGCCCTGCCCTGGATCTTCCTGCGCCGCGCGGGAGTGTCGGCGCTGCTCGCGGCGACGCTGATGGCGATCGCGGTGACCAACAGTGTGTCGGTCAGCGGGTTCAACAACCCCTACGTGGTCCTGCCGTTCCTGCTGGCGATCCTCACGTCCTCCCGGGCCCCCGAGGGGGTGTCCGCGGGGGAGTCCGAGGGAGAGCCCACCGGGACGAAGCCCTGGGGCTCCGCCCAGCACCCGCACAGCACGACGGCGGGGGCCCGCCTCGCCCCGCCCCGCGCGGCGTGCGCGGACGGAACCGACGAGGACCCCCGCCGTCGTCGTGAGTGGTGACGAGATGACGAGGGGGCGACGGCGCGGAGGCGCCGTGCGCCTCAGGCGTCCAGCTGCTGGCGCTTGGCGCTGATCACCCCGGTGTCGAAGCCGCCCAGGTGCAGGTTGCCGTGGAACCGGCCGTGCTCGATCTTGATGCATCGGTTCTGCACGGCGTTGAGGCCGAGGTCGGTGGCGCGCTGCATGGCATCCTCGGAGTGGATGCCCAGCTGCACCCACAGGGTCTTCGCGCCGACTTCCGCGGCCTCCTCCGCCAGGGCGGGGAGGTCGTCCGGTCGGCGGAACGCCACCACGATGTCCGGCGCCTCCGGCAGGTCCTGCAGGGAGGCGTAGCCGGGCTCGCCCAGGACCTCGCTGATCCGCGGATTGACGTAGTAGAGCCGGTAGCTGGAGTCGGAGGTCAGATAGGTGGCCACGAAGTAGCTGGCGCGGGCCGGCTTGTCGCTCATGCCCACGATCGCCACGGACTTCGCCGAGCGCAGCAGCTGCAGCCGGCGCGCGGCGTCCGGCTCCTGCCAGGTCCCGTGCGGGTGCTCCGCGGTCACGGTCTCCGCCGGGCCGGCGGTCTGGGGTGCGCTGGTCATCAGGCCTCGCCTCCGTTCTGTGCGGCGCCGACGACGGCGGGCGCCTCCTGCTGAGCGGCCAGGGCGCGATCCAACGCCTGGTCCAGATCCCAGATGATGTCCTCGACGTCCTCCAGGCCCACCGAGATGCGGATCAGGTCCTCCGGGATGCCGGCGGCCGTCAGCTGGTCCTGGGTGAGCTGCTGGTGGGTGGTCGAGGCCGGGTGCAGCACCAGGGTGCGGGCGTCGCCCACATTGGCCAGGTGGCTGGCCAGCTGCAGCTCCTCGATGAACCGGGCCCCGGTCTCCCGGCCGCCGCGCACGCCGAAGCTGAACACCGAGCTGGTGCCCAGCGGCAGCAGGTCCTTGGCCCGCTCATGGTGCGGATGGGAGGGGAGACCCGAGTGGTTGACGTACTCCACGCGCTCATCGGCCTCCAGCCATTCGGCGACCTTCTGCGCGTTGGCGGTGTGCTCCTCCATGCGCTGCGGCAGGGTCTCCACCCCCTGGATCAGCTGGAAGGCGGCCTGCGGGGTCAGCGACGGCCCGAAGTCGCGCAGCTGCTCGGCACGGATCTTCGTGAGGAACCCGTACTCCGCGAAGTTGCCCCACCAGGAGAGCCCGCCGTAGGACTCCACCGGCTCGGTCATCTGCGGGAACTTGCCGTTGTTCCACGGGAAGGTGCCGGACTCCACGATCACGCCGCCCAGCGTGGTGCCGTGGCCGCCGAGGAACTTCGTCACCGAGTGGGTGACGATGTCTGCGCCGTGCTCGATGGGGCGCAGCAGGTAGGGGGTGGTCAGCGTGGAGTCCACCACCAGCGGGATGCCGTGCTCGTGGGCCACCCCGGCCAGTCCGGGCAGATCCACGACGTCGCTGCTGGGGTTGGTCACGACCTCGGTGAAGATCAGCTTGGTGTTCTCCTGCAGCGCGGCCTTGAAGTCCTCCGCTTCGTCCGAGTCCACGAAGGTGGTCTCGATCCCGAAGCGGCGCAGGGAGACGTCCAGCTGGGTGATGGTGCCCCCGTAGAGCTTCGAGGAGGCCACGATGTGGTCCCCCTGGCCGCACAGGGCCGCGAAGACGAGGAACTCCGCGCTCATGCCGGAGGCCGTGGCCACGGCTCCGATGCCGCCCTCCAGCGAGGCGAGGCGCTCCTCCAGCGCGGCCACCGTGGGGTTGCCGATGCGCGAGTAGATGTTGCCGAACTTCTGCAGCGCGAAGAGGTTCGCGGCGTCGTCGGTGTCCTTGAACACGAAGGACGTGGACTGGTGGATCGGCACCGCGCGGGTGCCGTAGACGGCATCCGGCACGGCCCCGGCATGCAGGGCTCTGGTGCGGAATCCGAACTGTCGATCACTCATGGATGCTCCTGAGTCGGTGGCGGGGGTCTGGGTGGTGGTCTGTGCGGTCTGGGTGGTGGTCTGCACGGGCCGGGTGGTCTCGGCGCGCGGCGGGCTCAGCCGACGCGTTCTCGGCAGATCTGAGCGATCTGCGGCACGCAGTGTTCGTTCTGCAGGCTCGTGGTGTCGCCGAGGGTGTCGTCCTCGTGCAGCTGGGTGAGCAGCCGGCGCATGATCTTCCCGGAACGGGTCTTGGGCACCTCCGGCACCGGGATGACGGTGCGCGGCTTGGCCACCGGGCCGATCACGGAGCCGACGTGGGACCGCAGCTCGGCCAGCAGCCGCGCCTCCGCCTCGCTGTCGCCGGCCGTGAGCGCCCCGTTCAGCCGCTCGCGGGCCGCGGCGGTCAGCACGGTGAACGCGACGGCGGCGTGCCCGGTGGTGGCGTCCGGCACGGGACACACCCCGGCCTCCACCACGTCCGGGTGGGAGACCAGCGCCGACTCGATCTCGATGGTGGAGAGCCGGTGCCCGGAGATGTTGATGACGTCGTCGATCCGCCCCAGGATCCACAGGTCGCCGTCGGCGTCGCGTTTGGCGCCGTCCCCGGCCAGGAACCAGCCCTGGTCCGCGTACTTCTGCCAATAGGAGGTGTAGTACCGCTCCGGGTCGCCCCAGACGGTGCGGGCCATGGAGGGGCCGGTGTGGGTGAGCACGATGCTGCCCTGCGCCTCGGCCGGGACCGGTGCGCCGGCGTCGTCGACGACGTCCACCGCCACTCCCGGCATGGCGCGGGTGACACAGCCGGGCTTCAGGCCGGTGTCCTCCGGGCGCGGGGTCAGCACGGTGGAACCGGATTCGGACTGCCACCAGGTGTCCACCATGGGGATCGCCGGGGCGCCGTGGTCGTCACGGGTGGCCCGGCCGAGCTGGCTGCGCAGCCAGGTCCAGGCCTCCGGGTTCACCGCCTCGCCCACGGTGCCCAGCAGGCGCAGGGAGGAGAGGTCGTAGTGGTCAGGGACGCCGTCGGGGAACCAGCCCATCAGGGACCGCACCAGGGTGGGGGCCGTGTAGTAGGTGGTCACGCCGTGGCGCTGGATGATCTCGAAGTGTCGCCCGGGATGCGGGGTGTTCGGCGTGCCCTCGTAGATCACCTGCGTGGCACCGGCGGCGAGCGGCCCATAGATCTCATAGGTGTGGGCGGTGACCCAGGCCAGGTCCGCGGTGCACCAGTGGACGTCGTCGCCCCGGCGGGCCGGATCCGGGTGGGCGAAGAGCCGCAGATAGGTGAACAGCGCCCCGGTGAGGTACCCGCCGGTGGTGTGCACCAGCCCCTTGGGCTTGCCGGTGGTGCCGGAGGTGTACATGATGAACAGGTCCTGCTCGGCGTCGAAGGCTTGCGCGGTGTGCTCGGCGGAGGCGGTCTCCACGGTCTCATGCCACCAGACGTCCCGGCCCAGACCGTCCCCGGCGAGGTCCTCGGCGGTCCAGGGGATCTCCGAGCCGGTGCGGCGGATGACCAGCACATGGCGCAGGCTGCCGCCCTCGGCCACGGAGAGGCCCTCCACGGCGGCGTCGGCGTTCTCCTTCACCGGCACAGCCTGCCCTCGGCGGAACTGGCCGTCGGTGGTGACCAGCAGCGCCGCCCCGGTGTCCTCCACGCGGAAGCGCAGCGCCTCGGCGGAGAATCCGCCGAAGACCAGCGAGTGCACCGCCCCGATGCGGGCGCAGGCCAGGGTGATCACCACCGTCTCCACCAGCACCGGCAGGTAGATCACCACCCGGTCCCCACGGCCCACCCCCAGGGCGGTCAGGGCGTTGGCGGCCTGATTGACCTTGTCCTGCAGCTGCGCGTAGGTGACGTCCTGCCGGTCCCCGGGCTCGCCTTCGAAATGCAGGGCGACGACGTCACCGCGCCCGGCGGCCACATGGCGGTCCACGCAGTTGACTGCGGCGTTGAGCGTGCCGCCGTCGAACCAGCGGATGTCCGGGCCGCGGCGGGTACGCGGGTCCGGATCTGTCCACCGGTGGGTGGTGTGCCAGGGGGTCTCCCAGTCCAGCAGGGATGCCGCCTGGTCCCAGAAGGCCAGGCGCTCCTGTTCGGTGACCGGGTCCGCCCAGGAGTGGACGTCCGCGGTCAGCGGGTGCTGCAGAGTCTCCCGATCGATGTCTGACGCCGGCGTCACGCCCATGTCTTCAGTGCCTTCCTCTCCACGACGCCCAGCAGCGCGTCGGTGATCTTGCCCAGGATCGCCAGCAGGATGATGGCTAGCAGCAGACGGTCGGTGCGCCCGTTGTTCTGCGAATCGGTCAGCAGGAAGCCCAGCCCCATGGATGAGGCGATCAGCTCCGCGGCCACCAGGAACAGCCAGGCCTGGGCGAGCGCGAGGCGCAGCCCGGAGAACACGCTGGGCACCACGGCGGGCAGCTGCACGGTGACCAGCAGGCGCAGCCCGTGGTACCCGAACGCGCGGCCGGCCTCCACCAGCTGTGGATCCACGTGCCGCAGCGCGGAGTGCACGGCGGTGAAGACGGGGAAGAACGCACCGATGGCGATGAGCGTGACCTTGGAGTCCTCATAGATGCCCATCCACAGGATGAGCAGCGGCACCCACGCCAGGGACGGCACGGCCCGGAAGGCCCCGATGGTGGGGTGCAGCAGGGAGTCGGCGATCTTCGACAGACCCAGCACCGAGCCCAGCGCCAGGCCCAGGCCCGCGCCTACGGCGAAGCCCAGCAACACCCGCTGCACGGAGATGGCGATGTGCTGGTAGAGCTCCCCGCGCTCGAACAGCTCCACCCCGGCGGCCAGCACCGACTGCGGAGTCGGCAGCTGCACCGGGGAGAAGACGCCGGCCGCGGTGACGCCGTACCACAGGGCCAGCAGGACCAGCGGCACGATCGCTCCGATGAGGACCCGACCGCCGGGGATGCGACGGACCCGAGCAGGCACTCCAGCGTCCGGACTGTCCGGGCCGGTCACCGGCCGGGGCGCGGCTGAGTTACGGTCGCCCAGCACCCGTGCCGGCTCCGCGCTCTGGTGGCGGCCCTCCTCGTCCCGGGTCCGAGCACCGTCAGGCAGCGTCTGGCTCATCACTGATCATCCTCGTCGTCCTCGACGATTGTGGCCTCGTCCTCAGAGCCCTCGGCGTCGGTGGCCTGCCGGTTCTCCGCGAACTCCGGGTGGAACAGCGTCTCGAGCGCCTCGTCGATGCTGTCCTGGCTGGAGACGTCACCGGTGTCGAGGAAGATCGGACCGACCTCCTGCAGCACCTCACGCTGGGCGGCGCCGGGGACCGGGTCGACGTCGAAGTTCGACCGCTCCCGGATCACCGTCTCGGCGACCTCCAGGTCGATATTGCCGTGCTCGGCCAGGATCTCGGCCGTCTCCTCGGGGTTCTCCTGAGCCCATTCGCGGGCCTGCTCATAGACGTCCACTACGGTCTGGGCGACGTCGGGGTGGTCCTCGATGAACGACTCGGTCGCGTTGATCACGCTGTAGGTGTTGAAGTCCACGTTCCGGTAGAACAGCGTCTCGCCGTCGGCCTCGGCTCCCGCCATGATCGGGTCCAGTCCGGCCCAGGCGTCGACGTCGCCGTTGGCCAGCGCGCTGCGGCCGTCCGCGTGCTGCAGGTTCTGCACCTCCACATCGCCCACCTCCAGGCCGGCCTCCTGCAGGGACTGCACCAGGAAGAAGTACGGGTCGGTGCCCAGCGTGGCGGCCACGGAGGCGCCCTCGAGGTCGCCGACGTCGGTGATCCCCGAGTCCGGCGAGGTGACCATGGCGGCCCACTCCGGCTGGTTCTCGATGAGGATGATCTGCTGCGGGGCGCCGTTGGCGCGCGCCAGCAGGGCGGCGGAGCCGGCCGTGGACCCGACGTCGATGGCCTCGGCACGCAGCTTCTCATTGGCGTCGTTGGAGCCGTGGGACTGGATCCATTCCACCTCGGTGCCGGCCTCGGAGAGCTCCTCTTCGAGCCAGCCGTGCTCCATCATCACCAGGCTGAGCGGGTTGTAGGTGGCGAAGTCGAGGGTGAGCGTGTCCAGTTCGCCCTCGGCGGTGCCGCCGGGTCCCTCGCCCTCCACGCATCCGGTCGCCAGCAGAGCGACGGCCGCGCCGGCGATCGTCGCGGAGGCGGCGCGTCGGAACCGCGGCCGCGGGAAGCGGGCAGGGGAGAAGGAGGTGTCGGTCTGACTGGGCATGTCGTGAAGGGACCTTTCGTGCGTGGGTGGGAGCCGCCCCGGTCGAGCTCGGGCTCCGCCCGGCCGCGCCGAGCGGAGGCCGGGAGCGCCCGGGCCGCGCGGCCTGTCAGTCCTGAGCTGTCAGTCCTGAGCTGTCAGTCCTGAACTGTCAGACCTGAGCGGAACGTGCGGTCCGGCCGGGGCGGGTGGGCTAGTGCGCGTCGACGCCGAGGCCGGCCAGGAGCTCGCCGCGCAGGGCGGCCAGCTCGGCGGAGGCACGGTCACGCGGCCGGCTGCCCGGAACGGTGAGCAGGCGGGAGACGGTGGCGCCCTCGCGGGCGGGGTCCACCGGGTCGGAGCCGAGCAGCAGGATTCGGTCGGCCAGCTGCAGGGCCTCGTCGACGTCGTGGGTCACCAGCAGCACCGTGGTGCCGGTCTGCGCATGGACGTCCAGGAGGAGGTCCTGCATCTTCAGCCGGGTCAGGGCGTCCAGAGCGCCGAAGGGCTCGTCCAGCAGGAGCACGCCGGGGCGGCGGGCCAAGGCCCGGGCCAGCGAGGCGCGCTGCGCCATGCCGCCGGAGATCTCCCGGGGGCGAAGCTGGGCGCGCTCGGCCAGGCCGACCAGTTCGAGCAGCTCATCCACTCGCCGACGGCCCTCCGCCGCGGACACGTGCCGCGGCAGCCCGAGGGAGACGTTGCGGTGCACCGAGCGCCAGGGCAGCAGCCGAGGCTCCTGGAAGCCGACGGCGGTCCGTTCGTCATAGGTGCGCACCGGGGTGCCGTCGATGATGACCTCACCGGAGCATCCGGCGTCGAGACCGCCGACGGCGCGCAGCAGCGTGGACTTCCCGCAGCCGGAGGCGCCCAGGATGGCGACCACCTCGCCGGGGGAGATGTGCAGGTCGACGTCGTGCAGGACGGTGCGTCCGTCGAAGGCGCGCCCCACACCGCGCAGCTGCACGTCCATCGAATGCGTGGCGGCCCCTGCGGGGGCGGGACGGTCCAGCAGAGCGACGCCGCCGGAATGCTCGGAGAGGTGCTGGTCAGACTCGTGCGTCACGAGTGCGGGTGCAGACGAACCCATAGGAAATTCACTCCCATCGATCCTGGCGGTAGCACCTTTTCTGATGCGACGGGCACAGAGAGGCCGATCGACGCATCCGAAGGTTGCTGCGGCGTCACAGAGCCAGATCTCTCAGCCGCTCGGGATGGTGTACGTGCTCAACCCTACGCGGATCAGCGTGGGCCGGGCAACGGTGGTGTCACAGTGTGAGACATGTGGGGTGGCGTGGGCCCGACGACGGTGCCCCGGATGGAGGCGGATGCCCTCAGGCTTCGGGAGACAGCGGGCCGAGGCTCTTGAACTCGCTCTGGTGGAACACCAGCGCCTCGGCGGAGTCCTCGACCGCCAGGTCCAGCAGCTCGAGCACGACGATGTCATGGTCGCCGGCCCGGACCTGGTCGTAGATGCGGGTGGTGAAGGTGACGGGCGCACCCTCCAGCGTGATCGACCCACCTGTGCCGATGCTTGTCCTCAGGCCGGTGAATCGGCTCTCCCGGTCCTTGGAGGCGATCTTCCGGCACAGCTCCGACTGGCCGTGCCCGATCAGCGACACTCCCAGCTCGGTGTCCGCCCCGGCCAGCTTCGGCCAGGTGGTGGAGCTGTGCTGCACCGCCACCGTGGCCAGCGGCGGCTTGAGCGAGACGCCGATGGTGAAGGTGGAGGCCACGAGCCCTTCCGGGCGGCCGTCCACCTCGGCGGCGACGACCACCACCCCCTGCGGGAAGTGGCCGAAGGTCCGGCGCAGCTCCAGCGGATCGACGTCGGCCAGCCGGGTGGCGGCGCGGCCCACGGCGGGGCGGGGTCCGGTGTCAGCGGGCGCGTGCGGCACGGTCTCCTCCACGGTGGTCGTGGGGCGCTCGGCGGCGGCCAGTGCGGTGCTCATGGCGGATCAACTCCCATCGGTCCTGGCGGTAGCACCTTTTCTGAAGGATCCGCCGGAGGGGCGGATCGCATCCGAAGGTTGCTGCGGCGTCGACGAGCCAGATCTCTCGGCCGCTCGGGATGGTCTGTGTGTCCAGCGTACGGCCGCAGAGAGATGTGATCAAAGAACCGTTCGCAGGATGAGACGCGGCGACATATTCCGTCCAGGGGGCGCGCAGGATGCGTCCAGAGTGTGGCTCCCTCAGTCCGAGGGGACTGTACATTCTTACGCCTCGTGACATGAACTCAATCCGCTGACTTGACGATTGTTCATCTGCTGCGCGTATGGTTGACCCCAACGAACCCATCCAGAGCGACTGAGAGATCTGGCTCGACGACGTCGCAGCAACCACCCGGAGCAGCCGTGCCCAGTGCGGCCCGGGGAACGGTGCTAACGCCAGAGACGATGGAGAATGCCCGATGATCTCACTGCGCCATGTGTCCACGTCCTTCCCCGCTGCCCGGGGCAAGGAGCCCATCCACGCCGTCGATGACGTCTCCTTGGAGATCCCCCGCGGGAGCATCCAGGGGATCATCGGCTTCTCCGGCGCCGGGAAGTCCACGCTGCTGCGCAACATCAACCTGCTTGAGCGCCCCACCTCGGGTGAGGTGCATGTGGGCGGGGTGGAGCTGACCGCCCTCGACGACGAGGCTCTGCGTCGCGCCCGGCACCAGATCGGCATGATCTTCCAGGGGTTCAACCTGGTGAACAATCTGACCGTCGCCCAGAACGTGGAGCTGTCCCTGAAGTTCGCCGGCGAGAAGGACCGTCGCGTCCGCCGGCGTCGCGCCGCCGAGGCGCTGGAGATCGTGGACATCACCGACAAGGCCAAGGTGTACCCGGCCCAGCTCTCCGGCGGGCAGAAGCAGCGGGTGGCCATCGCTCGCGCCCTGGCCACTCGGCCGGAGGTGCTGCTGTGTGACGAGCCGACCTCCGCCCTGGACCCCTTCACCACGGCGACGGTGCTGCAGTATCTCGCCGACGTGAACCGCGAGCTCGGCATCACCGTGGTCATCGTGACCCACGAGATGGAGGTCATCAAGGCCCTGGCCGATCACGTCGCCGTCATGGAGTCCGGCCGCGTGGTGGAGCAGTTCCCCGCCCGGGAGCTGCAGCGCGAGGGCTTCGCTCCGCACACCTCCATCGGCCGGTACCTGGTCAGCGACGGCATCAGTGTGGACCGTGACGGCGGCGCCCGGACGCAGGCGCCGACGCCGAGCGGGGACCAGGGTCGCGCCGCAGAGTCCGCAGAGCCGCCGGCGCCCCAGGACCCGCCCCGTGGCCCCCGGAGGCTCGCGGCCTCTGAGCTGCTCGCCGCCGTGCCGTTCGAGGGAGGTCGTCGCTGATGGAACGCATCCTCGAACTGCAGCCCGAACTCGTCCAGGCCATGCTGGAGACCTTCGCCATGATCGCGGTGGCCATCCCGCTGGCGGTGCTGTTCGGCACTCCGCTGGGCATCTGGCTGTTCATCCATGCCCCGGGCGGAATCGCTCCGCTGCCCCGCGCCCATGCGCTGGTCAGCGGGATCGTCAATATGGTCCGCTCCTTCCCGTTCCTCATCCTGCTGATCGCGATCATTCCGTTCACCCGGCTGGTCGTCGGCACCACGGTCGGTACGGCGGCTGCGATCGTCCCACTCACGGTCAACGCCATTCCCTACTTCGCCCGGCTGGTGGAGCAGAACATCACCCAGCTGGGGTCCGGGGCGGTGGAGGCCTCCCGTGCCATGGGGGCCACTCGCGGACAGATCATCCGCAATGTGCTGCTGGTGGACGCCAAGCCGGCGATCATCGGGTCCATCACGATCACCACCGTCAGCTTCATCTCCTATTCGGCCATGGTCGGACTGGTCGGCGGCGGCGGAATCGGCGACTTCGCCATCCGGTACGGGTACTACCGCTATGAGACCGCGGTGATGATGGTCGCCATCGTGCTGATGATCGCCCTGGTGACGCTCGTGCAGTTCAGCGGCACCCGCCTCGCGCGGCTCACCGACAAGCGCATCTGACCACCGGCCGGTTCGGCCGCCCCTGCGCTCCGTGCGCACTCCTCCATCCCGGCGTGCAGGTCGCTGCACCCTGACAACGAAAGCTTGTGACATGCCCAGAACACTGACATCCTCCGGCGTCTCCGGCGCGCTCGGGCTGACCGGGGCCACCGGTTCGCTCGCCTCCTCCCCGCTCGGGCGCCGCGGCCTGCTGCTCGGCGGACTCGCCGCAGTGGGGACCTTCACCCTGACCTCCTGCGGGCTGGCCGACGCCGTGGGCGACGACGACCGCACGATCAGCATGATCGTCACCGAGTCGGCGCCCTTCCAGGACCCCACCGAGATCGTCAAGGACATCCTCGCCGAGGACGGCTGGGAGCTGGAGACCACCTACGTCACCGACATCATCCAGCCCAACCAGGTGGTGGCCCAGGGGGAGTACGACGCCAACTTCTTCCAGCACATCGCCTACCTGCGGCAGTTCAACCAGGACAACGGCACCGATGTGGAGCCCGCGTTCTCCGTCTACTACGCGCCCAGCGGCATCTTCTCGCTGCAGCATGACAGCATCGAGGACCTCCCCGACGGCGCCCAGATCGCCCTGGCGGTCGACACCGCGAACAACGGCCGCGGGATCAAGCTGCTCGCCGACGCCGGGGTCCTGGAGATCGATGAGTCCAAGGAGGTCACCGAGCTCTCGCAGCGGGACATCATCGACAACCCGAAGGACTTCGAGTTCATCGAGATCGACCAGCAGTCCGCCGCACAGACCCTGCCGGACGTCGACGCCGGCTTCGCCTTCGCGCGGCTGGTCGCCGAGGCGGGCCACGACGTCGCGGAGACCGCGCTGATCCTGGAGGACGACGAGGACGTCCGCATCCCCTTCACCTGCGTGGTCGCCGGGGCGCCCGGCTTCCAGGACACCGAGAAGGCCGCCGCCCTGCAGGAGGCCTTCCAGTCCGAGGAGGTCCAGCAGTGGTTCGAGGACTACCTCGACGGCGCCATCGACTTCACCGACGAGTTCACGCTCGACACCGTCGAGCCGATCTGGGAGGACTTCACCGCATGAACCGCAGCACCATCGGCCGTCCCTCCCAGACCCCCACACTCTCCCGGCGGCGGCTCCAGCGCGGTGCACTGGGCATCGCCGCGCTGGCCGCCGTCGGGAGCCTCACCTCCTGCGGGCTGGCCGACGCCGTCGGGGACGAGGACCGCACCATCAGCATCATCGTGACCGAGTCCGCCCCCTTCCAGGAGCCCACCGAGATCGCCAAGGATCTGCTGGCCGAGGAGGGCTGGGAGCTGGAGACCACCTATGTCACCGACATCATCCAGCCGAACCAGGTGGTGGCCCAGGGTGAGTATGACGCGAACTTCTTCCAGAACTTCGCCTACCTGGACCAGTTCAACACCGACCACGGTCTGGACATCGAGCCGGTGTTCGCCGTCTACGAGGCCCCCGGAGGGCTCTTCTCGACTGAGCACAGCGAGCTGGGCGATCTGCCCGAGGGCGCCCAGATCGCGCTGCCGGTGGACACCGCCAACAACGGGCGCGGCCTGAAGCTCCTCGCCGACGCCGGGCTGCTGGAGATCGACGAATCGGTCCCGGTCACCGAGCTGTCCCAGCGCGACATCATCGAGAACCCGCGGGACCTCGAGTTCGTGGAGGTCGATCAGCAGTCCGTGGCGCAGAGCATCGACGACGTCGACGCCGCCTTCGCCTTCCTGCGCCTGGCCTCCGAGATCGGCCTGGGCCCCGAGGACACCCTCGCCCTGGAAGGTGAGGACGTGGCCCTGCCCTTCACCTGCGTGGTGGCCGCCGCCCCGGACTTCGCCGGCACCGAGGCCGCCGAGGCGCTGGAGCGCGCCTACCAGTCCGAAGAGGTCCGCGACTGGTTCGCCGACTACCTCGACGGCGTGCTCGACCCGGCCTTCGAGGTCGACGTCGACGCCGCCTGGGCGGAGATCTCCGCATGACCGCCCCCACCCTGCGGCGCTCGCCAGCGGCCGCAGACACCAGACTCTCCCGGCGCCGGCTGCTCAGCGGTTCACTGGGCATGGCCGCTCTGGCCGGCGTCGGGAGCCTCACCTCGGGCTGCGGGATCGCCGGGGCACTCGGAAATGACCGCACCCTGCGGCTGATCGTCACCGAGTCCCCGCCGTTCCAGGAGCCCACGAAGATCGCCGAGGAGATCCTCGCCGCGGACGGCTGGGACGTCACCGCCACCTATGTCACCGACATCATCCAGCCCAACCATGCGGTGTCCAACGGCGAATACGACGTCAACTTCTTCCAGAACATCAGCTACCTGCGGCAGTTCAACGAGGACAACGACCTGGACATCGAGCCGCTGTTCTTCATGTTCGAGCAGCCCTCGGGGATCTACTCGGCCGTCCATGACACGCTCGAGGACATCCCGGAGCGGGCACGCATCGCCCTGCCGGTGGACACGGCGACCAACGGCCGGGGCATCCGGCTGCTGGCCCGCGGCGGGCTGATCGAGATCGACGAGTCCAAGCATGTGGCGGCCCTGTCCGTGCATGACATCACCGCGAATCCGCTGGACCTGGAGTTCGTGGAGGTGGACCAGCAGTCGGTCGGTCAGATCTACCCGGACGTGGACGCCGTCTTCGGCTTTGCCCGACTGCTCGCCGAGGTGGACGTCATGCCGGAGGAGGTCCTGATCATGGAGTCCGCGGACGAGGCGCTGCCCTTCGCCCTGGCGGTCTGCGCCCGCCCCGGCTTCGCCGAGGAGGAGCCGGAGAAGTACGAGGCGCTGAAGAGCGCCTATCACGACGACGAGGTCGCCGCCTGGTACGGCGACTACCTGGACGGGATCCTCACCCCGGCCTTCGACCGCGACATCCACGCCGCCTGGGAGGACGTGAACAGCCGATGAGCACCACGACGACGAGCATCGAGACCAGCACTGACACCAACACCAGCACCAGCGGCGGGCGCGGCGTGGAGGCGCCGCACTCCGGCGTCGAGCTGCCCGAGAGCCTGCTGGAGACCATCGCCTCCGGAGCGGTGCACCGGGAGCTGGCCCGCGAGCTGCCCCATGAGCCTGTCCGGCTCCTGGACGAGGCGCGCTTCGGCGCCCTGCGGGTGCCCCGGGAATTCGGCGGCCCCGGCGGGAGCGTGGAGGACCTGATCCGCCAGGTGATCCGGTTGGCCGCCGTCGACTCCAATGTGGCCCACCTGTACCGCGGACACTTCGGGTTCGTGGACTCGCTGCGCTTCCAGCCCGAGGAGATCCAGCAGGCCTGGTACCCGCGGGTCCTGGCCGGGGCGACCGTGGGCAACGCGTCCACGGAGAAGGGCGGCAACGCCCTGGGCACGCTGAACACGGTGCTCACCCAGGACGAGGACGGCACCTGGCGCCTGGACGGGGAGAAGTTCTACTCCACCGGGACCATCTTCTCGGACTACACCCGGGTCTCCGCCTCCCGGCCGGGGCTGGAGGGGCGTCGGTTCGCCGTCGTCGCCACCGATGCCGAGGGTGTGGAGGTCATCGACGACTGGGACGGCTTCGGCCAGAAGCTCACGGGCACCGGCACCACCCGATTCCACGGCGCCCCGGTGGAGGACGCCGCCGTGCTGGACCGCGTGCCGGGCTCGCATGAGGCGGTGCACGAAGCCGCGTTCTTCCAGCTGTACCTGCTGGCCGTCCAGGTCGGCATCGCGAAGGCCGCGGTGGCCGACGCCGTCGCGCTGGTGGCCAAGCGCACGCGCACCTTCAACACCTCCGGCTCCGGGCAGCTGTTCCGCGAGGACCCGCTGATCCAGCAGATCATCGGCACCATGTCCGCGAAGGCCTTCGCCGCCGAGTCCACGGTGTTGGAGGTCGCGCGGATCCACGACCGCTCCCTGGAGGCTGGGTTCGCCGCCGGCACCCACCGTCTGGGCTTCGACGGTGAGCTTCCGGGCGCCGTCTACGACGCCGAGATCGCGGTGGAGCAGGCGCAGGTCACCGTGCCGGAGATCGTCATCGGGGTCACCCAGGAGCTGTTCCAGACCGTGGGCGCCTCGGCGACGCTGCGCACCAAGGCGCTGGACCGGCACTGGCGCAACGCGCAGACCGTCGCCACGCACAACCCGATCGTGTTCCGGGCCCGGTCCATCGGGGACTGGGAGATCAACGGCACGCTGCCGGAGGGGCTCAACGCCATCGGCGAGGCGAAGGGGGCCCAGCGATGACCGGGTCCGGCGCAGCCCGTCCGATGCTGTTCAACGCCTTCGACATGCTGGTGCCGGTCCACCAGTCGCCGGGGCTGTGGCGGCACCCGGACTCCCGCATCACCGCCTTCGACTCCCTGGACTACTGGACCGAGCTCTCCCGCACTGTCGAGGACGCCGGATTCTCCTGCCTGTTCCTGGCGGATGTCCCCGGCATCTATGACGTCTACGGGGGCAGCGCAGACGCCGCGGCCCGTGGGGGAGTCCAGTACCCCCTGCTGGACCCGCAGGTGATCGTGCCCGCGCTGGCGGCGGCCACCACGCACCTGGGCTTCGGGCTGACCGCCTCGGTGACCTATGAGGCCCCCTACCTGCTGGCCCGGCGCTTCGCCACGCTGGACCATCTGACCGGCGGGCGCATCGCCTGGAACATCGTCACCAGCTACCAGGACTCCGCCGCGCGGAACCTCGGCATGGAGGGGCAGATCCCCCATGACGAGCGCTACGACCGGGCCGACGAGTACCTGGAGGTCATGTACCGGCTCTTCGAACACTCGGTGGAGGACGATGCCGTGGTGGCCGACGCCGAGCGCGGCGTCTTCGTGGACCCGGAGAAGATCCACCCGGTCGGGCATCAGGGCCGCTGGTTCTCCGTGCCCGGAGAGATGCTCACCCATCCGGGCCCGCAACGGACCCCGCTGCTGTTCCAGGCGGGCTCCTCGGCGCGCGGGCAGCAGTTCGCCGTCGACCACGCCGAGGCGATCTTCGTGATCAGCTCCCGGCCGGAGAAGCTCGCCCAGCAGGTGGCCTCCACGCGGCAGGCCGTGGCGGACACCGGGCGCGACCCGGAGTCGGTGCGATTCTTCGCCATGGTGACCATCGTCGTCGCCGAGACCGAGCAGGAGGCGCAGGACCGGCTCACGGAGTACCGCAGCTGTGTGGACACCGAGGCCGCGCTCACGCTCTTCGGCGGCTGGACCGGGGTCGACCTGTCCGGTCTGGACGACGACGACGTCATCGCCGATGTGCAGACCGAGGCCAACCAGTCCGCCCTGGCCATGTTCACCAAGGACCCGACCAAGCAGTGGACGGTCCGCGACGCCGCGGAGTTCATCTCCATCGGCGGTCGCGGCCCGCTCATCGTGGGGGACCCCGTGCAGGTGGTGGACGAGCTGGAACGCTGGCAGACCATCACCGGGGTGGATGGGTTCAACGTCTCCGCCGCGGTGCGGCCCGCCGACTTCGAGCGGTTCCGAGACCTGATCACCCCAGAGCTGCAGCGCCGTGGACTGCTCGCCGAGCGTCCGGAGACCCCGGTGACCCTGCGGGAGCAGCTCGGCGGTGCGGGGCCGCACCTGGCCGAGGACCATCCGGCCCGCCGGCTCGGCAGCCGAGCGGAGGCGGCTCCCGCCGGGTCCTGACTGCCGGGTCCTGACCGGCGCTCCTCACAGACCCTTCCGACGTCGGCACCGTGGTTTCACTGGGCATGGCCGCGGTGCCGGCGTCGGGAGTTCATATCTGGTGCCACAGCAGCAGGGCGTGGTCTCCCGTCTCGGGGTCGATCTCCTGGAATCCCTGCCGCCGGTAGAACCGTCGGGCGTCGGCGTCAGGCGCATCCACCGGACCGTCCCACCACACATTGGGGCGGCGGGTCACCAGCGCGACCCCGTCCGGGGCGCCGCCCGGATCCTGCCAGCCCAGCCAGGCGCTGGTCTGCTCGGACCCCAGCAGCCGCCGCAGTCGCTCAGCCAGCACGGCGGCCCCGGGCGTGGGGGAGCCGAACTCGGTGTTGAAGTCGTCCAGCAGCCGGGCGACCATCCCCGCGTCCTCTGGGCCTGCCCGCCGCACGTGTGTCCTGACGGTGCCGCCGTCGTCGTCCATTCCCACTACTCCTCGCCGTTCCGCACCACCACATCACGTCTGCCTCAGCAGATCTTGCGGTGCAGACGTGATGTCGTGGTGCAGAACCGCCGGGGCGGAAGGACCGTCGCGACTCAGCGTGAGGCGCGGTGCAGGATCTGCTCCATGATCGCGTCGTGCACCATGCGCGGCTCCCCATAGGCCGGGTAGCGGAACTGCATGATGTTCGCGTACGGGTTGATGTCCAGCACGACGGCGCCCTCCCCGGTCTCCAGGTCCGGCACCAGCAGGTCGACGGCGGCAGCGCTGAGCCCCGGCACCGACCACAGCCCGTCCACGGCCAGGTCTCGCAGGGCGTCGGGGAGCTCGTCGGTCACGTCCACGGCGAGGCCTCCGCCGCGGGAGGTGTCGGCGATCTCGGTGAGGCGACGCACCTGCCCGGCCGCCGGCACATCCGTGGTGCTCAGCCCCACCGGGGCCAGGAAGTCGTCGGTGACCTTCGGCTGGCGCGGCCGCAGGTAGGCGTTGTCCTGCCGTCGGGCGATCTCGGTCTCCGCCAGCTCGCCCACCGTGGAGACGCCGTCGCCGACCACGTAGAACGGCACGCGCACGATCGCGCCGGCCACCTGCTCACCCACCACGTAGACCCGCAGGTCCACACCCGGGTGATGTTCCTCCACGATCATCTGGTACTTCGAGTCGGAGGTGGCCGAGCGGGAGGCCATGGCCCGCTGCCAGGCCTGGCGCAGCTCGCCCTCGGTGCGCACGGCGGTGCTGATGCCCTTGCCGGCCCGCCCGGAGGAGGGCTTCACCGCCACGGGGCCGCCCAGAGCCTTCATATACTTCACCGCGCGGGAGAACTCGGTGGGGCTGATCGCCCGGCCCTTTGGCGTGGGTACCTCGGAGGCCTGCAGGTACTTCTTGGTCATCTGCTTGGACCGGGAGACGCGCCGGGCCTGGTGGCTGACCAGAGAGGTGATGATCGCGTCCATCCCACCGATCACCACGCCGGAGAGGAACAGCAGCTGGTTGGCGTCGCTGATCTTCTTCACCGTGATCTTCTTGCGCTTCGCGGCGGCGGCGAGCAGCTGGTCATGCGGCGAGGTGCCGTTCCAGGTCTGCAGCTGGTCCAGCCGGGGCTCCAGCTGGTCCACGATGAACCGCTCGACGGCGTCGGCGGAGTCGGACAGGACCGCCGGCACCTGCCGCGTCGCCGAGGAGGAGCCGGCGTCATCGATGCCGACGTCGCCCTCGTGCGTCGCGACGGCGGGGGCGGCGTCGAGGCCGTCGGTGGGGCTGTCCGGGGAGGCGGTGGTCTTGGAGGCCATGGCTCTCAGGATATCCTCACCGGGAGGCGGCCATGAGAAGCTCGTCGGCGATCGCCCCGGCCACGTTCCGCGGGCTGCCGTAGGCGGGGCAGTGATGGGGCACCAGGCTCGCGCTGATGTCCGCTTCGAGCACCACGGCTCCCTCCGCGCTGTCCAGGTCCGGGGCCAGCAGGTCGATCCCGGCGGCGCCGAGCCCGGGGATGGACCAGAGCGCGTCGACGGCGAGCTCGGCGAGCTCCTCACCGATGCGGTCCGTGACGTCCACGGGGATGCCGCCGGCCCGCAGGTTCGCGGCCTCATTGAGGACCACGACCCGCCCCGGCTCCAGCACCGTGGACAGAGACAGGCCCATCGGTGCGAGGTCCTCCTCCTGGACCGCCGGGGTGTGGGCGGCCAGGTGGCCGTGGCTCTGCCGGCGTGCGGCATCGCGCTGCAGCAGGGTGTGCATCTCGGAGGATCCGTCACCCACCACGTGCAGCGGAACCCGCACGATCGCGGAGACGAGCTCCTCACCCACCACGAAGGCGCGCAGGTCCAGGCCGTCATGGAACTGCTCCACCATCAGCTTCCTGCTGGGCGCCTCGCCGGTCAGCCGGGCGTCGAGCGCCTCCGGCCAGGCCTGCTGCAGCTCCTCGGCGCTGGTCAGATGTGTGGCGATTCCGTGCCCGGGCTTCGCGGACGCAGGCTTGAGCACCGCCGGCCCGGACAACGACCCCAGGTATTTGGCGGCTTCGGTGATCTCATCCTCGCTGAAGGTGCGCCCGGCCGGCACCGGGATCTCCTGCAGCTCGAAGTGTCGCTTGGTCAGCGCTTTGTTCCGGGTCACTCGACGCGCATTGGAGCTGACCAGGGAGGTCATGGTGCGATCGAAGCCGCCGATGACGACGCCGCCGAAGAGCAGGACGTGGTTGTGGGGTGACACCTCGCGGACGGTGATGCGTCGCTGGGCCAGCTCCCGGCGCAGCAGCGCCTGGTGGCCGGGGGCCTGAGGGATGGCGTTGAGCTCCTCGACGCGGGGCCCGAGGTGCTCAGTGATGAACCGCTCCAGGGCCGTGGTGCCGGCGTCGGTGGTCATGGCCGGGCGTTCGTCGGAGTCGCCTTCGACGGCGTCGTCGTCACCGGCGACCGCGTCGTCGTCGTGCTCTGCAGCATCCTCATGCGCTGGGTCCTCATGCGCTGTCACCTGATGCGCTGGGTGCTGATGCGCTGTGTCCTCTGCGGCGCCGTCTGCGGTCGACTGCGAAGCATTCCCGGGGCTGGCCATGCCCACCAGGATAGCCGCCGGGAGGCGCCCAACTCTGCGAAGGAATGTGACACCGGCCTCGTGCGTGTCCAGGGGAGGCCGGTAGAGTGCGGGCCGTACCATCCAGAGCGGCTGAGAGACCTGGCTCGACGACGCCGCAGCAACCCGACCGTCACGGTGACACAGGCGGTCCGGACACCCAGCCCCAGCCCGCGGCGCCGCCGTCGGGCCCCGGGGCGGGGATGCCGGAGCGCCGGGGTGCTAAGGCCAGGACCGATGGAGGGCTCCTCTGGCGCGTGCACCCTGGCTCCCGGGCTGCGCGTCGAGCGCCTGCATCGGCGACCCGCAAGGAGGAACCGATGACCGACCGCCACACCCAGCCGCCGACCACCCCCGCAGGAAAGCGCGAGATCCTGTTCAACGCCTTCGACATGAACTGCGTGGTCCACCAGTCCCCGGGGCTGTGGCGCCACCCGGAGGACCGGGCCCGCGAGTACAACACGCTGGCGTACTGGACCGACGTGGCCCGAACCCTGGAGAAGGGCCTGTTCGACGGGCTGTTCATCGCCGACGTGCTGGGCCCCTATGACGTCTTCGCCGCCACCCCTGACGCCGCCCTGTCCTCCGGCGCCCAGGTGCCGGTGAACGACCCCTTCCTGCTGGTCTCCGCGATGGCCGCCGTCACGGAGCACCTCGGCTTCGGGCTGACCGCCGGCACCGCCTACGAGCACCCCTACCCGTTCGCCCGCCGCCTGGGCACCCTGGACCACCTCACCGGGGGGCGGGTCGGATGGAACGTGGTCACCGGATACCTGCCCTCGGCCGCGCAGAACATGGGCCAGGACGACCAGATGGAGCACGACGCCCGCTACGACCACGCCGATGAGTACATGGACGTGGTCTACAAGCTGCTGGAGGGCTCCTGGGAGGACGACGCCGTCGTCGCGGACAAGGAGGCCGGCGTCTTCACCGACACCTCCAAGGTCCACCGCATCGAGCATGAGGGCCGCTACTTCAAGACCCCCGGCATCTCCGTGGTGGAGCCCTCCCCGCAGCGCATGCCGGTGGTCTACCAGGCCGGTGCCTCCACCCGGAGGCGGGCCTTCGCTGGCAAGCACGCCGAGGCCGTGTTCATCAACCCGCCCACCAAGGAGCTGGCCAAGGCGTCGGTGCAGCGCATCCGGCAGGCCGCCGTCGACGCCGGCCGGGACCCCTACAGCGTGCGGATCTTCGCCATGCAGACGGTGGTCACCGGGGCCGACGACGACGCCGCGCAGGCCAAGTACGACGAGCTGGTCCAGTACGTGGATCCGATCGGCGGGCTGGTGCTGATGTCCGGGTGGATGGGGCTGGATCTGAGCCAGTTCGACCTCGACCAGCCCATCGGTGATGTGGAGTCCAACGCCATCCAGTCCACCGTGGAGACCTTCCAGAAGGCCTCCGGCCGGGAGGGGGAGCCGTGGACGGTCCGGCAGCTGGCCGAATGGGTCGGCGTCGGCGGATTCGGACCGGTGATCGTCGGCGGCGGAGAGTCGGCGGCTCGTCAGCTGGCCGACTGGCAGGACGAGACCGACGTGGACGGGTTCAACCTGGCGTACCACATCACTCCCGGAACCTTCGAGGACATCGTGGAGCACGTGGTGCCGGCGCTGCAGAGGCTGGGACGGTACAAGACCGAGTACACGCCGGGCACGCTGCGGCACAAGCTCTTCGGCGCCGGCGACCACCTGCCGGCGGAGCACCACGGCGCGCAGTTCCAGCTGCGCCGTCGTCAGGCCGCCGAGGTCTGAGGGTCCCAACTATGCGGTGAGCCCGGAGGGATTGTCGCTGCACGCCGCGTCAGCGCCGTGATTCTGACAATCCCTCCGGGCCCAACCTGCTGCAGGCGGGTCAGCCGCCTCCGCGGTCTCCCGGGGCACCGCCTTCCTGCGCCCAGTCGCTGCCCTCCTTCTCGGTGCTCAGGCCGGGGTCGCTGTCCACGTCCCCGTGGGAGGAGGGCACCGTCTCCGGCGCGTGGAACTCCTCCTCGAAGGTCTCCGCGGCCTCCGCACCACCCTGCCGGACCGCCTCGGCGGCGGCGGTGGCGGCGCGTCGGGTCTTCTCCGCCACGTCCTGGGCCACCTTCCCGGCGGTGTCGCTCACCGAGGAGACCGTGTCTTGGATCTTCTCCTGCAGGTCCGGGTCGTTCCAGGCCTCGGAGGCGGACCTGCGCGCCTGCTCGAAGCCCTCCTTGCCGTGCTTCGTGCCGAGCACATAGCCGACGGCCATGCCGACACCCAGTGAGAGCAGTCCCATCGTCAACTCCTTCGTTCCGTCATGACCGTTGTCGAGGCGGGCGGGCCACGCTGGTGCCAGCGTCGGTCTCCGGCCCCGCCGGTCCTTCGAAACTACTGGCGGCGGAGGGCTCATGTCACCAGGTCACGACCCGGATCCGACCCCCATTCGACCCTGAGACCACCCTGAGAGCCCGAGGGCGACGGCGCACGGGTCGGTGGCCTCAGAAGCTGCCGACGGCGAGCACCAGGGGGATCAGCGCGGCCGTCACCAGGACCGGGATCACCAGGGAGACGACCCCGACGTCCTTGTAGGACTCGCGATGCGTCATCCCGCAGACGATGATCAGCGTGATCACCGCCCCGTTGTGCGGCATGGAGTCCAGCCCGCCGGAGGCCATCGCCGTGATGCGGTGCATCGCCTCCAGGCTGATGCCCTGGTCCACCGCGAGGTCCCGCAGCTCCTCGCCGAGCGCGTTGAGCGCGATGGTCATGCCGCCCGACGCCGAGCCGGTCACCGCGGAGATCGTCGACGTCGACACCGCCGAGGCCACCAGGGCGTTCTCGCTCACGCCGAAGATCCCCTCCCGGATGAGCGCGAAGGCTGCCAGAGAGGCGACGACGGCGCCGTAGCCGACCTCGGAGGCCGTGTTGAAGATCGGCAGCAGCGCGTTGCGGGCGCCGTCGGTGATGCCCTGCAGGATCCAGCGCAGGTGCCGGGCGTTCATCGCCAGGATCGCCAGGATGGCCCCGGCCAGGGCGGTGAGCACCGCCCAGGCGCCAGCCCGGTCACCCAGGCCGATGCCGCCGTAGCGCTCGTCCTGCAGGTAGCCCCAGTCCATCAGCGGGAACAGCACCATGGTGCAGCCGAAGTTGATGAGGAACACCAGCAGCACCGGGATGAAGGGGAAGACATGGTTGGGCGGCGTCAGCATGCCGGGAGTGGCAGGCCGGGCGGGGGAGGCGCTGTCGCTGGTGTTGCCGCTGTCGGTGCCGTTGCCGGTGCCGTTGTCGTGGGCGGTCGTGGCGCCCGGCCCCGGTGAGGTCCTCGTCTGCCCGGCGGAGGATCCGGCGGAGCCTCTGGAGGATGACCCGTCGCCGACGGACATCGCAGCGGCCCCGGCACCGATGTCGGCCCCGGCGCCGCTGCGCAGCTCCAGGGCTGTGGGGTCCGCGAAGTGCTCTCCACGGGCGGTGAGCTGACGCTTGCGGTGCTCCAGCCACAGCATGCCCAGGATGAAGATGAACGTGCCGCCGAGGATTCCGAGGCCCGGCGCGGCGAAGGTGGTGGTCTGGAAGGCCTGGCCCGGGATGATGTTCTGCACCTGGGGCGAACCGGGCAGCGCGGTCATGGTGAAGGTCAGCATGCCGTGGGCGATCGCCCCGGGGATGAGCCGGCGAGGGATGTCGGCGGCGCGGAAGAGCTCCCGGGCCAGGGGGAACATCACGAACACGACCACGAAGACGCTGATGCCCCCGTAGGTCAGCAGGGCGGTGGTGAGCACCGTGGCCAGCAGCGCCCGTTTCGGCCCCAGCCAGCGGGTGACCACTCGAGCGATGTCGGTGGCGTACCCGGCCATCGTCATCAGCTTCCCGAAGATCGCCCCGGTGAGGAACATGGGGAAGTACTGACCGATGAAGTTCGCCAGCGCAGGCATGAAGATCTCGGTGTAGTTGGCCAGGATCGGGGCACCGGAGAACAGCATGGCCACCAGTGCCGAGAGCGGCGCGGCCACCACGATGGTCACCCCGCGATAGGCCAGGGTGATGAGCAGCGCGAGTGAGACGAGGATTCCGAGGAGTCCCAAGGCCATACGTCCTCCTGAGGGTCAGGGCGGGCAGACACGACGACGCCCCGCCCGCCGCGAGGACGGGCGGGGCGCCGGTGGGTGCCTGCCTCAGTGGGTGGGGAAGCCCAGGCTGATCTGCGACTCGCTGGGCTCGGGCCAGCGGCTGCTGACCACCTTGCGGCGGGTGTAGAAGTTGAAGGCCTCCGGGCCGTACATGTGGGTGTCTCCGAACAGGGAGTCCTTCCAGCCGCCGAAGCTGAACGCGCCCACGGGCACCGGGATGGGGACGTTGACCCCGACCATGCCCACTTCGATGTCGAACTCGAACTCGCGGGCGGTCTTGCCGTCCCGAGTGAACACGGCGGTCCCGTTGGCGTAGCGGTTCGCGTTGATGAGCTCCACGGCCTCGTCGTAGCTCTCCACGCGGACCACCGAGAGGACGGGTCCGAAGATCTCCTCGTCGTAGACCTTCATGCCGGGCTTCACGTGGTCCAGCAGGGAGGCACCGATGAAGTAGCCCTCCCCGTCGAAGGTCTTCTCGCGCCCGTCGAGCACCACCGTGGCGCCCTCCTCGGCGGCGCCGGCCACATAGCCGGTGACGCGGTCCAGCGCTTCGCGGGTGATCAGTGGCCCCATCTCCGAGGCCGGGTCGGTGCCGTCGCCGATGCTCAGCCCCTCGGCGCGGGTGCGGATCTTCTCCACGAGTTCGTCGGCGATGTCGCCGACGGCGACCGTCACGGAGATCGCCATGCAGCGCTCGCCGGCGGAGCCGTAGGCCGCGGAGACGGCGGCGTCGGCGGCGGAGTCCAGGTCGGCGTCGGGCATGACCACCATGTGGTTCTTCGCCCCGCCGAGGGCCTGGACCCGCTTCCCGTGGGCCGCGCTGGTGGAGTAGATGTACCGGGCGATCGGCGTGGAGCCCACGAAGCTGACCGCCGCGATGCCCGGGTTGACCAGCAGCTCGTCCACGGCCTCCTTGTCGCCGTGGACCACGTTGAGGATGCCGTCCGGCAGTCCGGCGTCGCGGAAGGCCTGGGCGATCAGCAGGGACGCGGAGGGGTCACGCTCGGAGGGTTTGAGGATCACGGCGTTGCCCGCTGCGATGGCGGTGGTGATCATCCACAGCGGCACCATGGCGGGGAAGTTGAACGGGGTGATGCAGGCGACCACGCCCAACGGCTGGCGCACCTGATGGACGTCCACTCCGGTGGCCACCTGCTCGGCGTACTCGCCCTTGAGATGATGCATCAGGCCGGTGCAGAAGTCCACGTTCTCCAGGCCTCGGGTGATCTCGCCGTTCGCATCGGAGAGCACTTTGCCGTGCTCGGCGGTGATCGTGGCCGCCAGCTCACCGCGCCGCTCGTCGAGGATCTGGCGGGCCTTGAACATGATCTGGGTGCGCTTGGCCAGGCCGGTGCGGCGCCACGACTTCTGCGCCTCCGCGGCGACGGCGACGGCGTCGCGGACCCGCCCGGCGTCGGCCAGGGCGAGGCGTCCGGTCTCATGCCCCGTGGCGGGGTTGCGCACGGGGGAGTGGCGCTCGGCGTCGGTGATCATCTCTGCGCCGATGATGTGTCCGATCACGGGCAGCTCGCCGTCGACGCCGACGGCGGCACCGGTGGGGGAGGTCGTGGGGGTGGTGGAGGTCATGGATATCAGGCCTTTCTGGTCTCTGCGGGTGCGGCGTCGCCGGTGGTCTCGGAGGAACTCTCGGTGCCGGCAGTGCCGGTCCCGTCCCACCCGGGGGCGCCGCCGTCGGGGGAGGTGTACTTCACGATGAGGGTGCAGTCCTTGTCCGCGTAGCCTTCACCGATGAGCTGTTCGAAGCGGCGATGCGCCAGCTGCGCGGCCTCCAGACGCACTCCGGTCTTCTCGCCGGCATCGAGGGCGAGGCTGATGTCCTTGTGCGCCAGGTCGGTGCGGAAGGTCGCGTCATAGTTGCGGTTCGCGGCGGCGGAGTCCACGACGCCGGGCACCGGGTACCAGGTCTGCTGGGCCCAGGAATGCCCGGAGGAGACGGAGACGATCTCCCAGAAGACCTTCGGGTCGAGCCCGAGCTGCTCGGCCAGCTGGGACCCCTCGGAGGCGGCCATGAGGTCGATGAACAGCATCATGTTGTTGCAGATCTTCGCCGCGATGCCGGCCGTCGGCCCGCCGGCGGCGATGACCTTGCCCGCCATGGGCTCGATGAGCGCCGAGGCGTCGGCCACCGCGGACTCCTCGCCGCCGACCATGAAGGCCAGGGTGCCGGCGGCCGCCCCGGAGATCCCTCCGGAGACGGGGGCGTCCACGAAGCGGAACCCCCGGGCGGCGGACTCGTCATGGCAGTGCTGCGACGTCTCGATGTCCACGGTGGAGGAGTCCGCCAGCAGGGTGGTCTTCTCGGCGGTGGCCCAGATCCCGTCCTCACCGCCGAACACGGCCCGGACGTGCTCGCCCTTGGGGAGCATGGTGAACACGACGTCGGCACCGGCGACGGCCTCGGCGATGGTGCCCACCGTCTGCACGCCGTGGGCGGCGGCCGCCGAGGCGGCTCCGGCATCCAGGTCGAAGCCGCGCACCGTGTGCCCGGCCTGCACCAGGTTCGCCGTCATGGGGCCGCCCATGTTCCCCAGCCCGATCCATCCATAGGTGGCCATGCGCTCCTCCTCGAGTCGTGGGTCCGGCCTCCTGTGCCGGTTCGGTCACGCCGTGCGGGAACCCTCGCACGGGTGTGTCATGCCTCACACTAAGAGGTGCCGCCTGCGGCTTCAATGCACGATGGGCCGGGAAAATTGCACGCACAATGTGCATCTGCGCACACTGGTCCGCATGACGGATCACCCCTCCGGGGAGCCCCAGGCACAGCATCTCGACGCGTTGATGACCTTCCTCTCCGTGGCGCGGCTGGGCCGCTACACCGCCGCGGCCGACGCCTTGGGCATCAACCACTCCACCGTCTCCCGGCGCATCGCCGGACTTGAGCGGTCCCTGGGTGGACGGGTGCTGGCCCGCACCCCGTCCGGCTGGGAGGTCACCGCGCTCGGGCAGCGGGCGCTCGCGGCCGCCGAACGCGTGGAGGACGCACTGGCCTCTCTGGCCGGAGACGGCGAGCAGGACGGCCGCATCTCCGGTGTGGTGCGATTGGGCTCCCCAGATGCCTTCGCCGTCCATCTGGCCACCTCGGCCTTGGCCGAGCTGCAGCAGGCCAACCCGAACCTGGCGGTGGAGCTCATCAGCGCCACCCAGCGGGCCCGGCAGAACCGTTCCGGCCTCGACCTGGAGATCGTGGTCGGCCGTCCGCAGATCCACCGGGCGCAGGCCGAGCACGTCATGGACTATGCGCTGCGGCTCTACGCCACCGAGGAGTACCTGGCCCGTCACGGGCGCCCGGCGGACCTCTCCGAGTTGGCCGGTCATCGGCTCAACTACTACGTGGAGGCGGTGCTGACCATCGACGACCTCGACCGCGCCACGCAGAGGCTGCCGACCATGCGCCGCGGCATCGCCTCCACCAATGTGCTCTCCCATGTCACCGCCACCACCGCCGGAGCCGGCATCGGGCTGCTGCCTGACTACGTGGCCGTCCACCACTCGGAGCTGATCCACCTGCTGCCCGAACACTATGTCCACCGCCTGTCCTACTGGGCGGTGGGCCGGCAGGAGGCGCTGCGCAATCCTGCGGTGCAGGCGGTCTACGCCGCGCTCCGCGAGCACGGCCGTCGCACGGAGCAGCGGCTGCGCTCAGTCGGGCAGGTCTGAACCGGAGAGCTCCTCGAGCATCAGGGCCACATGCAGGGTGGTCAGCGTCTCGCCGTCGTCCAGCGGGCGTCCGAGGCGACGTTCCAGACTCTCCAGCCGGGCGTACAGCGTAGGACGGCTGACTCCCAGCCGGGCGGCGAGCTGCGTCTTGCTGCCGCGCGTGCGCACCAGGGCTTCGATCAGCGCCCTCAGGTCACGGGTCTCCGCGTCGGTGCCGCGCAGCAGGCGCAGCTCATGGGCGAGCAGCCGTTCGACGACGTCGCGCCGTTCCAGCTCGGCGAGCACTCCCCAGAGCCGGATGTCCCCTGCGGTCCAGAACTCCGGGACCGCCGGCCGGAGGTGCCGGCCCCGGCCGCGCAGCGACGCGGCCAGCGCGGCGACCTCCCAGGCGGCGTCCAGCTCTCGGCGCGCGCCGTGCAGTGACTGTGCGGGCTCGCCCAGCGCGGCGGTGCACCGCAGAGCCGCCTCGGGAAGCCGTCGGCGCAGGGATCGCTCCACCGCCCGGCACAGCCGTGCCGTGGGACGCTGGACGTCCATGCCGGCGGGAGCCGCGGCGAGCACCGCCAGGGAGCGGTGATGGCAGCTGCCCACCAGCAGCGGCATGTGCAGCTGGGCGCCGGCCTGGCGCACGACGCCGGCCAGCGCCTCCAGCGACCAGCCGCGCTGCGGGAGCGCCCCCGCGGAGGCGTCCACCGCGAACACCAGGGGGATCAGTCGAGCGGAGGAGGGCAGGCCCAGACTGCGGGCGCGTTCGACGGCGACCGCCTCGGCCAGCGGAGGGACGGCGGCGAGGTCCTCGAGCAGCGCGCTGGTGGCCTCCAGCAGTGGATCCTGATCACGGATGTGCCCACCGGTCCGCAGCTGGCGGGCGACCAGCTCGCGGTGCAGGTGCTCCGTGATCTCCACGAATCGCACCACCTGGGAGAACCGCAGCACCGGGGTCAGGGTGTGGGCGTCCGGGCGTTCGGCGCGCTCCGCGCAGACCCGTTCCAGCGCGGCCGCCAGCCGGGGGCGCTCGGGCAGCACCTCCACAGCGAGCCCGGCGGCGTCGACGTCGTCGAGATCCTCCAGATAGCCGCGCAGCAGCTCCTCCAGGTCCTGACGCCCCTCATGCAGCAGGGGCAGGGTGGACAGGATGAGCTCCCCGCCCTGCAGCAGGGGACCTGGGCGGGGCTCGCCGATGACATGGGCCCAGCGGACCGGGTGCTCCAAGGAGACGCCGGGGCTGAGCAGCTGGGGGCGGCCGGCGGCCATCGGGGGCAGGGTGAGCGCCTCGTGGAGGGTGACGGCGGCATGATCGAAAGCAGGCATGGTCTTGACAGTATGTAAGAAAACAAGGTGATGTGTCTCACATCCTGGTCCTTCCGGTGGGCTTCTCCGCAAGGAACCATGGACCGCACGGGACGTCGCGGCTCCGGTGATGCCGGGGCCGACGTCGCACGGCGGGAGAAGACCCCCCCTCACGGAAGGTGACAGGCGACGATGAACCACACGCAGACCTCCGACTCCCAGGCGTCCGGCTCACCGGCAACAGGTGTTCCGGCAACAGGTGCTCCGGCGTCAGGTGCTCCGGCAGGTGACCCGATCAGCGCCGAGCGACTGGCCGCCGGCCGGCGAGCCTATGACCTGGACCGACAGCATGTCTTCCACTCCTGGAGCGCCCAGGAGAAGATCACCCCCATGACGATCCTGGACGCCGAGGGGTCCTGGATCTGGGACGGGGACGGCAACCGGCTGCTGGACTTCACCTCCCAGCTGATCTTCACCAACGCGGGCCACCGGCATCCCGCCATCGTGCGGGCCATCCAGGAGCAGGCCGCCGAGCTGTGCACCGTGGCGCCGCAGCACGCCAACATCGCCCGCTCCGAGGCCGCGCGGCTCATCACCGAGCTGCTGCCCGAGGACATCCAGCACGTGTTCTTCACCAACGGGGGTGCCGACGCCAACGAGCACGCGGTCCGCATGGCGCGGCTGCACACGGGGCGACACAAGGTGCTCTCCGCCTACCGCTCCTATCACGGGGGCACCCAGCTGGCGATCAACCTCACCGGGGACCCCCGCCGGCTCCCCTCCGACCACGCCGCCGACGGCGTCGTGCACTTCATGCCCGCCTACACCTACCGGTCCCATTTCGGCGCGCAGGACGACCACCAGGAGGCCGAACGTGCGCTGCAGCATCTGCAGGACGTCGTCGCCTACGAGGGCGGCGACCAGATCGCGGCGATCATCCTCGAACCCGTCCCCGGCACCGCAGGGATCTACGTGCCTCCGCCGGGATACCTCAAGGGCGTGCGGCGGCTCTGCGATGAGCACGGCATCGTGCTGATCATCGACGAGGTGATGGTCGGGTTCGGGCGCACCGGCGCCTGGTTCGCCCACCAGCACGCCGGCATCGAACCGGACATCGTCACCTTCGCCAAGGGCGTGACCTCCGGCTACGTGCCGATGGGCGGCGTGGCCATGGACGATGCGATCTATTCCAGCTTCGCGCAGACCCCCTACCCGGGTGGACTGACCTATTCGGGCCACCCGTTGGCCGCGGCCGCCGCCGTCGCCACCATCACGGCGATGCGCGAGGAACGTATGGTGGAGCACGCGCGCTGGCTGGGGGAGGAGGTCATCGGCCCACGGGCGGCCCGCTTCCTGGAGGACCACCCGAGCGTGGGCGACGTGCGCGGGCTCGGCGCCTTCTGGGCGGTGGAGCTGGTGGCCGACCGGCAGACCCGGGCCCCGCTGGCTCCCTACGGGCAGACCCCGGAGGTCATGGGGAGGATCGTGGCGGAGGCGAAGCACCGCGGGGTGCTGCCGTTCACGAATATGAACCGCATCCACATCGCCCCGCCGATCAACATCTCTGCGGAGGACGCGCTGACCGGTCTGGACGCCCTCGACGCCGCGCTCGCGGTGGCCGACGACCACGTGGCCCGTACGGCCGACGACGGTGCGGCGGGCTGAGCCATGGTCGGGCTGCCGACGAGCACCACCGTGATCATGGCCGTGGTCATGGGCTTCTGGGTGGTCTACACGCTCGTGTTCTATGTCAGCACGCGCGGCTGGGCCGTGGAGGACGCCGACTACGAGGGGCGACCGCCCGTCCGCGGTGAGGCCCCCTCCACATTGCGGCACCGGGACGCGGACGGGGGCGAGGACGCATGAGCGTGGAGATCGTCTTCCTGGTGGTCTACTTCCTGATGCTGTTGGCCATCGGGGCCTGGGTCTCGAGGATCAGCACCCGGGACCGGGAGGGCTACCTGCTGGGCGGCCGCAGCCTCGGGCCCGCGGTGACCGCGCTGCGCCTGCAGAGCACCTCCATGTCCGGCTACATGTTCCTGGGCGCCGGCGGGCTGGGCTATTCCCAGGGGTACTTCTCGATGTGGTACGCCCTCGGCGACCTCGGCGGCGGCGTGCTGAACCTCTCGGTACTGGGACGGCGCATGCGCAAGCTCTCCCACCTGCTGGGCTCGATCACCTCCATCGGGTACCTCGAGCATCGCTATCCTTCGGCGTGGACCCGGGCCGTCGCCGCACCGATCGCGCTGTTCTGCATGTTCTTCTATGTGCTCGCCCAGCTGCTCGCCGGCGGCCAGGGGCTCTCCATGGTCACCGGCCTGGACCTCAACGTCTCGCTGATCATCGCGGTGGGCGTCATCGTGGGCTACACCCTGATGGGCGGCTACCTGGCGGTGGCCTACACGGACTTCGCCCAGGCGATCATCCTCGTCATCGGCATGCTGTGGATCCTGATCGCCACGCTGCAGCATGTCGGCGGGCTCACTGCCGGCCACGAGGGCATCGGGGCGATCAACCAGAACCTGCTCACCATGTGGGGCGCCGAGGGCCAGTACTTCGGGCAGTGGGGCATCATCCTCGGAGCGCTGCTGGTGTTCAGCATCGGCTATATGGGCTGGCCGCACGTCAACGTCAGCCACATGTCCATGCGGCGCCCATCGGTGGCCCGCCGTGCCGGGCTCTATGCCACCGGCTTCAACCTGCTGTTCATCCCCGGCGCGTACCTGGTGGGCATGATGGCGCTGCTGATCGTGCCGAACCTGGACGACCCGGAGATGGCGATCTTCAGCGTGGCCGAGACCGTCCTGCCGTCCTTCGCCGTCGGGTTGGTCATGGCCGCGATCATGGCGGCCATCATGTCGACGGCGGATGCGCTGCTGCTGCAGGCGGGCACCATCGCCTCCCAGGACCTGTGGGGCCGGTTCGTGCAGAAGAACATGTCCGAGCGTTCGGCGGTCGCGGTCTCCCGGCTGACCATCCTCATCCTCGCGGTGATCGGGCTCGTGCTTGCCATGACCCGGCCGCCGGGGGTCTTCGACGTCGTCGTCTTCGCCACCTCCGTGCTGGGTGCGGCCTTCGTGCCGGCCTATGTGTGTGCCGTGTGGTGGAAGCGGGCCAACTCCGCCGGGGCGATCTCCTCCATGGTCGCCGGCACCGTCGGGGCGGTGGCCGCCGAGATGCTCGGCTCGGCCGACGGTCTCGGGGTCGACGCCATGGTGGTGGGGATCCTGTCCTCGACCGTGACGATCGTGGTGGTCTCCCTGGCGACGGCGTCGGTGGACCCGGTGCCGGAGAGAGTGCTGCGTGCGGTGGAGGAGACGGCCAAGGTGGGCGCCGTCCCGGCCCGGTTCGTCCTCGGGGAGGACGCCTCGCTGGCCACGCAGCGGCCGCAGCAGGAGGGTCGGGAGCGTGGTTGAGACCGTCCGGTCCATATCGGGCGTGCCTCAGGCGGCGCCCCCGACGGCGCCCCCGACCGCGGAGCCACCGCTGGTGCCGGACTGTGCCTGGCCGGTGCAGATCGGCAGGGAGCAGGCGGTGCAGACCGTGGCCGGTCGCCTTCCACCGCCCGGGGCCGCGGACCTGCAGGCCGAGCTGCATCTGCATCCGCTGCTCGCAGTGGAGTTCGTGGGCTCCACCCGGCCCGGGGCGCGCAGACCCCCGCTGACCGGCCACGCGCTGGTCGATCTGATCGGCGGGCGGGCCTATGTCGCCGAGCCCTGGACCGAGGTCGAGTTCCTGGCTCTCGATCAGCTCTCCGCCGCGAGCCCCGCGCCTGCGGCACAGATCGGACGGGAGGAGGCAGTGCGCGCCGCACGCCGGGTCCTGGGCAACGTGCTCCTGCGTCGCCGTCGCTGGGGGATCGGCGGTGGGCTGACCCTCGGGCGTGACCCGATCTGCGTGGCGAAGCCGAACTGGTGGATCACCGGCGCTGCTGGAGGCAGGGCCGTCGAGGTGCTGGTGGACGCCGTCTCCGGGCGGCACTACGCGTTCCGCGCGTGAGCGTGCCGGGACACGGCGTCGCAATGTCCCGGTGACGTGACTGACATGTCTGAAGCAGAGAATGAACCTGACGAAACAGCGAGGTCGAGGACGAGGAGAGGTGTGCATGACCTGGCAGAGAAGACCTACACGAACTGCGGTGATCCTCTGGACCTGCGTCATCCTCGGATTCGCCGTCATGGAGTTCCCCGGTGTGCTCTTCTTCCATGACGTCGCCGAGCCGAGGATCTTCGGGATGCCGTTCATCTATGGATTCACGATCATCGTCTGGGCCCTGATGTGTGTGGTCCTGTTCATCGGCTACCGCACCCATTGGGGCCGGAGGAGGGCAGACGTCGACGATGCCGCCCCTGAGTCCGGCGCGGACGGAGGAGAGCACGCATGACCACCACCGAGATCGTCGGACTTCTGGTGATCGGCAGCTTCCTGCTGATCCCCCTGATCATGGGCGGGCTGGCCTCACGGAAGGCTGCGGCCACCGCGGAGGACTTCTTCATCCAAGGCCGCGGCATGGGCTCCATCGCGGTCTTCTTCACCGTGGCGGCCACATGGTGGAGCGCCTTCGCCTTCCTCGGCTCCAACGCGAGCTTCTACCTGGACGGGCCCCTCTACTGGACCGCCATCGCCTGGAACATCTTCTTCGGGGTCATGTACTACCTCGTGGGCAAGCGCATCTGGTTCCACGGCAAGCGGGGCCGCTACGTCACCCCGCGGGACTTCTTCGTGGACCTCTACGGCTCCCGGAAGCTGGGCACCTTCATCGCGGTCATCCTGCTGGTCTTCACGCTGCCGCATCTCCAGATCCAGCTCACCGGCGGGGCGTATCTGATGGAGGTCGCCTCGAACGGGGTTCTGCCGTTCTGGCTGGCCGGGCTGCTGTTCTACCTGGTCATCATCATCTACGTCTGGTCCGGCGGCCTGCGCGCGGTCGCCTGGACCGACATCTTCTACGGCGTCCTGCTCTTCACCGGCATGATCACCGCCGGGATCTTCCTGGTCGGCGAGGTGGGCGGCATGGGCACCATGTTCGACGAGATCGAGCAGATCCAGCCGGAGAACCTGATCCTTGCCGACGGCGCATGGATGGCGTGGATCGCGATGTTCGTCATCACACCCATCGGCGCCTTCATGGGGCCGCAGATGTGGACTCGCATGTATGCGACACGGTCGCCCCGGCTGTTCGACCTGATGCCGTTCCTGCTCGCTGTCGCGGCGATCAGCTATGTCGGCTCCATGCTGATCGGCAATGCCGCGGTGGTCCTGGACCCGGACGTGGAGGCGGCCGATCAGGTGCTGCCACGCATGCTGCTGGACTATGCGCCGATCGTGCTGGCGCTGGTGCTGATCGCCTGCGGTGCCGCTGCGGCGATGTCGACGGCGAACTCCCAGGTCCACGCCATGGCCGCCAGCTACACCGTGGACTTCCATGAGAAGTACGTGCAGAAGAACCTCACGGAGAACAAGCGGGTGTGGGTCGGTCGCTGGGCGATCCTGGTGTTCTCTGCCGTCGCCTACGTGATGACGCTGTACATCCCGGGTCTGCTGGTCACGATCGGCCTGGTCGCCTTCGCCGGCCTGGCCCAGGTCATCGTCCCCACCCTGGGAGCCCTGTTCTGGTCGCGGGCCAGCGTGGCCGGCGCGACGGCGGGGCTGGTGGTCGGCGTCGGCGGCGTCGTCCTGTTCACGGCGGTGCCGGAGGTGCTGCCCGGACCCTTCGCCGCCGGCGGCGGGGGACTGCTGGCGCTGCTGCTGAACATCGTCGTGTTCATCGCGGTGAGTCTGGTGACCCGCCCGCGGGAGCCGGGGATCATGGCGACGTTCCGGGCGCGGACCCGGGACTTCCGGAAGGAGCTCTGGGACTCGGAGGACCAGGAGCAGACGGGCCGGGAGCAGACGGGCCGGGAGCAGACGGGCCAGGAGCAGACGGGTCAGGCGCAGGCGGACCGGCGCTGAGGGCACGAGCATCACAGACGAGGAGAATCAGTATGACCGAGCAGAGCACGAGCTCCGGGTCCGCGCCGCACCGCGCGGACGGAGACGCATGGGGCCCGGACCGCGAGATGTTCCTGCGGGACTTCCACCACACGACGAGGTTCGGCGCCACCGAGGCCGGAGGCATCGACCGCCAGGCCGGCACAGCGGAGCACGGACAGGTGCGGGACTGGTTCGAGGACCGCGCCGAGGAGCTCGGCTTCACAGTGACCACCGATGAGATCGGCAACATCTTCGCCGTGAGCCGGTGGGTGGAGGGCGCCCCTAGCGTGGTGGTCGGCTCCCATCTGGACAGCCAGCCCCTCGGCGGTCGTTTCGACGGCACCTACGGGGTTGTGGCCGCGCTCCATGCGGCGGCCGCACTGGACGCCGCGGTCGCCGCCGGAACCCTGATGCCGCAGGTCAACGTGGCGGTGGTGGACTGGTTCAACGAGGAGGGTGCCCGCTTCCCGCCGTCGATCATGGGCAGCTCCGTGTATGCGGGCCTGCTGGACGCCGACCAGACGCGCCAGACCCGGGATCCGCAGGGCGTCACGGTGGAGGAGGCGTTGCAGTCCATCGGTCGCCGAGGGGACGGGCCGGGGCCGCAGGCCGCCGCCTACGCAGAGATCCACATCGAACAGGGACGCCGGCTGGAACGGGCCGAGGTGCCCATCGGGATCGTCGAGCGGAGCTGGCACACGCAGAAGCTCCTCGTCAGCGTGGTCGGGGAGCAGTCCCACACCGGCGCCACGCTGATGGCCGACCGCCGTGACGCCCTGGTGGCGGCGTCGCGGGCGGTGATCGCCGTGGAGGACGTGGTCCGGCACTTCGAGCCGGAGTCCATCGTCACCTCAGTGGGGAAGTTCGACGTCGAGCCGAACTCACCGATCGTGGTGCCCCGCCAGGTGGACCTCGTCGTAGACCTGCGCGCGGACCGCCGCCAGGACGTGGAGCGGGCGCGCGAACTGCTGCTGAAGGAGTTCGCGGACATCGCCGCGCGCAGTCGCGTGGAGATCAGCGCGGAGGACTTCGACGTCCGGCCCGTCCAGACGTTCCCCGAGGCGGGGCTCGATCTGGCCGCCAAGGCCTGCCGCGACGTCGGGGTGGAGTCCCTGAGGCTCACGACCTTGGCAGGCCACGACTCCATACCGATGAACCGCATCGTGCCTGCCGTGATGCTCTTCGTCCCGTCGGCGGACGGCGTCTCACACTGCGAGCGCGAGTTCACCTCCGACGCGGATCTGGTCACCGGCCTGGAGGTGCTCACCGCGCTGGTGACGCGTCTGGTGACGGGGGAACTGGACGGCGTCGCGCCAGGAGGCCGGCTCCAGGAGGCGGAGGAGGCATGACGGCGGAAGCCATGGCCTCGCAGGCCGACGGTCGCAGCGACGATCTGGCCCACCTGTCCGCGCGGGAGGTGCTCCGCCGTTTCGCCCGACGGGACCTCGCCCCCTCCGAGTATCTGGAGCAGCTGCTGGAACGCATCGATGCCGACGCGGAGGCCGAGCCGCCGGTGAACGCGTTCACCGAGGTCCTGCGGGATCAGGCGCGCCGTGAGGCCAGGGCGGCGGATGACCACTATGCCGCGGGGAGCGGGACAGCCGAAGGGGACGGGAGACGGCTCGTGGGCCTGCCCGTGGCGACCAAGGAGAAGCATGCGCTCGCCGGACGGACCCTGAGCCAGGGCATGGCCGCCTACGCCGACGAGATCGCGGGCGAGGACCATCCCGTGGTGCAGCGGCTGCGCCGTCACGGCGGGGTCATCCACGCGAGGACCACCTCCCCGGAGTTCTCCTGTGCGACCTTCACCCACACGCGGCTGTGGGGTGTGACCCGCAACCCCTGGGACAGGTCGCTGAGCCCCGGAGGATCCTCCGGCGGGGCCGCGGCCGCCCTCGCTGCGGGCCTGACCCCGCTGGCCACCGCCTCGGACATCGCCGGGTCCACCCGGCTGCCGGCGTCGTTCACCGGAGTGGTCGGCTATAAGGGGCCCTATGGCTCTGTGCCGGGCGTCGGACCCTTCGCCGCCGACTGGTACCGCGGTGACGGGGCCATGGGACGGACCGTGGGGGACGTCGCCCTGCTCACCGAAGTCATCCGCGGGGTCCATCCCGCCGACCACGCCACCGTGCCCACGCAGGCCGTGCCGTCAGCCGACGCTGACCGGGCGCCGGACGATCTGCGGGGACGCCGCATCGCCTACAGCGCGGCGTTGGGCGACTACCCCGTGCAGCGCTCGGTCCGTGAGCAGGTCGACGCGGCTGTCCTCGCCATGGAGCAGGCCGGGGCGGAGATCGTCGAGGTGTCGCCGCCGTGGATGACGTCGGAGATCCGTGAGACCACGATGGCGCACTTCGGTCACATCCTCGCCGAGGGTATGAGTCGACTGCTCGCCGGCCGCGAGGAGACGGCGGAGGACTACACGCTGCGGTTCATCGCCGATGCTCGGGCCCACGCCCGCCGGCTCTCGCTGTTCGAGACGCTCGAACGGGAAGCCGCCATGCAGGCCCAGCTGGCCACGGTCATGGAAGGAGCCGATGTGCTCGTCACCCCGACCTCCGCCGTGCTGGCGCTCCCCGCGGAGGCCCGGTGTCTGGACGGGTTGACCGTTCCCGATGTGGCCTCCGGGGGAGACCGGCATGTGGAGCATTACTGGGAGGCCCATATGACCGTCCCGTTCAACGTGGCGAACAGGTGCCCGGTGCTGTCGGTCCCGGCGGGCGTGGCCCGGGGAGTGCCGGTCGGTCTGCAGATCGTCGGGCATCCCTACGACGAGAGCACGGTGTTCGACGTCGCCGCGCGGTTCGAGCAGATCCGGCCCTGGCGGCACTGGCGGCCGCCCGCACCCGACGACGTCTGACTCATACCGCCTGACCCACCCCTGCTGACCCGACCTGCTGACCCGCACCGGAGCACCCACCTGACAGGAGACCTCTTCATGGTGGACACCATCATCACCGGAGCCCGTATCCGGCCCATGACGTCCCAGCATGGTGCGGCCGAAGCGGCCGAGACCGCGCTCGCCGTCGCCGACGGCCGGATCACGCATCTCGGCACCGATGAGGAGATCCGTGCACTGGCCGGCCCGGGCACGGAGATCATCGACGCCGCCGGGGCCGTGCTCACTCCCGGGCTGATCGACTCCCATATGCACCCGGTCTGGGGTGCAGAGCTGGCGGTCGGACTGGATCTCGACGGGCTGACCGAGCTGGCGCAGGTCCGCCGGGCCGTCGCCGCCGCGGCAGCCGAGCTGCCGCCCGGAGGCTGGATCCGCGGCTGGAACCTGGACTACAAGGCCTTCGACGGGCATGGGATCCGCGGCGACCTCCTCGATGAGGCCGCCGCCGGGCACCCATTGGCCCTGATCTTCTACGACCTCCACACGGGCCTTGCCAACCAGCCGGCTCTGGACGCGGCGGGGCTCGACGTCGACCACGTCTTCTCCGACGCCAGCGAGATCGTCCGCGGTCCGGACGGGCGCCCCACCGGAGAGCTGCGGGAGATCCCCGCCTTCATGGCGGTGCTGGACGCCGCACCCCCGGGCGGCGGCGAGGAGGTCGCGGTCCGGGTGTGGCGGATCCTGGCTCAGAGTGCGGCCTCCGGGGTGACCAGTGCGGTGGTCATGGACGGCCGCGATTCCACGCTGAGCACGCTGGAGGAGGTGGAGGCGCTGCCCGGGGGTCTGCCCGTTCGTCTCCACATCGCGCTGTGGCACCAGCCGGGAGACGACGATGCCGCCGTCGCGGACCGGATCCTGCGCCTCGGCGACGCTGGGGCCGAGCATCCCGGGGGACCCCGGTTCCAGGTCTCCCTGATCAAGATGTTCCTCGACGGCGTCATCGACGCCGGCACCGCCTGGCTCCACGAACCCGACGCCGCAGGCGACTCGACCCGCCCGTTCTGGCATTCGGTGCCGCGCTACGACCAGGTGTGCCGGGCCTACCATGACGCGGGATTCCAGCTGGCCACTCATTCCTGCGGCGACGCCGGCGTCGCGCACGCGCTGCAGGTGTACCGCACCCTGGAGGGGGCGTCCGGCCCAGCGCACTCCCTTCACGGGGCACCGCACCGCATCGAGCATCTGGAGACCCTGACCGATGACGATGTCGCGGCGCTGGCCGCCTCGGGTGCGGTCGCCTCCATGCAGCCGCTGCATATGCAGTGGCGCGAGGCGGACCATTCCGACTCCTTCGCGGCCCGGCTGGGCCCGGAGCGTGCCGGGCACGCCTACCGGACCCGGGACGTCCTCGACGCCGGAGGCCGCCTTGCGCTCGGGTCCGACTGGCCGGTGGCTCAGCTGGACGCCCGGCTCGGCATGGCCTGGGCGCAGCTGCGACGGACCCCCGGTGACCCGACGGCGCCGGTGTTCGAGCCGGAGCAGCGGCTCAGCGCGGCCGAGGCGCTGCTGGGGTACACCCGCTGGGCGGCCGAGGCGCTCGGCCGGGAGGACCTCGGCGTCGTCGCACCGGGTGCGGTCGCCGACCTGGCTCTCTGGGAGGAGGACCCGATCACCGCGGACCCGGACGACCTTCCGGAGCTCCCGGTGCGGTGCACGCTGCTCGGCGGGCAGGTCACCGTCGGCTGAGCGTCAGGTTCTGCACCACCAGATCACGTCTGCCTCACCAGATATGGGTGTGCAGACGTGATCTGATGGTGCAGATGCGCGGGGGACGGGGGCAGCACGCGACGGCGGCGGCGCGGCACGGCCCGCTGGTCAGAGCAGCGTCCAGGCCTCGCTGAGCACGTGACGCAGGATCTGTTCGATCTCCTCGAAGTCCTCCGGGCCGGCGATCAGCGGCGGGCTGAGCTGGATGACGGGGTCGCCGCGGTCGTCAGCCCGGCAGTAGAGGCCTTCCTCGAAGAGCTTCTTGGAGATGAAGCCGAAGAGGATGCGCTCGGACTCCTCGGCGCTGAAGCTGGCCCGGGTGGTCTTGTCCTTGACCAGCTCGATCCCGTAGAAGTAGCCCTCGCCGCGGACATCGCCGACGATCGGCAGGTCGAGCAGCCGCTCCAGGGTGCTGCGGAAGGTGCCGGCGTGCTGCTGCACATGCTCGAGGACGCCCTCGGACTCGAAGATCTCCAGGTTCTTCACCCCGACGGCGGTGGAGGCCGGGTGGCCGCCGAAGGTGTAGCCGTGGCCGAACATGGCCCCGGACTGCAGGAAGGGCTCCATGAGTCGCTCCGAGGCGAGCACGGCTCCCAGGGGCGCGTAGCCGGAGGTGATGCCCTTGGCGGTGGTGATCATGTCCGGCTGGTAGTCGAAGTGTTCGGCGCCGAACATGTGGCCCAGCCGGCCGAAGGCGCAGATGACCTCGTCGGAGACCAGCAGCACGTCGTGCTCGTCGCAGATCTCGCGGACCCGCTGGAAGTATCCGGGTGGGGGTGGGAAGCAGCCGCCGGCGTTCTGCACGGGCTCCAGGAACACGGCGGCCACCGAGTCCGCACCCTCCGCCTCGATGGCCAGGCCGATCTGGTCGGCCGCCCATCGGCCGAAGCGCTCCAGGCTCTGCTCATCGGTGACCTCCAGGGCTCCGGCGGTCAGCTCGGAGGCCCGGTAGGCGTTGGTGTTGCTGACGTGCACCGTGCTGGGCACCAGGGGCTCGAACGGCTGCTTCAGTCCGGCGAGCCCTGTGATGGACAGTGCTCCGTGGGTGGTGCCGTGATAGGCGGTGGTCCGGCTGATGACCTTGTGCTTGCCGGGGCGTCCCGTCAGCCGGAAGTAGTTCTTGGCCAGCTTCCAGGCGGTCTCCACGGCCTCGCTGCCGCTGTTGGTGAAGAACACGCGGTCCAGGTCCCCGGGTGTGAGACCGGCGAGCCGTTCGGCCAGCTCGATGGCGGGCGGATGCGCATAGGACCACAGCGGCATGAACTCCAAGGTCCCCATCTGCTGCGCGGCCGCCTCGGCGAGATCCCGCCGGCCGTGGCCCAGCTGGGAGGTGAAGAGGCCGGCGAGCCCGTCGATGTAGCGCTTCCCGTCGGCATCCCACAGGTGGACGCCCTCTCCGCGCGTCATGATCGGCACGCCGGTCTCGGGAAGGTCGCCGTGCCGGGTGAAGTGCATCCACAGGTGCTGGGTGGCCGCGGACTGGAGGCGGGAGGCCTCCTCCGGGGGGAGGGCTCGTTCAGTCATGGACCCATGGTGCCCCGGGTCACCCTCGGATTCAAGAGAATCAGCGAACATTATCTGTATCAGCGACGAAATCAGTTGTTCACAAGCCGATGCTTGGCTTGATCCGTACATTCCCTGTAGCGTAGGTCGAAGTGACCTGGATCACATCAGACGCGCGGCTCGCACGGAGCCGAGCAGGAGATAGGAGACCACGGATGGCACTGACGGAGTTCTTCAACGTGATCGACGGCCAGACCGTGCCTGCGGTCACCGGGGCGACCTATGACGTCATCGCCCCCCACACGGGCGAGGTCTACGCCCGGGCGCCGCTCTCCGGAGCCGACGACGTCGACGCGGCCTTCGCCGCGGCGGCCCGGGCCTTCGAGAGCTGGAAGCGGACAACTCCGAAGGAACGTGGCGAGGCGCTGCTGAAGATCGCCGACGCGTTGGAGGCGCGCTTCGACGAGTTCGTCGATGCCGAATGCCAGGACACCGGCAAGCCCCGTCACCTCACCGCCTCCGAGGAGATGCCGGTCAACATCGACCATTTCCGCTTCTTCGCCGGCGCCGGCCGCCTGCTGGAGGGCAAGGCGGCGGCCGAGTACATGGAGGACCACACCTCCTTCGTGCGCCGGGAGCCGATCGGCGTCGTCGGCCAGGTCACCCCGTGGAACTACCCGCTGCCCATGCTGATCTGGAAGGTCGCCCCCGCCCTGGCCGCCGGCAACACGATCGTGCTCAAGCCCAGCGACACCACGCCGGCCACCTCCACGCTGTTCGCCGAGCTCTGCGCACAGATCCTCCCGCCGGGAGTGTTCAACGTGATCTGCGGGGACCGCGACACCGGCCGTGCCCTGGTCGCGCACCCGGTGCCCGAGATGGTCGCCATCACCGGGTCGGTGCGCGCGGGCATGCAGGTGGCGCAGGCGGCCTCCCAGGACCTGAAGAAGGTGCATCTGGAGCTCGGCGGCAAGGCCCCGGTGATCGTCCATGACGACGCCGACCTCGCCTCCGCCGCCGAGGGCATCGCGGCGGCCGGGTACTTCAACGCCGGCCAGGACTGCACGGCGGCGACCCGTGTGCTCGTCCACGAGTCCGTCCACGACGAGTTCCTCACCGCGCTGAAGGCACAGGCCGAGAGCACCACGCTGGGCGGCCCCGACGATGAGGCCGACGTCTGCCCGCTGAACAACGCGGACCAGCTGGCCACGGTCACCGCGAAGGTCGACGCGCGTCCGGAGCACGTGCAGCTGATCACCGGCGGGCACCGGGTGGGGGAGAGCGGCTACTTCTACGCCCCCACGATCCTGGACGGGCTCGCCCAGGACGACGAGCTCATCCAGGAGGAGATCTTCGGCCCCGTCATCACCGTGCAGACCTTCTCCTCCGAGGCCGAGGCCCTCACGATGGCGAACGACGTGAAGTACGGGCTGGCCTCCAGCGTGTGGACCACCGACCACGGTCGGGCGATGCGGGCCGCCAAGGAGCTGGACTTCGGCTGCGTGTGGATCAACACCCACATCCCCTACCTCTCGGAGATGCCGCACGGCGGCTTCAAGCACTCCGGCTACGGCAAGGACCTCTCCCTGTACGGCCTCGAGGACTACACCCGCATCAAGCACGTCATGAGCTTCATCGGAGACGGCGAGTAGGACGGAGCGCCATGGAAACCACGACGACCACTGGCTGGGGGCGGCGCGCGCTCCAGGGCGCGCGCCCGGTCCCGCTGTGGCTGGACACCCCGGACCGCCCCGCCGCACGGCCTCCCGTCAAGGACGAGGAGCAAGCGGACCTGCTGGTGGTCGGCGGCGGGTTCACCGGACTGTGGACTGCCCTGCGCGCCGTCGAGCGTTCACCGGGCACCCGGGTGCTGCTGGTGGAGGCGGACAGACTCGCCGAGCAGGCCACCGGACGCAACGGCGGTTTCTGCGAGGCCAGCCTGACCCATGGGGAGGAGAACGGCCGCAGCCGCTGGCCGCAGGAGTACGAAGCCCTCGAACGCCTGGGGCTGCGCAACCTCGACGAGATCGAGGAGACGATCGCCCGGTACGGCATCGACTGCGGCTTCGCACGCGGCGGGTCGCTCACCGTGGCCACCCGCCCCCATGAGGTCGCCTCCCTCGCTCCGGAGGACCCCGGGTTCCTCGACGCCGAGGCGGTGCGCGCCCACCTGGACTCGCCCACCTACCTGGCGGGACGGCACGACGCGCGCGGCACCGCCGTCGTCGATCCCGCCCGCCTGGCCTGGGGCCTGGCCGAGACCGCCGAACGTCTCGGGGTGCGGATCGCCGAGCGCAGCCGCGTCACGCAGCTGCGGCAGCTCCCCGGCGGCGACGGCGTCCAGGTCCGGCTCCAGACTCCTCACGGCACCGCGGTGGTCACCGCCGAGCAGGTGGTGCTGGCCACCAACGCCTTCCCGAACCCGCTGGGCCGCTCCTGGCGGCATCTGCGCGCCCGCTGGGAGACCGTGCCCGTCTACGACTATGTGCTCGCCACGGAGCCGCTCACCGAGGAACAGCTGGCCGCCCTCGGCTGGGACCCCGCCGTCGGCGTGGCCGACGCCGGCAACCAGTTCCACTACTACCGGATCACCCCGGACCGGAGGATCCTGTGGGGAGGATACGACGTCGTCTACCATTTCGGCCGCTCCATCCGGGAGGAGCACCTGGACAGGCCGCAGACCTTCCAGCGGCTCGCCGACCACTTCGCGGCGACCTTCCCCCAGCTGGAGGGCATCCGATTCACCCACCGCTGGGCCGGGGTCATCGACACCTCCACTCAGTTCTGCGCCCTGTTCGGCCAGGCCCACGGGGGTCGCACCGTCTACGCGACCGGGTTCACGGGCCTCGGGGTGGGAGCCTCCCGCTTCGCCGCCGACGTCATGCTGGACCGGCTGCAGGGCCTGGACACCGCACGCACCCGGCTGGAGATGGTCCGGAAGCGCCCTCCGCCCTTCCCACCGGAACCCTTCGCCTGGCTGGGGATCATGATCACCACCTGGGCCCGTGCCCGGGAGGACGCGACCGGGCGGCGCAACCTCTGGCTCCGCACCCTGGACCGGCTCGGACTCGGATTCGACTCCTGAGGGGGAGCAGACCCGCAGCCACCACCCGCAGCCCACCGACCACTCGCAGCACGCACTTACTCGTCCAGCACCCGCACCACCGCCAACACCGCACCACCGCCAACACCGCTTCACCGGCACCGAGGAGGACCCCATGACCCGCACCCCCGACTCCCTTCCCCAGGACCCCATGATCCGCTCGCTGGTCCGCTCCCAGCTGGCGGGTCGCCGCGTCTCCCGCCGCCGACTGATGATGGGCGCCGGCGCGGCAGGACTGCTCGGGGCACTCAGCGCCTGCGGCACCGGCGGAACCCCCGGCGCGGAGGAGGGTCCGGCCGAGGACCTCTCCGACGAGTCGATGGCGCTGTTCTGGGCCAACTGGAGCCTCTACCTGGACTATGACAGCGGCGCCGGCACCTACCCGACCCTGGAACGGTTCCAGGAGGAGACCGGGATCAGCGTCACCTACGCGGAGGACATCGACGGCAACGAGAGCTACTACGGCACCGTGCAGAACCAGCTCCGCCAGGGGCAGGGCTTCGGCCAGGACATCGTCACCTTCACCGACTGGATGGCCGCTCGCCTCATCGCCGCCGGCCAGGTCCGCGAGCTGAACCATGAGAACATCCCCCACCTGGACAACCTGCTGCCCGGCCTGCGCGATGTCGGCTTCGACCCGGACCGTCGCCATTCGGTGACCTGGCAGTCCGGCATGACCGGGCTGGCCTGGAACAAGGAGTCCGTGCCCGACGGCGTCCACTCGGTCACCCAGCTGTTCACCGACCCGGACCTGCGCGGCCGGGTGGTGGTCCTGGACGAATGGCGGGACACCCTGGCCCTGATCATGCTCGACCAGGGTGCGGACGTCACCTCCTTCAACAGCGACGACTTCGAGTCCGCTCTGGAGCTGCTGGAGGAGAGCATCTCCAATGGGCAGATCCGGCAGGTCCGGGGCAACGCCTACATGGAGGACCTCGTCTCCGGGGACGCCCTGGCCGTGATGGCCTGGTCCGGCGACATCACCCAGCTGAACCTCGAAGAGGGGGACCGTTGGGAGTTCGCCCTCCCCGAGGCCGGCGGGGCCCTGTGGTCCGACAATCTGCTGATCCCCCACGGCGCGGAGCACCAGACGAACGCCGAACGGCTCATGGACTTCTACCTGCAGCCCGACGTCGCGGCCGAGGTCGCCGCCTACGTCAACTACGTGTGCCCCGTCCAGGGAGCCCAGGAGGCCATGGAGGAGATCGACCCGGAGCTCGCCGAGGACCCGATGATCTTCCCCACCGAGGAGATGCAGGCGGACCTGCACACCATTCGCAGCATGGACGCCGAGGAGGAGGCCGAGTTCACCGACCGGTTCCAGGCGGTGATCGGGAACTGATGTCTGCCACCGGCAAGGACCTCGCCCTGCGAGGCATCACCAAGCTGTTCAGCGGATTCACCGCCGTCGACGACCTCGACCTCCACGTCCCGGCGGGCAGCTTCTTCGCGCTGCTGGGACCCAGCGGCTGCGGCAAGTCCACCACGCTGCGGATGGTCGCCGGCCTGGAGCACCCCACCCGGGGACGGATCCTCATCGGCGACGACGACGTCACCGGTACCAAGGCCCACCAGCGGGAGGTCAACACCGTCTTCCAGAGTTACGCCCTGTTCCCCCATCTCAGCGTCCTGGAGAACGTGGCCTTCGGTCTCCGGCGCCGCAAGGTGCCCGACGCCCTCGGCCGCGCGGCGAAGGTGCTGGACCTCGTGGAGCTGGGGCATCTGGCCCAGCGTCGCCCCGCCCAGCTCTCCGGCGGCCAGCAGCAGCGGGTCGCCCTGGCCCGCGCCGTGGTCAATGAGCCCCACGTGCTGCTGCTGGACGAGCCGCTCGGCGCGCTGGACATGAAGCTGCGCCGCCAGATGCAGGCCGAGCTGAAGCAGATCCAGCAGGAGGTCGGCATCACCTTCATCCACGTCACCCACGACCAGGAGGAGGCCCTGACCATGGCCGACACCGTGGCCGTGATGAACGCCGGCCGCATCGAACAGATCGGTCCACCCGGAGAGCTCTACGACCTGCCGCGCACCGCCTTCGTGGCGAACTTCCTGGGCAAGTCCAATCTCTTCGAGGCCGAGGTGGTCGACGCCGCGGGGTCCCAGGGGCTCACCGTGCAGTTCGGCGAGACCACCTGTCGGCTCGCCGCTGAGAGGACCGTGCAGCAGCAGGGCCGGATCGTCGTCGGCATCCGCCCGGAGAAGATCGTCCTCACCCGCGCCGGGCGCCGGCCCGCCGACGCCCAGGCCGACTGGACCCGCGTCACCGGAGGACGCGTGCGCGACGTCGCCTACACCGGGGTCTCCACCGAATACGAGGTGGAGGTCCCCGGGGCGGGGAGCCTGACCGTGTTCTCCCAGAATCTGCGCACCGAGGTCATCGGCCCCGGCACCGAGGTCGACCTGTGGTGGGAGGACGCCAACCTGTTCGGACTGGCCGGCGGCTCCGACACCGAGGCCGGCGTCGAGGAGCTGTGATGGCCGTGAACACGACCCCCGGCGCCGCCGAGGAGCTCACCACCCCGCAGGAGCACGTGGCGCCGCCCCCGCTGCCTGAGCAGTCCGCCGAGGAGCGCCGCACCTGGCGCGCCCGCGGGCGGCTCGGCATGCTCCTGGTCATCCCCGGGTTCGCCTTCATCACGCTGTTCTTCGTGGTGCCGGTGTTCTCCATGCTGGCGATGTCCCTCTACGTGCGTCCCGAGGGCGCCGTGCCGGGAGAGTTCGTGCCCGGGTTCAACATCGCCACCTATGCGCACGTGATGACCACCTACGGGGACACCTTCGTGCGGTCGTTCCTGTTCGCCACCGTCGCCACCGTGGCAGCCCTGTGCATCGGCTACCCCATGGCCTACCTGGTGGCGGTGCGGCTGCGCGGCCGGCACCTGCTGCAGGGGCTGCTGCTGGTGGTCATCATCGCCCCGTTCTTCTCCAGCTTCATCCTGCGCGTGCAGTCCTGGCGGTTCATCCTCTCCGACGAGAGCTGGGTGGTCGGGTTCCTCAAGGCGATCTCCGTGCTGCCCCAGGACGGGCGGCTCACCGCGACCGCGCTCGCCGTCGTCGCCGGCATGACCTACCTGTACCTGCCGCTGATGACGCTGCCCATCTACGCCAACCTGGAGCGGCTGGACACCCGGCTCATCGAGGTCGGCGGGGACCTCTACGCGGGAGGGCTCCAGACGTTCCTGCGGGTCACGCTGCCGCTGTCCACACCCGGGGTGATGGCGGGGACCATCCTGACGTTCATCCCGGCCTCCGGCGACTACGTCAACGCGGTCATGCTGGGCAACAACGTGGACACCACCACTGTGGGTCAGATCATCGACTCCCGGTTCTTCCACGCGACCGACTATCCTTCGGCCGCCGCCCTGTCCGCGGTGCTGATGGCCATCATCCTGATCCTCGTCACGCTCTACGTGCGCCGCTTCGGGACGAAGGAGATCGTATGAGGGGAGAGATCATGAGCACGGATCCGGCCACCCGTCACGCCGCGCCCACGCCCCGACGCCGGTTCGACGCCGGCCGGTGGTTCGTACCGGTCGTCGGTGGGCTGGCGTTCCTCTACCTGCTGGTCCCGATCGCCTACATCTTCGTGTTCTCGTTCAACGACGCCGGCCGGACCAACCTGACCTGGCGCGGCTTCACCCTGGCCAACTGGCAGGACCCGTGCCGCCCCTCCCAGCTGTGCGAGGCGTTCGGGAACTCGCTGATGGTGGCGGTCATCGCCACCACGGTGGCCACCGTGCTGGGCACCATGATCGCCTTCGGACTCGAGCGCTACCGGTTCCGCTTCGCCGGCTCGGCCAACATGCTGATCTTCCTGCCGCTGGCCACCCCGGAGGTCGTGCTGGGCGCCTCGCTGCTGTCCCAGTTCCTCAACCTGGGGGTCCAGCTGGGGATGGGCACCACGGTGCTCTCACACATCATGTTCTGCATCTCCTTCGTGGTGGTGGCCATCCGGGCACGCATCGCCACCCTGGACCCGGCCCTGGAAGAGGCGGCCGCGGACCTCTATGCCTCGGGGCGCACCGCGTTCTGGAAGGTGACCTTCCCGCTGCTGATCCCCGGCATCGCGGCCGCGGCCCTGCTGAGCTTCGCGATCAGCTTCGACGACTTCATCGTGGCGAACTTCAACTCCGGGGCCTACACCACCTTCCCGCAGTACGCGTATGTGGCCGCGCGGCGAGGCATCCCGGCCGAGGTCAACGTGCTGGGATCGGCCATGTTCCTGGGCGCGATCGCGCTGGTCGTCGGCGTCCAGGTGTGGCGGTACTGGCGGGGCAGGAAGCTGGCGGCGCTGTGAAAGGCTGGGGGACATGGTGAAGAACAGGAACCACCGGGCGGCCGAGATCGACGACGTCAACAAGGCGATCATCGAGCTGCTGCAGCAGGACGGCCGCCGCTCCTTCGCCTCCATCGGCAAAGAGGTGGGCCTCTCCGAGGCCGCCGTCCGGCACCGCGTGCACCGGCTTCAGGAGCTGGGGGTCATCCAGATCGTGGCGGTCACCAACCCGCTGGAGCTGGGGTTCCCGCGGCAGGCGATGATCGGCATCAAGGTCGAGGGTGCGCTGGAACCGGTCGCCGCCGAGCTCGAGGCCTATGACGAGGTCGACTACGTGGTGATCACCGCCGGGGCCTTCGACCTGCTGGTGGAGGTGGTCTGCGAGGACGACGACCACCTGTTGGAGATCATCTCGCAGCGCATCCGGACCCTCCCCGGGGTGGTCGGCACGGAGACGTTCATGTATCTGAGCCTGCGCAAGCAGACCTACACGTGGGGTGTGCGCTGAGCCGGGCGCGGAGCCAGCTGTGGGCAGAGTCTCCTCCTCAGGGCTGAGGGCGGAACGGGGCGGCGCCTCTAGAATGGGGCCGGGCGTGCCTGCGCCCGGTGTCCCCGCTCGCCCCCGACAAGGACGGAGCACGTGGCTGCTCAGAAGACGGACGTCCGCACGCCTGCGGAGCTCCGGTCCGCCGTCGACCCTGCCGTGCTGGAGGCCCAGGGGCTGAACTCCATCCAGGTGGCCGAGCGCCAGCGGCTGCAGCTGGCCAACGTCCAGCCGCACACCACCTCCCGTTCCATCGCGGAGATCCTGCGCACCCACCTGATGACGCTGTTCAACCTGATCATTGGGGTCTGCGCGCTGGTCATCGTGATCCTGGGCCGCTGGCTGGACCTGCTGTTCGCCGTGGCCGCCGTCGCCAACGTGGTCATCGGGCTCATCCAGGAATACTCGGCCAAGCGGAAGCTGGACGCGATCGCGCTGCTGCACCAGGACAGCATCACGGTGCTGCGTGACGGGATGCTGGTGGAGATCCACCGGGAACAGATCGTCCTCGACGACGTCGTGGAGCTGCGCCGTGGCGACCAGGTGCCCGCCGACGGCGTCGTGATCTCCTCCTCCGGACTGGACGTGGACGAGTCCATGCTCACCGGCGAGTCGGATCCGGTGCCGAAGCGCCGTGACGACATCGTCCTCTCCGGCACCGCGGTCCTGGCCGGCACCGGGCGTTTCGTGGTCTCCGCGGTGGGCGACGACGCCCATGCCGTGAAGCTCGCCACCGAGGCCAAGCGCTACCAGAAGATCAACTCGGAGCTGCGCCGCGCCCTCGAGAAGGTCGCATTCTGGCTGTCCCTGGTGCTGCTGCCCATCACCGCGATCGTCTTCAACGGGCAGATGCAGGCCTTCGGCGGGTGGAGCCACGCGTGGGCCTCCGGCCAGTGGCGGGAGGCGATGGTCACCGCCGTGTCCTCGGTGACGGCGATGATCCCGCAGGGGCTGGCGCTGATGACCACCATCGCCTTCGCGGTGGCCGCGCTGCGCCTGGCCCAGGACAAGGTCCTCATTCAGGAGCAGCCGGCGGTGGAGATCCTGGCCCGGGTGGACGTCGTCTGCCTGGACAAGACCGGCACGCTGACCGACGGCACCATCGCCTTCCACGGGGCGGCGCCCTTGGACTCTCGCGGGCTTCCGGCAGTGCAGCACCGGGACCCGTCCTCCACCGCGCTGGAGGGGACCGAGCCGTGGCAGCAGGTGCTCGCCTGGTTCGGTGCGGACCTGCACGCCAACCCGACGGCGGCGGCCCTGCAGGTGCCTTTCACCGCCCAGCCGCGGCATCACGCCGCCTACCAGGTGCAGTTCTCCTCCGCCCGACGGTGGTCCGCAGTGACCTTCGCCGACGACGCCGGGGAGCTGGCCGGGCACTGGATCCTCGGCGCCCCCGACATTCTGCAGTCGCCGCATGTGGCGCCTCAGGCCGAGGTGGACCGGCTGCTGGGGCACACGGAGGCCACCGCCGCCCAGGGGCTGCGGACCATGGTCCTCGCCCACGCGCCGCTGGAGGGCCCCATCCTCGACGGCGCCAGCGGACCGTTGGGACGAGGCGAGCGACTGCCGGACGGGCTCATGCCGGTCACCCTGCTGACGTTCAAGGAGAACGTCCGCTCCGACGCCCGGTCGACTCTGGAGTACTTCAGCGCGCAGAACGTGGCTCTGAAGGTCATCTCCGGGGACTCGCCGCGCACCGTCTCGGCGGTGGCCCGAGAAGTGGGGATGCGGGTCGACGGCGACGGCGTGGACGCCTCCCGGCTGCCGGAGGATCCCGAGGCGATGCGGTCGGCGCTGGCCACCCATGCCGTGTTCGGCCGGGTCTCCCCGGAGCAGAAGCGCACCATGGTGGAGGCGCTGAAGGCCAACGGTCACGTGGTGGCGATGACCGGCGACGGCATCAACGATGCGCTGGCCCTGAAGCGCGCGGATCTGGGCATCGCGATGGGAAACGGGGCTCCTGCCACGAAGGCGGTGTCCCGGATGGTGCTGCTGGACGGGCGGTTCGACCGGCTGCCGAAGGTGCTGGCCGAAGGTCGGAAGGTCATCGCCAACACCGAGCGGGTGGCGCACCTGTTCCTCACCAAGACGGCCTACGCGATCGTCCTGGGACTGTTCTTCGGGCTCATGTTCTGGCAGTTCCCGTTCCTGCCGCGCCAGTTCTCCACCGTGGACTTCCTGATGATCGGCTGCCCGGCGTTCTTCCTGGCGCTGATGCCCAACACCCGGCGGTACCGACCGGGGTTCCTGCGCCGATCCGTGCTGTTCTCCATCCCGGCGTCGGTGGCGATCTGTCTGGCCGTCATCGCCGTCAGCGCCGCAGGGCGGCACTTCCAGGAGCCCGCAGCCGGGGTGCAGACGGCCTCCACCCTGTGCCTGACCCTGGTGGGCCTGTGGGTGCTCAACGTGGCGCTGCGGCCGCTGACCACCCCGCGGATGATCCTGCTGGCCTCCATGTACCTGCTGCTGGCGGCGGCCCTGCTGGTGCCGATCTCCCAGCAGTACCACCTCTTCGCCATGCCCAGCGCGGAGCTGCTGGCGGTGGCCTTCGTCGCCGCCATGGTCGGCTCCGGACTGATCGAGCTGGGGCACCGCTGGCATGACAGGAAGGTGGACCTGGACCCGCTGGACCCGCTGGAGCCCGCCCCGGCCGCCGCGCGGCCGGATCGTCGGTGAGCCGGGGGCAGTCAAGCCGGGGGCAGGTGCCGCGCGGGCCCGGCCCGGGTCTGGTCAGTCGCCGATCACGGAGATGACGAGGTCCTCGCCGCTGGCTCCTACCTGGATGTCGAGGCCGAAGCTGACGTCGTGGCTCTCGTCCAGTTCGCCGCCGTCGAAGTAGTCCAGGGACTCGAAGGTGACCGTGGCGCGGAGGTTGTCCGCCCCGGAGATGGACCAGCCGTCGTCGCCGAAGGTCAGCGAGATGTCGGAGGGGTCGGGCATCTCCCAGGAGATCGTGTCGGCGTCCACCTGGTTCGGAGTGGTGATCCCCATCGGGCAGCCGCTGGGCATCAGGACCTCCTGCTCGGCGCAGCCGGTCAGGTACTCTTCCACCTCGTCATGCAGCAGCTCGGCGGCGGTCTCCGAGGCTTCCAGCTCGATGTCGATCCGGTGGTCGCCCTCGGCGGTGACGACGTCGTGTCCGGAGCCGGTCAGCCATTGGCTGTCGATGCCGACGTCGACCACCGTGGGGACGAAGGCCGCCAGGGTGGCACCGTCCTCGTGGAGGTTCACCGGCTGCCCGTTGACCTCGACCTGGCCGATCCCGCCCAGTGACGCGGCCGGGACGGAGAGCTCCACCTCGGTCATCGCCTCCGGGGCCAGCTTCCAGTCGTCGAAGAAGAACCAGACGCTGCCCTCGCGGGTCATGGGCAGGTGGGCCTCGTGCTGCTCGCCGTCCACCGTGAAGGCCAGGTCGGCGCCGTCGCTGCGTTCCGTGATGGACAGGGCCTCGATCTGCTCGGCCGAGTGGCTCAGCGCCTCGCCGTCCAGCAGAACGGAGTCCACGGAACCGAGCTCCAGGCGGTCCTCGGCGGGAGGAGCCGGTGCGTCCTCGGGCTCGGCGGCGTCTTCGGAGTCCTCTGCCGAGTCCTCGGTCGCGCCGTCCTCGGCATCATCGGGGTCGGCGGCGTCGTCCTGCTCAGCGTCGTCCCGCTCAGCGTCGTCCTGCTCAGGCTCGTCGTCGGTGTCCTCATCGGGGGTCTCGTCCTCCGTCTCGGCGGAGAGCACCAGGTTCTGGGCGGGCCCGAGGGCACCCAGCTCGGGCACAGAGGAGAACATGCCCACGGCGGCCGACCCGTTCCCCGAGCTCAGGGCCTCCCAGTAGTTCTCGGCCGTGGCGTCGGTGGCGTAGACGTGCTCGTCCACCTGCCAGATGCCGATGCCGCTGGCCACCAGCGCCAGTACCAGGCCGCCGCCCCAACCGGCCCAGACGGCTGCGCTGCGCCTGCTGCGCGTGGGCTGACCGGCGGACGCGGCAGGAGCGGCGAGAGTGGGGTGTGGAGGGTGCGCCGCCTGCCCAGGCTGAGGCGGCTGACCCGAGTGGACGCCGTACGGCCCGGGGCGATGCCCGGGAGGCTGAGACTGCGGTGCCCCCGACGGCGGGGTGCCGGGCCTCGGCGGCGGGCCCGGCTGACCTGGGCCCGGCTGACCTGGGCCGGGCTGACCCGGGAACGGCCGACCGGGTGCGTGCTGGGGAGCCTGCTGGCCCGGTGCGTGCTGGCCGGGGCCCTGCTGAGACAGGCCCTGCTGCGGCGGACCCTGCCGGGGAGGGCCAGGCTGGCCGGACTGCCCGTCTCCAGGACGGGTGCTCATGCCGGGGAGGGGCCCGGCGGGAGCCGCGGGGCCCCAGGGGCCGGGGCCGCGCTGGACGGCGCCGAAGGACTCCTCCGGCGATCCAGGACCACCAGCGGGAGTCGGCGACGACGCGGAAGCCCCGCCGCCCTGCTGGCCGGGGCGGCCGTGCTGGCCGGGGCCGTCGGGGCGCTCGCCGGGGTGGGCGCCGTCGTGGTGTCCCTGGTGATTCATCAGCTGCTGTTCCTCATCGTTCGGCTCGTCGACCCGTCCGCGGCCACACTCCTGGGTCGGATCGCCCGCCTGGGTGGTGCGGTCCGGCCGCGACTGCGGAATCAGCCTAGCAACCGGGCACAGCGCAGACCGTCCTCCCGACGCCGTCCGTGGCCCCGTGGCGGTCACGATCCCGCAACGATGCCGTCACCCGCGCCACCGGCGCCCGCATCGAGCACCGCGGTCCCCACGCCGTTCTGCACCCGGAGCGTGAGATCGCACCTCGAACGGTCACGGTGCGATCTCACATCAGGATCAGCGAGACGGCGATCATCGCCGGGATCGCCAGGATGGTGGTGACCAGCACGGTGTCGCGGGCGATCACCTCGCCGGACTCGTACCGGATGGCGCTGACCAGCACGTTCTGAGCGGTCGGCAGGGAGGCCATCACGACGGCGGCCAGCAGCTGGTGCCCCTCCAGCCCGAACGCGAAGGCGGCGAAGACCCAGGCCAGCGTCGGGTGCAGCAGCAGCTTCAGGCTGGAGGCCAGCAGGACGTCGCGGCGTCGCCCGGCCTTCTTGTCCAGCGGGCGGCTGCCCACCAGGGAGAGCCCGAAGGAGAGCAGCATCAGCGGGATGGAGGCCCCGGCGATCAGCTCCACGGATTCATGCATCGGGCCGGGCAGGTGCCAGTCCTGCCAGGAGAAGATCAGCCCCAGCACGGCGCCGATGATCATGGGGTTCACCGCCGACTGGCCGAGGCTGCGCAGCGTGGAGGTGCGTCGGGTGGGCCGGACCTTGGTGGTGGTGCCCTGGTCCCGGGTCAGCCAGTCCATGGCGGTCACGTAGACCGGCGTGTAGAGGGCGAGCTGGAACATGATGATGGGGGCGGCGAAGGCCACGTCGCCCAGCACGTAGGCGGCGATGGGAAAGCCGAGGTTCGCCGAGTTCACCAGGGAGCCGCTCATCCCGCCGATCATCCGCTCCGAGCCGGGCCGTCGCTTCAGCAGGAGCTTGGCCAGCAGCAGGTAGATCAGCAGGGTGGTGAAGGCGCCGAGGGCGGCGATGGCGAACTGCGGGCCCAGCACGTCGCGCAGGGAGGCGTCGGCGACGGTGAGGAAGAGCAGGCAGGGCGAGGCGACGAAGAACGCCACCCGGCTGAGGACCACGCGCGCCTCCGGCGGAAGCAGCCCCAGCTTCCCGATGACGAAGCCCACACCGATGATGAGCCAGATGACGGAGAAGCCGGAGAAGACTGCCTCCATATCGCCCCCTGATCATCCTCGTGCCGACCGTCCGGTTCCGAGGATGACTCTACTCCTGCGGGCTCAGGCCATGCCGCACAGGGACGTCGGGTGACGCGAGCATGACATGAGCGCGCCGTCGTCGTCCTGCCGGGGCGGACGACGACGGCGGGCTCATCAGGTCTTGAGGGCCGGTGGGGCTCACTCTCCCTCGGTGGGGCTCAGGAAGTCCTCCCGGATCCGGTCCACACCTTCGGAGGAGATCTGGAAGCCGTGCTCCTGGCCGGCGTCGATGATGATGCCGGCGCCGGAGAGGGACTGCACGACCGCCACGCCCGGGGCGTCGACGGCGTGCGGGGCGTGCTCGGCGTACTCGGCCGGCACCACGTCGGTCCCCGAGAACAGGGCGATCAGCGGGTTGCCCTCGTTGTCCTGCAGGGTCAGCGGGTTCACCGAGGCGGTCTCCGGGGTGACCTCCTCGCTGCTGAGGAAGTAGACGGTGGAGGTCAGGAAGGCGCGGATGATCTCGCTGGGCTGGGCCTCACCGTCCTTGCCGGCGATCAGCGTGTCGCGCAGGTCTGGCAGCTGCTCGCCGTCGGGGGTCTCGTCGGGGTTCTGGGCGTCGGGGGTCTGAGGAGTCTCGCTCATCCGTCCACGCGATCATGTCCAGGCGCGGAATGCAAGGCCGCGCCTGTGACGTGGGGGACTGACATGTCGGAGCCGACATGTGCGCCGTGGGCGGCGGGCGCGCATGCCCGGGTGCGGTACCTTGGGCATCGTGCTGCTTTCAGACCGTGACATCCATGCAGAGCTCGACGCCGGCCGGATCCAGCTGGACCCGCTGGACGAGTCCATGATCCAGCCCTCCAGCGTCGACGTGCGCCTGGAGCGCATGTTCCGGCTGTTCGACAACCACAAATATGCGCACATCGACCCCTCGGTGGAGCAGACGGATCTGACCCGCCTGGTGGAGGTCGACCCCGAGGAGCCCTTTGTGCTGCACCCCGGGGAGTTCGTCCTCGGCGCCACCTATGAGGCCGTCACCCTGCCGGAGGACGTCGCCGCCCGGCTGGAGGGGAAGTCCTCACTGGGACGGCTGGGGCTGCTGACGCACTCCACCGCCGGATTCATCGACCCCGGGTTCTCCGGGCAGGTCACCCTGGAGCTGTCCAATATGGCCACGCTGCCCATCAAGCTGTGGCCGGGCTCGAAGATCGGGCAGCTGTGTTTCTTCCGCCTGACGTCTCCGGCCAGCCACGGCTACGGCAGCCAGAAGCACCAGTCGCGGTACCAGGGCCAGCGCGGCCCGACGGCGTCGCGGTCCCACGAGAACTTCCACCGCACCATCATCGGCTGAGGGCCCGACGCCGGACCTTCTCCAGGCCTCTGGCTCAGCTCATCCCCGCACGCGGTGTTCGCGCATCTTCGCCGGCCCGGTGGGGTTGCGCACCAGCAGCATTGCGGCCATCCCCAGGACCAGGATCACCACGATGCCGAGGATGATCGCCTTGTCCCCGGCCTGCACATCGGTCTCCTCGGCCGCCGAGATCAGCAGGATCAGGGAGATCAGCGCCGGGGTGAGGAAGCTGACGCTGCGCCCGGCGGTGGCGTAGAGGCCGAAGAGCTCCGCGGCGCGGGCCGGCGGCGCGAGCCGGGCCAGGAACGCACGGGATGAGGCCTGCGCAGGGCCCACGAAGAAGGTCAGGCCCAGTCCGAAGATCCAGAACGCGGTGGTCGGCTCCAGGACGAACACCCCGAAGTCCCGCTCGACGTCGAGGAAGTACATCGTTCCGCCCAGAGCCACGAGCGCGGCCACGCAGGTCATGATGACCGCCCGCGGCCCGAGCCGGTCGTCGAACCAGCCGCCGAGGAACGCGCCCAGCGCGGCGACCACGTTGCCGGCGATGCCGAAGATCAGGATGTCTCCGGTGGTGAACCCGAAGACTGTGACCCCCAGGATCGCCCCATAGGTGAACACCGCGGAGAGCCCGTCCCGGTAGATGGCGGAGGCCAGCAGGAACCACAAGGTGTTGCGGTCCTCCTTCCAGAGCCCGACGATCACGCGGATCAGCCGCCGGTAGGACTCGGCGATCGAGACCTTCTCCTCGATGGTCTCGGCGTCGGCTGTCTTGATCTTGGTGAACAGCAGCGGCAGCGCCCACAGCAGGAACCAGGCGGCGGCCACGACGGCGACCATCCGGATGTTGATGGCCTCCTCGTCGCCGAGCCCGAACCAGTAGGGCGGATCCCCGGCGACCAGGCCGAAGTAGACGAGCGAGAGGATCGCGATGCCGCCCAGGTAGCCGGCGCCCCAGCCGATCCCCGAGACGCGGCCCATGCGGTCATGGTCGGAGATGTCGGTGATCATCGCGTTGTAGTTCAGGTTCGCGAACTCGTCGAACAGCGTCATGGTGGCCATCAGGGTCACACCCAGCACCAGGTATCCCTGGTCGGGCTTCACGAAGAAGCAGGAGGCCACCAGTGCCACCACGATCAGCGTGTTGATGATCAGCCACAGTCGACGGCGGCCGGCCTTGTCCGCGCGCTGGCCGATGACCGGCGCTGTCACGGTGATGATGCCGCCGGCGATCGCGTTGGCCGTGGTCAGGTACTGGGTGCCCTGCCCGCCGGGCCCGACGGCGTCGGCGATGTAGGTGCCGAAGACGAAGGTCACCATCACCGCACTGACGGTGGCGTTGCCCCAGCTCCAGAGGCTCCAGACAGCGATGATGCGCTTGTGCAGCGGCTGGCTCGCGGAGCTCGGGGCCGCGTCCACGGATGAGGTCATGGGCGCATCGTATCGTCGAGCAACCGTCACGTGGCATGGCTGGCAGGGTGCCGCTGGAAAACCCCGGCCGGCGCGGCCGCCGACGGCCGCATCCAGGCCGTGCGACGAGCGTCACCCTGGCCCGTCACCTACGCCTGTTAACATGGGACGACTCCTCCTCAGTGCGGCTGACGTGGAGCGTCCCGCGCCGCACGGTGTGGTCCTCGACGCGGAAGGACGCCCATGCTGCTGATGCTCGCTGTGCTGTTCGCAGTGAGCCTCGTGGCGCCCTGGCTGTTCCGCCGGATCGGACGCTCCGCCTTCGTCGTCCTCGCCGGCATCAGCGCTGCGGCGCTGGTCTGGGTGTTGGTCCACCTGCCGCAGGTGCTGCGCGCGGACCAGGGTGCGCCCTCGGGGTCCCCGAACGCGCCGCCGTCGGAGATCACCGAGTGGATTCCGGAGCTGGGCGTGGAGATTGCCTTCCGCGTGGATGCCCTGACGCTGGTGATGTCGCTGCTGATCCTCGGCATCGGTGCGCTGGTGCTGCTGTACTGCGCCCGGTACTTCCGCGCCTCGGAGACGGCGGCGGGGCCGTTCGCCGGGCAGCTCTTCGCGTTCGCCGCCGCCATGCTGGGCCTGGTGATCAGCGATGACTTGGTGATGCTGTTCATCTTCTGGGAGCTCACCACCATCCTCTCGTTCCTGCTGATCGGCTATTCGGCGCATCGCATCCTCGCCCGCCGGTCGGCCATCCAGGCGCTGATCGTCACCACGTTCGGCGGCCTGGCCATGCTGGTGGGTCTGCTGTGGCTCGGTGAGCTGGCCGGCACCTACCGGCTCTCGGAGATCCTCGCCCAGGCGGACCGGCTGCACGGCACGGCGGTGGACCTCGCGGTGCTGCTGATCCTCATCGGGGCGCTCTCCAAATCCGCCCTGGTGCCGTTCCACTTCTGGCTGCCGGCCGCCATGGCCGCCCCCACGCCGGTCTCCGCCTACCTGCACGCCGCCGCGATGGTGAAGGCCGGGGTGTACCTGGTGGCCCGTCTGGCTCCCGGTTTCCATGAGACTGCCTGCTGGCTGCCCACGGTGCTCGGGGTCGGCCTGGCCACCATGCTGGTGGGGGCGTGGCGGGCGCTGCGGCAGACCGACATCAAACTGGTGCTCGCCTACGGGACCGTCTCCCAGCTGGGCTTCCTGGTGATGATCAACGGCCTGGGCGGCGAGGACGCCGCCCTGGCGGGACTGGCGATGCTGCTGGCCCACGGGCTGTTCAAGGCCGCCCTGTTCATGGTGGTCGGCATCATCGACCATGAGACCGGCACTCGTGACCTCACCCGGCTCTCCGGGCTGGCCCGGACCCAACGTCCCCTGTTCTGGATCTCCGTGGTCTCCACCGCATCCATGGCAGGGCTGCCGCCGCTGTTCGGCTTCGTGGCCAAGGAGGTCGTCTTCGAGTCCTTCTACGGCTATGCCGAGGTCTCCGCCGGCTGGGGGTGGGTCGTGATGGCCGGCGTCGTCGTCGCCTCCGCGCTGACGGTGGCGTACTCGGCACGTTTCCTGTGGGGCGCCTTCGCCACCAAGCGCTCGCCGGAGGGCACCACGGCGCCGGTCACGCGCTTCCACGCGCCGGCCGGGCCCGTCTTCCTCGCCGCACCGGCGGTGCTCTCCGCCGCCACGGTGGTGTTGGCGCTGTGGCCGGCGCCCGTGCAGCGGCTCATCGACCCCTTCGTCACCCTGTTCGAGCCGGTCTCCGCGGAGGCCCACGGCACGTATCTGGCGCTGTGGCACGGGCTGACCCCGGTGTTGGGGCTGTCCGTGCTGGCGTGGGCGCTCGGGCTGGGGCTCTTCGCCGCACGCCGGCCCGTGGCCCGCCTGCAGGAGGGGGTGCCGGCGGTCTTCGACGCCGAACGCGGCTACCGCGCCTCGGTGAAGCTGGTGGACGTCGTCGCCGTGTGGCTGACCTCGGTCACCCAGCGCGGCTCCCTGGCCTGGTACCTGTTCATCATTCTGGCGGTGGCCACCGGGGTGGTCTGGTCGGTGCTGCTGTTCACCAGCCATGAGGTGCCGGAGAGCTGGATCGTCGCCGAGGGGCCCCTGCAGGTGGTCCTGGGCGCGGTCGTGATCGGCGGCGCGATCGGTGCGGTCTGGGCGCCCAAGCGATTCATGGCGGTGCTCATGGTCTCCCTGTGCGGCTATGGGATCGCCGGTCTCTTCGCCCTGCAGGGCGCCCCGGACCTGGCGCTGACCGTGCTGCTGGTCGAGTCGATCGTGCTGGTGGTGTTCGTGCTGGCGCTGCGCTCGCTGCCGGCCGGCATCTGGACGCAGAACCCGGCCCGGTTCAAGGCCGGCCGGGTGGTGCTGGGCATCGGCTTCGGGGCGGCGATGATGGGCGCGGTCGCCGTCGGGCTGGACTCCCGGGTGGCGGAGCCGATCTCCGCGGAGTTCCCGTGGATGGCCTACGAGGTCGGCCACGGAGCCAACATCGTCAACGTCACCCTGGTGGACATCCGAGTGTGGGACACCTTCGGTGAGATCACCGTGCTGGCGGCCGCCGCCACCGGGGTGGCCTCGCTGATCTTCGTCAAACGCCGGGACGTGCGACGCCGTAGCCTCCACGAGGTGCCCACCGGCTCGGTGGGTCGGGTGCTCAACGAGGACAACCTCACTCCGCGCCAGGCCCGGGAGATCCGGGTGGCGCGCAGCTTCTCCACCGTGGCCCGCGAGGCCTGGCTGGTGGCCGGGCGCACGGTGGCTCCGGAGCACCGCTCCATCATCTTCGAAGTGGTGACCCGGCTGATGTTCCACGCGATCATCCTGCTCTCGGTGTACCTGCTGGTGGCCGGCCACAACCTGCCCGGCGGCGGGTTCGCCGGGGGACTCCTGGCCGGGCTGGCCCTGACGCTGCGCTACCTGGCCGGAGGCCGCTACGAGCTGGAGGCCGCCGTGCCGTTCAGCGCCTCCGCCCTGATGGGCTGGGGCCTGGCGCTGGCCTGCTTCACGGGTCTGGTCTCGCTGCTGGCCGGCGGACACATCTTCCAATCGGCGGTGCTGGACCTGGACCTGCCCCTCCTGGGGGAGCACCACATCGCCTCAGCGATCATGTTCGACATCGGCGTCTACCTGGTGGTGGTGGGCCTCATCCTGGACATCCTGCGCAGCCTCGGCTCGGAGATCGACGTCCGCTCCGAGATGGAGAACCGCGCGGCCGAGAGCGGCGAGACCGGGCAGGGCCCTCAGGGCCACGGGGCCCACGCCGAGACCACCCTGGGGGTGGCCCGGTGACCGTGAACCTGACTCTGCTGGTGCTCATGGGGGCACTGTTCGCGATCGGCATCTACCTGCTGCTGGAGCGTTCGCTGACCCGGGTGCTGCTGGGTATCATCCTGATCTCCAACGCGGTGAACCTTCTGCTGCTGCAGTCCGGCGGCCGGGCGGGGGACTCGCCGCTGGTGGTCGACGGCGACGTCGGCGCCGACTTCTTCGACCCGCTGCCGCAGGCGCTGCTGCTGACCGCGATCGTCATCGCCTTCGCCCTGGTCAGCCTCATGCTGGCGCTGATCTACCGCTCCTGGGTGCTGGCCCGCCAGGACGAGGTCTCCGATGACGAGGAGGACCGGCGCGTGGCCTCCCAACCCGTCTACGACCCTGAGGAGGACTCCGAGGTGCCCACCGAGACCACGGAGTTCGTCACCGAGGACCAGCAGGCGGAGCGGCTGCTCAACCCCCGGTCCGGCCGGGACGAGGACCTGCCGGACCCGCCCGCCGCCGTGGCAGGCGAGGATGCCGCGGAGAGTTCAGACCCCGAGAGGGGGCGCTGAGCCGTGCAGACGAACTTTGTCGAACTGCTGCCGCTGGCGGTGCTCATCCCGTTCTTCGGGGCGGGCCTGGCCTTCGCATTCTTCCGGCAGAAGACGACCCAGCGCGCCATCACCCTCGGGACCCTGGTGCTCACCGTGGTCCTGGAGATCACGCTGCTCGCCGAGACCTGGGACGGCGGGGCGCATGCGGTGCACCTGGCCGGCTGGCCGGCGCCGTTCGGCATCTCCATGGTGATCGACCGGTTCTCCGCCCTGATGCTGGTGGTCTCCTCGATCATCACCCTGGCGGTGCTGCTCTACGCGGTCGGCCAGGGCGCCGCCGAGGAGGGTGATGACGCCGGGCCGGTCTCGATCTTCTACCCCACCTACCTGATCCTGGTGGCCGGAGTGTCCAATGCATTCCTCGCCGGGGACCTGTTCAACCTGTACGTGGGCTTTGAGATATTCCTGACGGCGTCGTATGTGCTGCTGACCTTGGGCGGCGGGGAGTCCCGGATCCGTGCGGGGGTCACCTATGTGGTGGTGTCGATCATCTCCTCGATGCTGTTCCTGATCACCATCGGCGTGGTCTATGCGGCCACCGGGACGGTGAATCTGGCGGATCTGGCGCTGAAGCTGGGAGAGCTGGACGGTGACATGCAGCTGCTGCTGCATGTGATGCTGCTGGTGGCCTTCGGGATCAAGGCGGCGGTGTTCCCGCTGGCGTTCTGGCTGCCGGACTCGTATCCGACCGCCCCGGCCCCGGTGACGGCGGTCTTCGCGGGTCTTCTCACCAAGGTCGGCATCTACGCGATGATCCGCACGGAGACTCTGCTGTTCCCGGGGGAACGGATCAACACCGTGCTGATGATCGTGGCGCTGCTGACCATGGTCGTGGGCATCCTGGGCGCGCTTGCCCAGGGGGACATCAAACGTATGCTCTCCTTCACCCTGATCAGCCACATCGGGTATCTGGTGTTCGGGCTCTCGCTGGTCTCGATCGTGGGAATGTCCGCCACCATCTACTACGTGGCGCATCACATCACCATCCAGACCACGCTGTTCCTGGTCACCGGGCTGATTGAGCGTCGGGGAGGCACTTCCACCGTGGACCGGCTGGGTGGGCTGGCGAAGATCTCCCCGGTGCTGGCGGTGCTGTTCTTCATTCCGGCGATGAACCTGGCGGGGATCCCTCCGTTCTCCGGGTTCATCGGCAAACTGGGGATGATCCAGGGCGGGATTGCGGAGAACACCTGGATCACCTGGCTGCTGGTGGTCGGCTCCGTGGTGACCTCCCTGCTGACGCTGATGGCGGTGGCGCGCATCTGGGCGCGCGCCTTCTGGCGCCGCGCGGAGGACGCCGAGGACCCGGACCGGCTGCTGATGTCGAAGACTCTGGCCCATGCCCGGGCGGCGAACAAGCGGCTGCTGCCGATGTCGGTGGTCGCGCCGACGGCGATGCTGGTGGGTCTGTCTCTGGCGTTCACGGTGTTCGCCGGTCCGCTGATGTCCTTCTCCCGGGCCGCCGCCCAGGACATGTACGAGCGCACTCCGTATGTGGAGGCCGTGCTGGGGGAGGAACGCGTGGACGGCGTCCGGGAGGAGCTGGCGGAGTTCGCCTCTCGGATCCCGGACCTCGACACCGGCGACGGCGGGGCCGATGAGTTCGCGCCGGTGCGCACCTCCCTGGAGCCCGACGACGAAGGCGTTCAGGAGGCCGACGACGGCCGGGCCGTCGGCGACACCACCGGCGACACCACCGGCGACACTACGCCGGATGAGGAGCGTGAGGACCGATGAGACGACCCCGGACTCCGCTGGTGCTCGAGCTGCCGCTGATCGGGTTCCTCAGCTTCCTGTGGATGGGCCTGTGGCAGGACTTCAGCCTGGGCTCGCTGATCATCGGCGCCGTCCTGGGCACCATCATCGTGCGCGTCTTCTACCTGCCCCCGCTGCGGGGGTCGGGCCGGATCAATCTGTGGTGGGTGCTGGTCTTCTGCCTGCGGTTCCTGGTGAAGATGACGGCGGCGTCCTTCCAGGTGGCCTGGATCGCCGTCGTCCGGGGGCCGAAGGTGCGCAACTCGATCATCTCGGTGCAGCTGCGCAGCCATGAGGACTTCATCGTGACCGTCACCGGGCACGCCCTGGCACTGGTGCCCGGCTCCCTGGTGATCGATGTGGACCGCACCACCGCGACGCTGTACCTGCACTGCCTCAACGTCACCGACGATCATGATGCCGAGCGGATCCGGCAGGACGCGCTGCGCACGGAGGCGCTGGTGATCCGCAGCTGCGGCAACCGATCGGACCTGGCCGTGGTGAAGGCGGAGCGGCGGCTCGGGCGGGTCAGCGGATTCTCCAAGACGGAGCGTGACCGGCCGATCCCGGCGCACAGCGCCGCCCCGCCGACGACCGGCATGCCGCCCACACCGGGTGAGGAGGCCCGCTGATGCTCGAGCACGCCTACTGGATCACCCAGACTCTGCTGGCGGCGGCGGTGTTCTGCGCCGTCTACCGGGTGTTCCGCGGGCCGTCGGTGCTGGACCGGGTGATCAGTGTGGACGTCATCCTGATCATCGTCTCGTCGATGCTGATCACGGACATGGTGGCCCGGAACCATCAGGACTTCATCCTGTTCGTGATCGCCACCGCGGTCATCGGTTTCCTCGGGGCGGTGGCGATCGCCCGCTACGTGGCGGTGCGACGGCCGGAGGGTGCCGCCGGCGTCACCGAGCTGACTGGTCTGCTGCCCCGCGTCCCCGAGGACCCCGGCAGCGAGTCCGGCGGGTCGGCGGGTGTCGCGACGACCGCGCGACCGGCCCCGTCGGCGGCGAGCCCGTCACGGATCAGCGGCTCGGAGGGTCCGGACCCGCACGGCGGATCCTTCGCCCCCGGCGGCCCCGGGGAGGATGAGGACCCGTCGACCTCGTGGTTCCGGGAGCTGAAGCGGTCGGGCTTCACCCCGCGCGCCCGCTCCCGCAGGGACGAGGAAGGGCCGTCCGATCAGCGGAGCCGACCCGAGGACGGGGGAGAACGATGATGGGAATTCTGGATCCCGAGCTGCTGGACCAGGTCCTCGACGGCGTCGCCTCGGTGTTCCTGGTGGTCGGCGGGCTGATGTCCTTGGCGGCAGGGATCGGCATGGTCCGGTTCCCGGATCTCCATTCGCGCATGCACGCGGCCACGAAGCCCCAGGTGCTGGGCCTGCTGAGCCTGCTGATGGCCGCGGCGATCACCTGGCGCAGCTGGACCGGGGTGGTCCTGGTGCTGCTGGCGTGGGGGCTGCAGCTCCTCACCGCACCGGCCAGCGCCCATGTGGTGGGTCGGGCCGGGTATCGGACCAAACACTTCAAGGCGGGGCAGCTTGCTCAGGACGAGCTGGCCCGGGCGGTGGACCGGATCTCCCGGGGCCATGGGGCCCGGCGCGAGGTCCGCGACGAGTCGGACTGACCCGCCCAGCGGGTGCGGCGTGGTCGCCACGTGCCTCACCGCTGCAGGACACGTCGACCTGACACATCGAGGAGTCATCTTCCGGCAGATCCGAGGGGCGATGGAGCGCGTCAGCAGCGCAGGACATGCCGGAATGTGACTCCTCGATGGGGGAGCCCGAGGAGGGCGTGCGGTCGGCTCAGACCTCGGCCTTGTCCGCGTAGGCCGCCTTGATCTTCTTCATGGATGCCTTGGCGCCGCGCTGGGAGAGCACCTGCACCCCGGCGGAGATGGCTGCCGAGGAGACCGCGAAGACCAGGGCCTTCTGCAGCGAGATATCCTCGTCATCGGAACCACGGGGGGAGTCCTCGCCGGTGGCCTGCCTCCAGGCGAACTCGAAGGCCTTCGTGGCGACGAAACCTCCGGCCAGGGAGATCCCGGTGGTCAGCAGCTTGTCCATGATCTTGTCCATCAGCACTCCTGGTGGTGGGATGCGGGCTCGGCAGCACGTCGGCGCAGGTCCGGTGGACCCTGCTGCGGCAAGGGCGCCCGAGGACGCCCTGCACCGTCACCAGCCTAACCGGCAGGCGGCCCGGATGCGCTACTGTGGTGGACGTCATTCGAGACACGACAGGGGAGCGCTTCCCGGGCCTGCGGACGCGGGCACGGCACGGCGCTGAGAGTGGGCACACGGCCCAGACCCTCGAACCTGATCAGGACAACACCGGCACGACGCCGGGACAACGCCTGCGCAGGAAGTCGAGCTGTCCTCGGATGCCGGATCTGCTCCTCGCGTGCCGCATCGCGACGACGGCGCCCCGCTGCCCGGCGGGCCGTCCGTCGCACCCGCCGACGGCGGAGACCGCGGCATCGGGCCGCATGGGCCCGCGGTGGGCAGGACCGGCTCCCTCCCTGCGTGCTCGTGGTCCACGCTCGTCACACGAGGGAGCATCATGAGCAGCACTGAACAGACCGCCTCGCGCGGAACGCACGGCCCGGCGGCCGGCCAGTCCGCATCCGGGGCCCCCAGGACCTTCCGCTGGACGGTCTCGGAGATCGTCGTCGCCTCCACCCTGGCAGTGGCCTCCGGCGTCATCTTCTGGGGATGGAACCTGAGCTATCACGTCGTCGGGGGACTCTTCGCCGCCTACCCGCCGGCCGCCACCCTGGTGCACGGCATGTGGCTCTTCCCCGCGGTGCTGGGGATGCTGATCATCCGCAAGCCCGGCGCCGCCATCTACTGCGAGATGGTCGCCGCGGTCGTCTCGGCCCTGCTGGGCTCCCAGTGGGGTCTGACCGTGCTGTCCTCCGGCTTCGTGCAGGGCCTGGGTGCGGAGCTGATCTTCCTGGCGTTCCTCTACCGGCGCTACACCCTGGAGGTTGCGATGCTCGCCGGGGCCCTGTCCGGGTTCTTCGGCGGAGCGACCTATCACTGGATCATCCCCATGTACGCCTACGCGCCGCTGGAGACCTTCATCCACATCGGATGCTTCACGCTCTCCGGGGCGATCATCGCCGGCCTGCTGTCCTGGCTGGCCACCCGCGGGCTCGCGGCCACCTCGGTGCTGGGGCCGCTGGCCTCGCGCCGGGCGCATCAGGAGCCGGTGCTGCGCCGTCGTCGTGAGGGCTGAGGCGATGAGGCCGGACCCCGCTCCCGCCCCCGACGCCCCTGTCCAGAGCCCTGCCGCGGGCGCCGGCGTCGACGTCCGAGGATGGAGCTACCAGCATGCGGATCGCCCCGCCCCGGCGGTGGACGGGCTGGATCTGCGCCTGGAGCCCGGGGAGAAGGCCCTGCTGGTGGGCGCCTCGGGGGCCGGGAAGTCGACCTTGCTGCACGGCCTGGCCGGAGTGCTGCACGACGACGAGGCCGTCACCTCCGGCGAGCTGCTGGTCGACGGGCTCACCCCGCACCAGGCCCGCGGCGCGGTGGGGCTGATGCAGCAGGATCCGGAGGCCCAGGTGGTGCTCTCCCGCATGGGGGACGACGTCGCCTTCGCCCCGGAGAACCTGGCGGTGGCGCGGGCCGAGATCTGGGACCGTGTGCACCAGGTGCTGCAGGAGACGGGCCTGGCCGGAACCTCCGAGGAGACCCGCGACCTGCTCGACCACCCCACCGCTCGGCTCTCCGGCGGGCAGAAGCAGCGTCTCGCACTGGCCGGCATCCTGGCGATGCGACCGGGCTTGCTGCTGCTCGACGAGCCCACCGCCAACCTCGACTCGGAAGGCACCGACCGGGTGCGCGACGCCGTCGTCGAGGCCTGCCGCCGGCACGGCTCCACCCTGCTGGTGGTCGAGCATCGGCTGGCCACCTGGGTGGATCACGTGGACACGCTGATCGTCCTCGACGCCGCCGGCGGGGTGCGGCACCGGCTTCCGGCCGCCCGGGTCCACGACGACGCCGACCTGCGTGCCGACCTCGTGCAGCTGGGCCTGTGGGTGCCCGGCCACGACCCGGTGTCGGAGGCCACCTGGGGGACCGCGCTCCATCCCGCCGGGGCCGCGTCGCCTGCGCCGCTGCTCACCGGCGAGGAGCTCGCCGTCTCCCGGGAGAGGCCGCCCCGGCGGAGGTCGAACCGTCCGGCTCCGGTCCCGGTGCTCCACGGGGTGGACGTCGCGCTCCCGGCCGGACGTGCGTTGGGCATCACCGGCCGCAACGGCGCGGGCAAGTCCACGCTGCTGCTGAGCCTGGCGGGGCTGATCCCGGTCCATGGTGGCCGGCTCGTCGCCGCGGACCGGCTCAAAGGGGCCGACGGCGGCGAGCTCCCGGATGATCCGCATCGGTGGCGCTCTGCTGACCTCGTGGCCCGCATCGGCCTGGTCTTCCAGGAGCCTGAGCATCAGTTCGTCCGGCCCACGGTGCGTGAGGAGCTCGCCCTCGGTGCCCGCCAAGCCCGGCGGCCCGGCGGCGACCAGCCGCTGTTCAGCGAGCATGAGGTCGAGCAGCGGGTTGATCGGCTGCTCGAGCGGCTGCGACTGACCGCGCTGGCTGAGGCGAACCCTTTCACGCTCTCGGGCGGGGAGAAGCGCAGGCTCTCGGTGGGCACGGTGCTCGCTGCAGGTCCGGAGGTGCTCATGCTGGACGAGCCGACCTTCGGCCAGGACGCCCACACGTTCGCCGCCCTGATCGGGCTGCTGCGTGAGCATCTGCGCGACGGCGGCACCGTGGTGGCGGTGACCCATGACGAGGCGTTCCTGCGGGCGCTGGAGGCCGAGGAGCTGCGCCTCGGGGAGCCGGGTGCGGGCGCCGTCTCCTCCTCCGCGGGGACCCGCAGCGCGGGAGCGGCCGCCCCGATGCTGACCGGGGTGCGATCGACGTCCTGGCTCGGCGGCTCGAATGCGCTGGCCAAACTGTTCGCCGTGCTGCTCGTGACCGCCGCTCTGGTCTCCACGATGGACTGGGTCAGCTCGGCGGTGGTGATCGTCGCCAGCTTCCTGGTGCTGCCGTTGGCCGGGCTGCGACTGGGGCAGTTCCTGAGACGCATCTGGCCGTTCGCGGTGGGAGCGGTGGTGGCCGTCTGGGGGACCGCCATCGCGGCCGAGGAGTCCGGGGCGGTGCTGCTGGACTTCGGCGTCACCACCGTCAGCGAAGGCTCCGTGGAGCTGGGGATTGCCATGGGGGCCCGAGCGCTCGCGGTGGTGCTGCCTTCGGTGATCGTCTTCTCCACCACGGACCCGACGGACCTGGCCGATGCGCTGGCCCAGCAGCTGCGGCTCCCGGCGCGCTTCGTGCTGGGTGCGCTGGCAGCGATGCGGCTGCTCGGCCTGTTGGCCCAGCACTGGGTGACCATCGGGCTCGCACGTCGGGCCCGGGGGATCGGCACGCAGGGCGGATTCGCCGGGAAGGTGCGCGCTACGTGCTCGCAGGCGTTCGGGCTGCTGGTGCAGGCCATCCGGGTCGCCGTCCGGCTGGCGGTGACCATGGAGTCCCGCGGGTTCGGTGCGGGACCTCGTACGTGGGCACGGCCGGCGCGCTTCGGCGTCGTGGACGTCCCAGTGGTCCTCGGCGGTGCCCTGCTGGCGGGGGTCGCGCTGACGGCGGCGATCCTGAGCGGGGAATGGAACCCTGTGTGGTGACGGCGGGATCCGCTCCGACGTCGCCGTGCACGCTGTCACATTGTGAAACATTTCTCAGCGGCTGAGGGTGTGGGCGGCGAGTGGGGGCCGTGTGGGGGCGTTCTGGCGGCTCAGGGCCACCAACTCCTCGACGGCGATGTGGCCGGGCTCACCTCATCGTCGGGGAGCGGTTCGGCGCGGGGTCTTCGGAGGGAGGCATCCCCGGATTCGCGCGGAATTGCGAAAGATGTGTTGCAGATCCTCCTCTCGCTGTCAGGAGGCAGGGAAGATGGGCCCCTGCGTCATGGGTTGGCGAGGTGACTCGCCGGCGGAGTCCCGTGTGACCTGAAGATGACCAGATGCTCATGCGCATCAGTTTCATCCACCCTCTTCAGCGGGCTCGACTCTCGACGTAGAGTGTTGCCACCTGCAACAGACACCAGCTGCGCCGCTCGAGCTGCTCGCACCATGATTGAGGAAGGCGCCACCGGGCTGATCGGCCAGTCACCTGACGGGCCGACCGCGGCTTCAGCCCCGGAAGGGGCCGCTCCGCCGAGGCCAGAGACGCCTTCGGCCGAGGTCGCGCCGTGCCGGACGGCCTCCAGATGGAGCGGACTGCGCGGACGGCGTCACGCCCCGCCGGGGCCGTGCCGAGCCACGTGAGGAAACCGTCCGTGAGAATCCCGATCAGCGTCGTCCAGCGGACCACGGCGCGTCCGACTCCCGAGGTGCGGTCGCGTCAGCGGAGCCGTCCGCGAGGAGTCGAGGAGGCGGGATGCTGAAGTTCCTGGCTCTGCGGGGCGTCCGCTACGCCGTGATGACCTTCGCGGTGACCTCGCTGGCCTATCTCATGGCCGTCAGCTTCTTCAATCCCGAGGCCCAGCTCGCGGACATCATGGGCGGCGGGGTGGATCCTGAGGTCAGCCGGGCGAACGTCCAGGACTCGCTGCGGCGGCTGGATCTTGATCCGGACCAGAACGCGCTCCAGCGGTACTGGGTGTGGCTGACCGGAATCCTCACCCAGTGGGACTGGGGCCGGACTCCCAACGGCGGCTACGTCAACGACGAGTTCGCCATCCGGGTGTGGATCTCCACCCAGCTGACGCTGGTCGCCACGGTGCTGACCATGGTCATCGGAATCCTGCTCGGCGTCTACGCGGCGGCCCGGCAGTACCGGTTCGGGGACCGGGCCAGCACCTGGTACTCCTACTTCACGATGATCGTGCCGGTGCCGGTGGCCTACCTGCTGGTCCAGCGGGGGGCGATCTGGGTCAACGAGGCCGCCGGCCAGCAGATCTTCTACGTCACCGGGTTCCGCAGCATCGGCGTCGAGGGGGCCTGGAACCAGTTCGTGGACATGGCGGCCCACTACACGGTGCCCACCGTGGCGATGACGCTCTTCGGCTGGGCCTCCATGCAGATCTCCCAGCGCCAGTACCTGCTGGACTTCGTCAACGCAGACTTCGTCCGCACGGCTCGCGCCACGGGGCTGACCCGCAGTCAGGCGATCCGGAAGCATGCGCTGCGCGTGTCCTTCGTCCCGACGGCGCAGTCCATCGCCTTCACCATTCCCGCGCTGTTCACCGGAACCGTGATGGCCGAGATGGTCTTCAACTGGGACGGGCTGGGCTCCTGGGGACTGCGGGCCCTGCACGCCCATGACGTCAACGCCTCGGTGGCGATCGTCTTCTACGGGTGCATCATCTTCGCCATCGGCGCGATGCTGGCCGACTTCTTCACCTCCCTGGTCGACCCGAGAGTGAGGCTGTGACCCATGTCCATCACCCCGATCAGCGCCGTGGAGAACTCGCGCGCCGCCGCGGACGAGCTGCCGGAGCAGCCGGTGGAGTTCAAGCCGATGGGCAAGAAGCGGCTCATCGCCCGGCGGTTCGTGCGCAACCGGCTGGCCCTCGTCGGCGTGGCGCTGCTGGCTCTGCTGGGTGCGTTTGCGCTCTTCGGGCATCTGCTCACCCCGTGGCACTACACGGAGCAGGACTTCCTGAACCTGGGGACGGGGCCGAGCGCCGAGCACTGGCTGGGGACGAACTCGGCCGGCATCGACATGGTGGCGCTGCTGGCGCAGGGCACCCGCACCTCCCTGATGATCGGGCTGGTCGTCGGCATCCTGACGCCGCTGATGTCCCTGCTGGCCGGCTGTGCGATGGCGTACTTCGGCAAGTGGGTGGACCGCACCCTGATGTGGTTCATCGAGGCGCTGATCATGTTTCCGCAGATCATCCTGATCGGCATCATCATGACCGGGCGCGACGGCGGGCCCGTGACGTTGGCGTTCATCATGGTCTTCTTCGGCTGGATGGCCTCAGCGCGTCTCATCCGGGGGATGTCCCTGTCCTTCGTGGACCGTGAGTTCGTGAAGGCGGCACGTTTCATGGGGGTGCACCCGCTGCGCATCGTGTGGCGGCACCTGACCCCGAACCTGGCCTCCCTGGCGATCATCAACGCGACCACCAGCATCTGGGGTGCGATCCTCGCGGAGATCTCCCTGTCCTTCCTGGGCATCGGGGTCAGCGTGCCGGAGACCTCGCTGGGGCTGCTCATCTACCAGGCCCGCAGCTATGTCTTCGGCCAGCAGCCATGGATGTTCTGGGCGCCGGTCATCGCCTTCGGGCTGATCGTCGTGGCGCTGATGCTGATCAACGACGGACTGCGGGACGCCCTCGATCCGGAGTCGCGAGCAGGAGGTCGAGCCCGAGTATGAGCACCACGCCAGCAGTGACAGACCGGCGGCAGACCGCCGGGGGCCCGGAGGTGGTCCTCTCCGTGCGGGACCTCAACGTGCGCTTCCCTTCGGAGTCCGGCACCGTGCATGCGGTCCGGGGCGTGGACTTCGACCTGCGTGCCGGGGAGGTTCTGGGCATCGTGGGGGAGTCCGGTTCGGGGAAGTCCGTGACCTCGATGGCCATCATGGGTCTGCTGCCCGAGTCCGCCCGTGTGGACGGAGAGGTCGTGCTCGCCGGAGAGTCCGTGCTCGGGCTCAGCGACAAGCAGATGAGCCGGCACCGGGGGAACACCATCTCCATGGTGTTCCAGGACCCGCTGAGCTCGCTGACCCCCGTGCTGTCCATCGGCCAGCAGATCACCGACGCCATCGGCAACCACCATCCGGAGATGACTCGGCAGCAGAAGGAGGCCCGCGCCGCCGAGCTGCTGACCAAGGTGGGCATCCCCTCGCCTGAGGAACGGCTGAAGAACTTCCCCCACGAGTTCTCCGGCGGCATGCGTCAGCGCGTCATGATCGCCATGGCGATGGCCAACGACCCGAAGGTCATCATCTGCGACGAGCCGACCACCGCCCTGGACGTCACCGTGCAGGCGCAGGTCCTGGAGCTGCTGAAGGTGGCCCAGCGGGAGACCGGGGCGGCGATCGTGATGATCACCCACGATCTCGGGGTGGTCGCCGGCCTCGCCGACCACCTGGTGGTCATGTACGCCGGTCGGCCGGTGGAGCGCGGCACCACCCGGGAGGTCTTCGCCCAACCATCCATGCCATACACGATGGGCCTCATCGCGGCGGTGCCTCGGCTGGACGTCTCCCCGGAGCACGCGCTGGCCACGATCCCAGGCCAGCCCCCGAATCTGACGCAGCCGCCGCTCGGCTGCCCGTTCGCTCCGCGCTGTCCGATGGCGGCCGAACAGTGCCGCCAGGAGGAGCCGGTGCTGCGCCCCGTACCAGGAGCCTCGGCCCGTGACGACTGCTCGTCAGGTGACGGGGCGGCGCTGCCTCAGGTGGCGCTGCACAGCGCGGCCTGCCTGCGGCTGGAGGAGGCGCTGCGTTCGGACCCGCGGGAGGTCTACGGCGTCGAGCGTGTTCAGCCCTCCGCGATCGAGCTGACCACGCGCGAGAGTCGGGAGACCGTGCTGGAGGTCGAGCACCTGAGCCGCCGGTTCGAGCTGCGCTCCCGGCTGCTGAAGCGCCGCCTGGGCGTGGTGCAGGCCGTCGATGACGTCAGCTTCGACGTCCGTGAGGCGGAGTGCTTCTCCATCGTGGGCGAGTCCGGGTCCGGCAAGAGCACCACGTTGCTGGAGATCATGGAGCTGGACCCGCCGGAGGGTTCGACGCTGCACGTCAACGGCACCACGGTGGCCGGCTCGAAGAAGCGGCACCGGGCGCCGAAGGAGCTGCGGGCGGGCATCCAGATGGTGTTCCAGGACCCCACCGGGGCGCTCTCGCCGCGGCAGACGGTCTTCGAGCTGCTGGCGGAGCCCATGCAGGCGCAGGGCTGGGAGGCCGATCGCATCTCCCGGCGGGTCATGGAGCTCATCGGCATCGTCGGGCTGCAGCCGGACCACCTGGACCGGTTCCCCAACGCGTTCTCCGGAGGGCAGCGGCAGCGCATCGGCATCGCGCGCGCCCTGGCGCTGGACCCGAAGGTGATCGTGCTCGACGAGCCCGTCTCCGCCCTGGACGTCTCCATCCAGGCGGGGGTGGTGAACCTGCTGCAGCGGCTGAAGTCGGAGCTGGGGCTCTCCTATGTGATGGTCGCCCATGATCTCTCGGTGGTCCGGCACATCTCGGACCGGGTGGCGGTCATGTACCTGGGTCGGTTCGTGGAGGTCGGTGACGTGGAGCAGATCTATGAGCGCCCGCGGCACCCGTACACCCAGGCGCTGCTCTCGGCCATCCCGGTGCCGGACCCGGAGGTGGAGTCCACCCGGACGCACCTGGTGCTGGAGGGGGACCTCCCCTCGCCGACGAATGTGCCCGACGGGTGCAGCTTCCGGCCCCGCTGTCCGCTGTATCGGCTCCTGCCGGAGGAGAAGCGGAGGTCCTGCCAGGAGGTGGAGCCGGTGCTGGAGCCGCTGGCCGGGGAGGACGACGTCGATCAGCGCGTCGCCTGCCATCATCCTGCGGACCTGCTGAGCACTCGGGAGGCGGCCGTGAACTGAGCGCGTCCGCATCAGAGCATCCGGCCCAGGAGAAGCCCGCCTGGCCGGTCATGGTGCCCGACCCGGCGCAGCGGCGTCGGCGGGCACCCACCAGCGGAGGTGGGCATCCGCATCATCGCACAGGAGGAGAGTACCTATGCAGCACCGGAAGACGAGGATTCCGCGGCGCCGAGCCGCGCTGCCGATGGCCGTCCTGGCGGCCGGAGCGCTGGCCCTGTCGGCCTGCGGCAACGGCGACGGCGGCGGGAGCGGGGGTGGGGGACCCGAGCAGGCGGGTCTGAGCGGCGACCTCGCGGAGGTCTATGACATCAACGCCCAGGACCCGGCGGACCTGCAGGACGGCGGTCAGCTGACTCTGCCCATCGGCCACCTCGGGCCCAACTTCAACGGCCTGACCAATGCGGGCAACGCCTCCGACACCCGCCAGATCCTCAGCGCGGTGCACACCGCCAGCGCCTGGAGGCTGGACCCTGAGGGCGACTACGTCCTCAACGAGGACTACTTCCTCTCCGCAGAGCAGGAGACCACCGACGACGGCACCCAGATCCTGCACTACGAGCTGAACCCGGAGGCCGTCTGGAACGACGGCACGCCCATCGACTTCGAGACCTACGAGCACACCGTGGCGATCCGCTCGGGAGCCGAAGAGGGCTATGACTTGGTGTCCACGACGGCCTACGACCAGATCGAGAGCATCGAGCAGGGCGAGGACGAGTGGCACTTCACCGTCACCATGGCGGAGATGTACCAGCCCTGGCAGAGCATCTTCAACGCGGGGAGCACCGGTGACAGCCCCATCATCCACCCTGACGTGGACACCCCGGAGGAGTTCAACGACGGCTTCGTCAACGATGTGCGGCCCGAGTACCGGGCCGGTCCCTTCACCGTGGATGTCATGGACGTGGCCGCGAATGTGATCTCCCTGGTCCCCAACGAGAACTGGTGGGGCGAGGAGCCGGTGCTGGAGCGGCTGAACTTCGCCGCCTATGAGACCAGCGCGACCATCCCCGCGTTCCAGAACGGGGAGATCGACGCCGTCGGAATCGCCACCCGTCCTCGCTATGAGGAGCTGACGGAGTGGTCGGACGAGGGGTATGACATCCGGCGCGGTCAGCGCATGGCGACCTGTGGCTTCGTGCTGAACGGGGATGCCACCACTCTCGACGATGTCGCCGTGCGTGAGGCGATCTTCCGGGTCCTGGACCGGGAGCAGCTGGCGGCGATCCAGTTCGAGGGCATCAACTGGGAGGAGGACACCCCCGGATCGTGGTTGATGATGCCGTTCGATGACCGGTACGAGGACGGCTACCCCGTGGAGGACGACGACCCGGAGGGTGCGGCCGACGTCCTGGAGGAGGCCGGCTGGGTCTTCGAGGATGAGGGGGACGAGTACCGCAGCCGGGACGGCGAGGAGCTGCGGGTGGTGTTCAACACCTTCGGCGATGACCCGATCAACCAGGCGATGACCCAGGCCGCCCAGTCCATGGCGGCCGGGGTCGGCATCAACCTGGACATCAACAACCAGGGCTCCGGGCAGTTCGGGGACGTGGTGGGCAACCGCGACTTCGGATTGGTCAACATGTGCTACGGCAAGGCCGGGGCTGACCCGACCAGCGCCCCGAACCAGTTCTACTCCACTGGGGACGGCAACCTGACCGGCCTGGGAGACGAGGAGCTGGACGAGCGGATCAGCGAGCTCTTCGGCATCGAGGACGACGACGAGCGGTTCGCCGAGGCCCATGCCATCGAGCAGGAGGCACTGAGCACCTACTTCCACTACCTGGCGTACTCGAACGGGCCCGTGATCACGGCCTTCCGCGAGGGTCTGGCGAACTACGGGCCGAGCCTGTTCGAGACCCGTGACTGGACGCTGGTCGGCTGGGAGTCCGACGCCGGCCACGACGGCACCGACACCGGTGTGGACGCCGAGGAGCTCGAGGACACCGACGAAGAGGACACCGACGAGGAGGACACCGACGAGGAGGACGTCGAGGAGGAGGACGAGGACACCGACGAGGAGTGATCCCGCACGGCCCGGGTGACGGGCCGTCGTCGGCATGAAGACCGGTCGCGGGCGGTCGGGATGGACAGGTGCGAGTGATCCATCCCGGCCGTCCGCGATCTTGTGTCGGCGGGTCGGTGATGGGCGGGCCGGAGATGTCCGGGTCGGCGGCCGGGGAGCCTGTTCCCCGGGCCCGTCATCTCCTACAGTGCCGCCATGAGTGATGTGGACGCTGAGGCGGAGATGCTCCTGCGGTACCTGCACGGGCTGCGCGAGGCGATGATCTGGAAGCTCGACGGCGTGACGGAGCACGATGCCCGCCGCCCCCTGACCCCCACCGGGACGAACCTGCTGGGCCTGGTCAAACATGTGGCCAGCATGGAGATGGGGTACTTCACGGCCCCACTGGGGCGCCCCAGCCCGGTGCCGATGCCGTGGCTGGAGGACGGCGCCGCGTTCAACGCGGACCTCTTCGCCACGGAGGAGGAGAGCAGGGACTGGGTGCTGGACTTCTACCGGACGGCGTGGCGTACCACCGACGACGCCGTCGCCGACCTGGGCCTGGACGCGCCTGCCCAGGTGCCCTGGTGGGGTGAGAACGGCCGCACGACCCTCGGGCGGCTGGTGGTCCATCTCATCGTGGAGACCGCCCGGCATGCCGGCCATGCGGACATCCTGCGTGAGCTCCTCGACGGGGCGGTGGGCATGCGGCCTGGGAACGACAACATGCCGGAGGCGGAGATCTCCGACTGGCACACGCATGTGGAGGAGCTGCAGCGCCTCGCCGATGAGTTCCTCTGAGGCGGGGTTGGCTCCGGATCGACGCGTAGGCTGGTGTCATGCGTATCGCAGCGGCACAGATCGTCACCGGTGAGGACCCGCGGCAGAACTTGGAGCTCGTGGACGAGTGGGCCGGCCGGGCGGCCGAGGCCGGCGCCGAGCTGGTGGTCTTCCCCGAAGCCGTCCAGCGGGCCTTCGGCCACACGCTGACCTCCGTCGCCGAGCCCGTGGACGGCCCCTGGGGCGCTCGGCTGCGTGAGATCGCGCGGCGTCATGGGATCGCGATCGTCGCCGGCATGTTCACTCCGGCCGAGCCGGGGGAGCAGGGCCGGGCGCGGGTGACCAACACGCTGCTGGCGGTGGACGGCGAGGGCGTGCTGGCCACCTACGACAAGATCCATCTCTATGACGCCTTCGGCTTCCAGGAGTCCAAGACCGTGGCCCCCGGTGAGGAGCCGGCGCGGTTCACTCTCGACGGTGATCTCCTCGGCCTGGCGACCTGTTACGACATCCGTTTCCCGAACCTGTTCACCGCCCACGCCCGGGCCGGAGCGCTGGCCACCATCCTGCCGGCGTCCTGGGGTGCCGGACCCGGGAAGGTGGACCAGTGGCGGCTGCTGGCCCGCGCCCGGGCGCTGGACTCCACCCAGTACGTGATCGCGTGCGGTCAGGGCCTGCCCGCAGCGGTCGGGGTCGAGGCCGTGGAGGGGGCGCCCACCGGGGTGGGGCACTCCATGATCGTCTCGCCCACCGGGGAGGTGCTCGCCGAGGCCGGCGAGGCCCCGGAGCTGCTGGTCGCCGACCTCGACGCCGACGTCGTGGCCGCCGCCCGGGAGAAGCTGCCGGTGCTGGCCAACGCCCGGGAGATCCCGCAGGGCTGAGGCTCAGGCGGCTGTGGTGCGCCGGTTCCGGATCAGCCGGCACAGGGTCACTCCCAGCGTCGTGACGGGGAAGGTCAGGCCGGCGGCCACCCACGGGAAAAGCCAGGAGCCCTCGAGCCTTGGCATGTCCAGGGAAGGGGCCCAGTAGGACTCCGACGACGGCGGCCAGGGCGGCCATCCCGATCGTGACCTGCAGGGAGACGTGGACGGCCCGGGCCAGCGCGGTTTCGGCCCACGGCGCCTGAGGCGTCCGAGCCGACCACGCCAAGGCGACTCCGGCGAAGGTGGCGGCCAGCGGCACGGCATGGGCGGGAAGGGGCCATCCCGAGCCCAGGGTCCACCGGGCGAGCAGACCGGCTCCCGCCGCGGAGGCGACGCCGGCCGGCGCTGCGGCGCGGCCAGGTGCGGCCCCCGCAGCGCCGAGAACTGCAGCAGCGAGACGACGGCACCCGTGGCCGTGGCGATGAGTGCCGAAGGCGTGGTCAGGACCGTCACTCAGATGATGGCCGCTGCGAGAAGCCTCCCCAGGGGACCCCGAGCTCCATGGGGACGCCAAGGACGGTCCACAGGGCGCCCGCCGAACTGATGGGCACGGTGGGATAGGCGGCGCTTCGCCGCGAAAGCCGCATGATCATAGGCTCCCAGTCGCGTTGCCGACACCGTGCTTGGTGCGGTCATTGCCCGGTTGGGGCGGAACACGTGGAACCGACGCGCGTGACCCGTGTTGCCTGCCCTAGTGTCCATCGGCGACCGCGTGGATTGTGAGACGCGTCGACGCCGTTGGGGCTAAGTAGGAAGTTGGCACCGTTTGCCCTCAGCGGCGTTGCCGACCCTGTCAGCCTCGGGGACGTGTGTCAGGAATGGTATTGGGGGCAGGGTCTGGCTATGCCACATCCCGGTCGAGCTTCAGGTACTGGATCCATCGGGGAAGCGGGGGGGGGGATGAGGCGTTAGCGGTCCTGGAGTAGTGCCCCATAGAGTGGTGTAACCCTCCCGAGGCCGTGACCATCTTCGTCTTGAACGTGGACGCGGCCATCGGGTGACCCCTTCGAGGAATCTCCTACAACCCACTCGAAAGGACATCACCACGATGACCGCTACCCATATTCTCGACCCTGCCACCGTGTTGAAGGAAGCCCTGGGTCAGGCCTCACCAGATCTGCTCCGTGATCTGCTGCAGACCATGATCAACGCCCTGCTCTCAGCCGATGCTGACGCTGTCATCGGTGCGGAGTACGGCAAGCCCAGCGCGCAGCGGACTACCCACCGCAACGGGTACCGCCACCGCGACCTCGATACCCGGGTTGGCACCATCGACGTCGCCGTGCCCAAACTCCGCCAAGGCACCTACTTCCCCGAATGGCTGCTCGAACGGCGCAAACGGGCCGAATCGGCGATGATCACCGTGGTCGCTGATGCCTACCTGGCCGGGGTCTCCACCCGCCGGATGGACAAGCTGGTCAAGGCTCTTGGCATCCATTCGTTGTCGAAGTCCCAGGTCTCCAGGATGGCCACCGACCTCGATGAACACATCACCGAATTCCGCACCCGCCCGCTGGGCGAGGCTGGCCCGTTCACCTTCGTCGCCGCTGACGCGCTGACCATGAAGGTCCGTGAAGGCGGCCGAGTCATCAACGCGGTGGTGCTGGTGGCCACCGGAGTCAACGCCGATGGTCACCGCGAGGTCTTGGGAGTCCAGGTCGCCACCGCAGAGACCGCCACCGCCTGGAACACCTTCTTCGCCGACCTGGTCGCCCGCGGTCTGACCGGGGTCAAGATGGTCACCTCCGATGCTCACGCCGGGCTGGTCGAAGCGATTGCTGCGAATCTGCCCGGAGCCTGTTGGCAGCGGTGCCGGACCCACTATGCGGCCAACCTGATGAGCGTGTGTCCGAAGAGCATGTGGCCTGCGGTCAAAGCGATGCTGCACAGCGTCTATGACCAGCCCGACCCGGCCAGCGTGACTGCTCAATTCGACCGGCTGCTGGACTATGTCGCAGAGAAGC